>NZ_JBSFFI010000003.1:0-300866 GCF_053596035.1 Streptomyces sp. NPDC001781 | reverse complement strand
TCCGAACCCGGAAGCTAAGCCTCACAGCGCCGATGGTACTGCAGGGGGGACCCTGTGGGAGAGTAGGACGCCGCCGAACTATTTTTGAGGGAAAACCCCCGCACCTTCTGGTGCGGGGGTTTTCTGCGTTCAGGGCCATTTAGAGTCGGGGATATGCGCTACGACCTCATCCTCTTCGACAACGACGGCGTCCTGGTGGACAGCGAGCCCATCTCCAATCGGCATCTCGCCGCCTACCTCACCGAGCTGGGGCACCCGACGACCTACGACGAGTCCATACGGGATTTCATGGGCTCCGCCATGCACCGTGTGCACGACATCGTGTGGGAGCGGACCGGGGAGAAGCTGCCCGCGGAATTCGACGACGTCTTCCACGCGAGGGTGTTCGCGGCCTTCGAGGAGGAACTGCGGCCCGTGGCCGGTGTCGAAGGGGTGCTGGAGAGGCTGGCCGGCGGCGGCGTGCCGTACTGCGTGGCCTCCTCCGGGAGTCACGAGCGGATTCGGGTCGGCCACCGGGTGACCGGGCTGGACCGGTGGTTCGGCGACGACCGCATCTTCAGCTCACAGGACGTCGGCCGGGGAAAGCCCGCTCCCGACCTGTTCCTGTACGCGGCCGAGCGGATGGGGGTGGCCCCCGGGCGGTGTCTCGTCGTGGAGGACTCCCCGCTGGGCGTCCAGGCCGCACGGGCCGCGGGAATGGACGTGTACGGGTTCATCGCGATGACCCCACCCGACAAGCTCGCCGGCGCCACCCGACTCTTCGGCGGCATGGAAGAGTTGGCTGACCTGCTGATGTGACCGCGGCCATCGCGCGGATCTGACGGATGTCATGCCGACCTCTGGACGTTCGTTTCTGTCGGCCGGACCCCGTCGGGCGCGAGGCTGAGGGCATGACGAAGAACACGGGGAACCAGAGGCAGGACACCGGGCGCCAGGACAAGCAGCCCAGCGTGCTGGAGAACTTCAAGCCGCTGCTCATCGACGTGGCGCTGCCCCTCGGGTCGTACTACGTCTTCAAGGAAGCCTTCGGGATGAGCACGTTCGCCGCTCTCGCCTGGAGCAGTGTCGGACCCGCGCTGCGGACCGTGTGGAGCCTGGTGCGGAAGCGGTCGGCCAATGGGCTCGCGTTGCTGATCCTGACCGTGAACGTGGTCGGGCTGGCGCTGAGCTTCGTCTCCGGGGACCCGCGGCTGATGCTCGCCAAGGACGGGGTGGTCAGCAGCACGGTCGCCATCGGCATTCTCGTCTCCGTCGCGCTCGGGCGGCCGATGATGACCGAGGGGATGAAGCCGTTCCTGGTGAAGGGGGACTCCGCCAAGGAGGGGGCCTGGCAGCGGCTCAGCACCGGCGCTGCGGAGAGGTCCGGCGACTTCCGGCGCAAGGAGCGGGCGTTCTCCCTCGTGTGGGGCGTGGCGCTCCTCCTCGAGTGCGTGGCACGTGTGGTGGGGGCTTACACCGTTCCCGTCGACACCATGGTGTGGCTCGGTGGGGTGCTGATGGCTGTGGTGATGGTGGTGACCTTCCTGGTCAGCGGCGCGGTCGCGGTCGTCCCGATGGAAGGTCTGCTGGGCGAGGAGGCCGCGGCGAAGCCCCGCGACCCCGCGGAGAGCGCCGAGCCGGCCCAGGACGGCCGTACCGGGCTGGCCGCCGCGGCCTGACTCTGCTTCTCCCGGCCGAAGATGAGCGCAACTCATCTTTTGCCGGATCTGTTCAGCGCACCGCCCGGGGCCCTACGCTCGCCGCCATGACTGACGTGCTGCGGCGGGGCAGGGCCTCGCTGGCGTTCGGTTTCTTCGTGCAGGGTGTGGCCTTCGCCCTGCTGGTGACCCGCATCCCGGCCATGCAGGACCGGTACGGGGTGTCCGACGGGCTGCTGCCGGTGTTCCTCGCGGCCGTGCCGGTCCTGGCCGGGGTGGGGAGTGTGACGACGGAGCGGCTGGTGCGCCGGGTGCGGCCCAGCCGGCTGCTGCGCTGGTCCCAGCCCGTGGTGCTGCTGGCGCTGCTCGGCGTCGGTGCCGGGGACCAGGTGCTGGAACTTGCCCTCGTGCTGGGGGTGTTCGGGCTCTCCGTGGGGATGCTGGACGCCTCCATGAACATGCTCGGGGTGAGTCTGCAACGGGCTTACGGGCGCAGCATCATGCTCAGTTTCCATGCGGCGTACAGCCTGGGCGGCATCCTCGGGGCGTCGCTCGCCTGGCTGGGCGCGCACGAGGGGTCGACGCTGTGGCTGTCGTATCTCCCGGTGGTGGCCGTGCTGTTGCCCGCGGTGCTGGTGGGGAGCCGGTGGTACGTCGACGGCGAGGCGGAGCCGGCGGAGGCGGGTGAGGCCAAGGGGGTGGCCTTCCGGCTGCTGTTGCCCCTGTGCCTGGTGATGACGTTCGCCTACATCGGGGACTCAACGGTCTCCAACTGGAGTGCGAAGTACGTCAAGGACGTGCTGGGCGGGTCGGAGCAGCTGGCGACCGTCCCCTACAACGTGTACATGGTGACCACGCTGGCGGGGCGGGCCATCGGGGATCTCGGGGTACGGCGGTTCGGGGCCGTGGTGGTGGTGCGGCTGGGGGCGCTGGTGGCGGCCTGCGGGTTCGCGGTGGTGGCGGCGGCGCCGGGGGCGTGGGTGGGGATGCTCGGGTTCACCCTGCTGGGGATCGGGCTGTGCGTGCTGGTGCCGCAGACGTTCGCGGCGGCGGGCAGGCTGTTCCCTGGAGCCTCGGACGCGGCGGTGGCTCGGCTCAACATCTTCAACTACGTCGGTTTCCTGGTCGGTTCGCCGTTGGTGGGAGCGCTGGGGGAGGCGTGGAGCTACCGGGGAGCGATGCTCGTGCCGATGGCACTCGTGCTGGTGGCGACGGTGTACGCCCGGTCGTTCGCGTCCGGGGGCGACCGATACGGTGGCGGGCATGAGCGGCCGCGCACAGTTGATGTGGGACGAGGCAGTAACGGGCTATGACTTCGGCCCGGATCATCCGATGGCTCCGGTGCGGCTGGAGCTGACCCGGAAGCTGGTGGCGGCCCTCGGTCTGGACCGGGAGCTGGAGATCGTCGCGGCCAGGCCGGCCGGGGAGTCGACGCTGCGGCTGGTGCACCGGGAGGACTACATCGACGCGGTGCGGGCCGCGTCGGCGGACCCGGGCGCGGCGGACGGGTCGTACGGGCTGGGGACGGTCGACGATCCGGCGTTCGCCGGGATGCACGAGGTGTCGGCGCTGATCGCGGGGCAGTCGGTGGCCGCGGCCGAGGCGGTGTGGCGGGGCGACGCCGAGCACGCGGTGAACTTCGCGGGCGGGCTGCACCACGCGATGCCGGGCGCGGCGTCCGGGTTCTGTGTGTACAACGACGCCGCGCTGGCCATCGCCCGGCTGCTGGAACTGGGCGTGGAGCGGGTCGCCTACGTGGACGTGGACGTGCATCACGGGGACGGGGTGCAGGCGGCGTTCTGGGAGGACCCCAGGGTGCTGACGGTCTCGCTGCACGAGCATCCCCGGACGCTGTTCCCGGCGACCGGGTGGCCGCAGGAGACGGGTGCCGGTGCGGGGGAGGGGGCGGCGGTGAACGTGGCGCTGCCCGCAGGGACCGGGGACGCCGGGTGGCTGCGGGCGTTCCACGCGGTGGTGCCGGAGCTGCTGGCGGATTTCCGGCCGCAGGTGCTGGTGTCGCAGCACGGGGCGGACACGCACTTCGAGGACCCGCTCGCGCACTTGGCGGTCTCGCTGGACGCGCAGCGGGCGGTGCAGGTGGCCTGCCACGAGCTGGCGCACACCCACGCGGACGGCAAGTGGCTGGCGCTGGGCGGCGGCGGGTACGCGGTGGTCGACGTGGTGCCGAGATCGTGGACGCATCTGGTGGGCATCGCGGCCGGGCGTGAGATCGCACCGGAGACGGTGATCCCGGAGGGCTGGCGGCAGGAGGTGTACGCGCGGACGCGGCAGTTGGGGCCGCAGCGGATGACCGACGGGCGCTGGCCGGTGGGCTGGGCGTCCTGGGAGTCCGGGTACGACCCGGCCGACCGGCTCGACCAGGCCGTGCTGGCCACCCGCCGCTCGGTGTTCCCGCTGCGGGGCCTGCTGGCCTGAGCGGGGTCGAGTAGTCGTTACGCCAACCGTGCGGTCTTCGACCGTTCCGCCTCCGGCCGGCCGCCCGATGGACCACGATCGCACCCGTGTCGGACACCGGTGCCCTGCGCGCGCATCTGCTCGCCGCCCGTCTTGCCGGGGAGGTCGCCACCGCGCGGGAGGACAGCCTCCGCAACTACCGGCTGTTCGCCGCGCGCGACCCCCGCGCGCTGATCGGGATCGATCCCGAGCGGTCCTGGGGGCAGCGTGAGCTGCTCGGGCTGATGGCGGACCGGTGCGGGGTCTCGGCCGATCCGTCGCATACTTCGGGCCGGGACGTGATCGACCCGGAGCGGACGCTCGCCGCGCTGGACGCCTTCGCGCTGGCGATCGCCGGTGCTGCCCGGCGGCGGGTGCCGGTGCTGTTCGGCACCGGGCACCCGCGGCAGCTTCTGGGGTTCTACGCCGCGCTCGCGGACGCGGTGTCGGCGGCGGGATGTGAGATTCTCACCCCCGCGCAGGGTCGCTGTGTCGACATATTGACCCGGTTCGGTCTACGTACGCACCATCTCGACTACGTACGAGGGGTTGCCCTGGTGCGGGAACCGGCGAGCGGGCGCCGGGGTGGTGAGCCGGGTGCGCACAGCCATTCCCCGCTCCCGGTTCGGCTCGCGCTGGCCGCAGCGGCGGAGTCCGGCGGGCCCCTTCCCGGCCTGGTGGTCGGGGATCACGGATGGGTCTGCGGCGCAGGTCAGTTGGGGTTCGAGGCGATCGGCCTGGCCGACTCCGACGACCCCGCGCCGTTCGTCGGGGAGGCGGAGGGAACGGTGTCCGTGGTCGTTCCGCTTGACGACGCCGTACGGTCCGGTCACTACCACCCGCTCACCCGCTACGTACTCAAACGGGCGCGTCTGTCACAGTAGGCCGCCGATGGGGACACCTCTTCCCCATTCGCATCACCCGCCCCTAGTCTGGGGAGTGAGCACGCAACGACGAAGAGTCACCGGAAGGGGAAGCCGGTGGCCGTCGAGTGCGGAAGGTTCAGGTGTGTCATGGCTGATGCAGGCGAGAGGCCGTTGAACGAGGTCCAGTTCCTCACCGTGGCGGAGGTCGCCTCGGTGATGCGAGTGTCGAAGATGACCGTGTACCGCTTGGTGCACAGCGGTCATCTGCCCGCGATCCGGGTGGGGCGGTCCTTCCGCGTCCCCGAGCAAGCGGTTCACGAGTACCTGCGGGAGAGCTACGTGGGGGTGGAAACGGCCTGACGGTGGTCCGGGAGATCCCGGATCAAGCCCTCGATTACGACCACGGCGCTCGGGCGGGTAGGCTGACCCCTCGTAGGTCGTATGGGCCCATGGCGCCCAGCAACCGAGTCATGAGAAGTGAGCGAGGGTAGTCGTGGGCTCTGTTATCAAGAAGCGGCGTAAGCGGATGGCCAAGAAGAAGCACCGCAAGCTGCTCAAGCGCACGCGCGTTCAGCGCCGCAACAAGAAGTAAGCGGCACCGCGCGAAGACGCGTTCCCGGTGGCCCCCCGTCCGACAAGGACGGGGGGCCACCGGCATTTCACCGGCATGTCCGGGTCACCTCCGGGGGACGGTGACCCGATAGGTTGGCCGCACACGGGGAACGCGGACGAGGACGCGGTCCTCGTGCGCGCTCCCGCGAGGTCGGAAGAGAGGCGCTGGTCTTGGGAAAGGTCGTGCTCGTCACCGGAGCCGCCCGGCAGCTCGGCGGCCGGTTCGTGCGGCGCCTCCAGCGGGACCCGGAGGTCGACCGGGTGATCGCCCTGGACGCCGTACCGCCCGCCCACGACCTCGGCGGGGCGGAGTTCATCCAGGCCGACATCCGGCAGCCGGCCGTCGCCCGCGTCCTCGCGGAGACCGGCGCCGACACGGTCGTCCACCTGGACGTGACCGGCACCCCCCTCGGCGGCGGCAACCGGGCCACGGTCAAGGAGACCAACGTCATCGGCACCATGCAGTTGCTCGGGGCGTGCCAGAAGTCGCCCTCGGTCAAGCGGCTGGTGGTGAAGTCCAGCACCAACGTCTACGGCTCCGCCTCCCGCGATCCGGGCGTCTTCACCGAGACCACCCCCGCCAAGTCGCTGCCCAGCGGCGGCTTCGCCAAGGACGCCGTCGAGGTCGAGGGGTACGTACGCGGGTTCGCCCGGCGCCGCCCCGACGTCGCGGTGTGCGTGCTGCGGTTCGCCAACATCCTCGGGCCCACGCCGGACACCCCGCTCGCCTCCTACTTCGCCCTGCCGGTGCTGCCGACCGTGCTGGGCTACGACCCCCGGCTGCAGTTCGTGCACGAGGACGACGTGATCGAGGTGCTGCGGATCGCCTCGCACGAGCCGCGCCGGGGCACCCTCAACAGCGGCACCTTCAACATCGCCGGCGACGGTGTGCTGCTGCTCTCGCAGTGCTCGCGCCGGCTCGGCCGGCCCACCGTGCCGCTGCTGCTGCCCGCGGTCACCTGGGCGGGGTCGCTGGTGCGTACGCTCGGTATGACGGACTTCTCACCCGAGCAGATCCGGCTGCTCACCCACGGCCGGGTGGTCGACACCGGCCAGATGCGCGACACCCTCGGGTTCGTGCCCACGTACACGACGGCGGAGACGTTCGCGGACTTCGCGCGCGGACAGGGTCCCGGGCTGCTGCCGCCCGAGACGCTCGCGGAGGCCGTCGACCGGGTCGCCGTGCTGACCGCCGGGAGCAGGGCCCGTGTCCCGCAGCCCGGCGCCAACTGAGGAGAGCGGCAACGATGGCGGACGCCAAGGTCATTCCGTTCGACGACGACCGGTCCCGCGGGAGCGCGGGGCAGCGGCCGCAGCGCCGCCGGAGCACGGGCGGCCGGCCCGGCGCGGTCCAGCCGCTGCCCACCAGAGGGAACGTCCCTGACGGGGAACCCCCTGCCGTGGAACGTGCGGCGGCCGCCGCCCTGGACCAGCGCGTGGCCCGCGGCCTCGCCTTCCTGCGCCGCCGGCTCACCGGGGACTACGAGGTCGACGACTTCGGGTACGACGAGGAGCTGACCGACCAGGTCCTGATGTCGCTGCTGCGCCCGGTGTACGAGAAGTACTTCCGGGTCGAGGTGAAGGGCATCGAGAACATCCCGGCCGAGGGCGGGGCACTGATCGTCGCCAACCACTCCGGGACGCTGCCGCTGGACGGGCTCATGATGCAGGTCGCCGTGCACGACCGGCACCCGGCCGGCCGGCATCTGCGGCTGCTCGCGGCCGACCTGGTGTTCGCGCTGCCGGTCGTCAACGAGCTGGCCCGCAAGCTCGGTCACACCCTCGCCTGCGCCGAGGACGCCGAACGGCTGCTGCGCCAGGGCGAGCTGGTCGGGGTGATGCCGGAGGGGTTCAAGGGGATCGGCAAGCCGTTCGGGGAGCGGTACAAGCTCCAGCGGTTCGGCCGGGGCGGGTTCGTCTCCACCGCGCTGCGGCAGGGGGTGCCGATCGTCCCGTGCTCGATCGTCGGCGCCGAGGAGATCTATCCGATGATCGGCAACGCCAAGACGCTGGCGCGGCTGCTGGGCTTCCCGTACTTCCCGCTGACGCCGACCTTCCCCTGGCTCGGACCGCTGGGCGCGATCCCGCTGCCGACGAAGTGGACCATCCAGTTCGGGGAGCCGATCCCGACGGACGGGTACCCGCCGGAGGCGGCCGAGGACCCGATGCTGATGTTCAACCTCACCGACCAGGTGCGCGAGCAGATCCAGCACACGCTGTACAAGCTGCTGGTGCAGCGGCGTTCGGTGTTCTTCTGAGTTCCGGCCCGGACAGGAAGAACGGGGCGCCCCCGCTCGGAAGGGGGCGCCCCGTTCTCGTACGCGCTACGGCCTACTCGGCGTCCTTGCCGTCGATGCCCAGGCCGGGCAGGAGGCCCGGCAGGAGCGGCGGCAGGGTGACGTCCGGCTTGCCCGACGGGTTGGCCGACCTGCCCGAGGACGGCGAACCGCCCTCGGAGCCACCGGTCTTCGGCGGGTCAAGCAGACCACCGGTGCTGCCGCCGAGGAGTCCGTCGCCGCTGTCACCGGTGGCGGAGTCGCTCGGGGTGCCGGGGCTGCTCTCACGGTCCTTGCCCGCCGACGGGGTGCCACCGGTGCTCGGGGAGCCCGACCGGTGGCCGCCTGCGGAGCCGGACGGCGCCACGCCGGGACGCTCGCCGCTGTGACCGTCGTCGCCCTTGGTGGCGGGCGACTTGGGCAGCAGGGACTCCAGCGGGGCGACCTCTTCGTCTATGGCGTCGAAGACCGACGAGACCTCGTCCTTCACATCGCCGAGCTGGAGCGGGAGCCGGTCGCTCAGCGTGCTCCACACCTCGCGGTGCGAGCGGGAGAAGGCGGAGAGGGCCTGGATCGGGCCGAGGGAGTCGGGGTCCGCCTCGTAGGCCGCGTGGAGCAGGCGGTGGCCCTCGCTCACGTCGTTCCGCATGCCGGCGAGGGTGCGCCGGATCTCGCCGATGGACTCGTGGTCCAGGTGGCCGCTCCGGTCGCGCTCCATCAGCCTGCGGGCCTCGTTGAGCCGGGTGGAGGCGTGGTCCAGGTACGCCTGGCCGCGCTCCCCGTCGCCCTCGCTCAGGTAGTTGAGCTGGAAGTCCTCGATGCCGCGTTTCAGCCCGTAGAGTGAATCGCCGGGCAGTGCCTCGGAGCTCGCGGCGGCCACTCCGCCGAAGGCGCCGGCGGCCACACCCACGCTGAGGCCGCCCGCGGTGATTCCCTTGGCCAGCCGGGACCTGGGCCGCAGCTTGCCCAGCGGACCGGCCCGGTGCGCACCCCGGCCGGGGGAACGCTGTCCGGGCACCGGCGCCGGAGCCGTTCCGCCCAGGGTGCCCTCCTGGAGCATGGCCTCCATCGCGGCCACCAGTTGGGCCCGCTGGACGACCTTCACCTCCGGGTCGAGCTGGGGCCTGGGCAGCTCACCGAGACCTTCCGCCAGGGCCAGCAGCTCGCCCTGCTCGGATCTGTCCTCGGTCGGCGGTGGTTCCGCCCGGTGTGCGCGCTCGGCCGCCGTGTCCCGGTCGGACTGCTCCTCCAGGGCCTGGGCGAAGGCGTTCGCCCGCCGGTGCGCCGATACGTTCGCAATCACTGGCGGCACCTCCTCTCGTCATGACGGTCGACTCACAGGGAGCCTGTATCCCGCACAACGAGCGGCTCGGCACTTCGGTTACGGAGGACGGGCCGCCGGATCGCAAAACCAACTCACTTTCACCGAGGGTGAGTTGGCTGTCGCTCTGCGTCGCTGGCCGGCCGCTCTCAGCGGGCGTCTTCCGGGAGGAGCCGGGCGAGCGTGCGTACGGCCCGGTACTGGAGGGTCTTGATGGCGCCCTCGTTCTTGCCCATCACCCGCGCGGTCTCGGCGACCGACAGGCCCTGGAGGAAGCGGAGCGTCACGCACTCCTGCTGCTGGGGGTTGAGCCGGCGCACCGCGTCCAGCAGCGCGGCGTTGGAGAGCAACTCCAGGACGGAGTCCTCCGGGGAGCGCGCGACCTCGTTCGCGTCGAGCATCTCGCCGGTGGTGACCTCCAGCCGGAAGCGGCTGGACTTGAAGTGGTCGGCGACCAGGTTGCGGGCGATCGTCACCAGCCAGGCGCCGAAGTCGCGGCCCTGCCAGGTGAAGGTGCCGATCCGGCGCAGGGCGCGCAGGAAGGTCTCGCTCGTCAGGTCCTCGGCGGTGGCCTTGCCGCCCACCCGGTAGTAGATGTACCGGTACACGGTGTCGCTGTACTGGTCGTAGAGGCGTCCGAAGGCGTCGGCCTCTCCTGCCTGGGCGCGTTCGACCAGGTCCATCATGCGGGCGCTGTCACTGTCCGCGGCCGGCCGGCGGGCGGCGGGCGCGCCCGTGGAGCGGGCGCGTCTGCCGACGGCCGCGCCGCGTTCGGCCAGTGCGTAGCACGGACCGAGGGGCGCGGCGCTGGCGCCGGCGCCGGCGAAGGCGGGGACGGTGTGCGCGGTGGGGACGAGGCCGCGCAGCGTGTCTTTGACCGTTGCGACAGTTGCGCGCAGCGTAGCCAGGCCCGAGGCGTCAACCCCGACGTGTGGGTACACGGGACTCCCAGAGGCAGAGCTTCCATCACGTGCAGTGCGGGACCTTTCACCCGTCGTAGCGACGGAGGGTACCGGTTTGCGTCTGAGGAGAATAACGCTTCGTGTAGACCCTGCTACACCCAGTTGCTCAAATCGTCGATTAGGTCGCCTGTGTTAGCGATTGGCGACCTTTCAACTTGCGGAAAGTGATCGCTTATTGATCGAAACTGGGCTGATTTCTGTGAAAGCTGAGGCGTGTTCGAAGGCCGGATGCATAATTCGGGCGCGCGGGAGCCGTGGCCGGATCAGCGGCGGCGGCGGCTCAGGGCGATCGCCGCGGCCGTGCCGCCCGCCACCGCGCCGACCCCGGCGGCCGCCGGGATGCCGACCTTCGCGGCCTTGCGGCCGGTGCGGTAGTCCCGCAGCCGCCAGTCCTTGTCCCGGGCGTGCCGGCGCAGTTTGGTGTCGGGGTTGATCGCGTAGGGGTGGCCGACCAGGGAGAGCATCGGGATGTCGTTGTGGCTGTCGCTGTAAGCGGCGCACCGGGAGAGGTCGAGCCCCTCGGCGGCGGCCAGCGCCCGTACCGCCTCCGCCTTGGCCGGGCCGTGCAGCGGTTCGCCGACCAGGCGGCCGGTGTAGACGCCGTCGACGGACTCCGCGACCGTGCCGAGCGCGCCGGTGAGGCCGAGGCGGCGGGCGATGACCTGGGCGATCTCCACCGGGGCCGCCGTCACCAGCCAGACCTTCTGGCCCGCGTCCAGGTGGGCCTGGGCCAGTGCGCGGGTGCCGGGCCAGATGCGGTCGGCCATGTACTCGTCGTAGATCTCCTCGCCGATCGTCTCCAGCTCGGCCACGCGGTGGCCCTTGACGATGGAGAGCGCCGAGTCGCGGGCCTCCTGCATGTGCTCGGGGTCCTCGACCCCGGCCAGCCGGAACCACGCCTGCTGCCAGGTGAACCGGGCGAGTTCGCGGGTGTCGAAGAACTTCCGCTTGTACAGACCGCGCCCGAAGTGGAAGAGCGCGGCGCCCTGCATCACGGTGTTGTCGAGGTCGAAGAAGGCGGCGGCCCGGTCGTCGCCGAGCACGGGGAACTCCGGTTCCCGCTCGGCGCCCGCGGGTTCCGGGTGTTCCTGCGAGGACTTGCGGGCGGCCTCCGCGGAAGCCTCGCCTGCCAACACGCTCCGCGCCGTGGCGGAGCGCCTACGGGGGGTGAGCCATCCAAGAGCGGCCATGGCGTGAGCATAGCCAGTCCGTCCGGCGGTTCCGGAGCCGAGAGGTTCGGAGTCCGTGAACTCCGGGCATACGCATCGCTCCGGGCAGGGGCCGGGGCGGGGGTGCGGGGCGGGAGAATGACCCGTATGAGTCCCCTCTTCCGGCGCAAGGCCGACCCTCGGGAGCGGCTGGTCACCCTGATCCGCAAGCCCGGCTGTCATCTGTGCGACGACGCGCAGGCCGTGATCGAGAAGGTCTGCGGTGATCTCGGCGTGCCCTGGGAGGGGCGCGACATCACCGAGGACCGGGCGCTGCACGACCAGTACTGGGAGCAGATCCCGGTGGTCCTGGTCGACGGCGAGCAGCACACCTTCTGGAGGGTGGACGAGGGGCGGCTGCGGCGTGCGCTGACCGGGTGAAGGGCGGCGCCGCGGGGGTTCCCAGGGGTGCGAAACGCGGCGAAGGGGTGGCTTTACCCCCAGGTAGGGCCCCGCAACGGGCATGCGTGACCCCGGTCACGTTGGCCGGGCAAATCGGACACCATCTTTGTGCACACGTTCACAAAGACATAGCCTTCTTGTTGACGGGGCGGTCCGGGGAAGCATGACCGCTCGCAGCCCCGCTCTACCCGCAGGAGCACCGTGGCAACTGGCCGAACTCACCGACCGGCGACCCGCAGCCGAGGGATTCCCGAGGCCACCGTCGCCCGGCTTCCGCTGTACCTCCGCGCGCTCACGGCCCTGTCGGAGCGCTCGGTCCCCACGGTCTCCTCCGAGGAACTGGCCGCGGCGGCGGGCGTCAACTCCGCCAAGCTCCGCAAGGACTTCTCCTACCTGGGCTCCTACGGCACCCGCGGTGTCGGGTATGACGTGGAGTACCTCGTCTACCAGATCTCCCGCGAGCTGGGCCTGACCCAGGACTGGCCCGTCGTCATCGTCGGTATCGGAAACCTCGGCGCGGCCCTCGCCAACTACGGCGGCTTCGCCTCGCGCGGCTTCAGGGTCGCGGCGCTGATAGACGCCGATCCCGCGATGGCCGGCAAGCCGGTCGCGGGCATCCCGGTGCGGCACACCGACGAGCTCGAGAAGATCATCGAGGACAACGGCGTCTCCATCGGCGTCATCGCCACCCCCGCCGGCGCCGCCCAGCAGGTCTGCGACCGGCTCGTGGCCGCCGGGGTGACCTCCATCCTGAACTTCGCGCCGACCGTGCTGACCGTCCCCGACGGCGTCGACGTGCGCAAGGTCGACCTCTCCATCGAGCTGCAGATCCTCGCCTTCCACGAGCAGCGCAAGGCCGGCGAGGAGACCGCCTCCGGCGACGGAGCCGTACCCGCCAAGCGCGCGAGCGCCGATGGCCAGGGACCCGACGGGGACGTGCCCGCCGTGATGCCGGCATGAGCCTCCTCGTCGTAGGGCTGAGCCACCGCAGTGCCCCGGTCAGCGTGCTGGAGCGGGCCGCGCTGACCGCGGACGCCCAGGTCAAGCTGCTCCAGGACACCGTCGCCGCCGATCCGGCCACCGAGGCCGCGGTGCTCGCCACCTGCAACCGCATCGAGCTGTACGCCGACGTCGACAAGTTCCACGCCGGTGTCGCCGAGCTCTCCACGCTGCTCGCCCAGCACAGCGGGGTGGGCCTGGAGGAGCTGACGCCGTACCTCTACGTCCACTACGAGGACCGGGCCGTCCACCACCTGTTCTCGGTGGCCTGCGGGCTGGACTCCATGGTCGTCGGCGAGGGCCAGATCCTCGGCCAGATCAAGGACGCGCTCGCCCGGGCCCAGGACCTGCACACCGCCGGACGGCTGCTGAACGACCTCTTCCAGCAGGCCCTCCGCGTCGGCAAGCGCGCGCACTCCGAGACCGGCATCGACCGCGCCGGGCAGTCCCTGGTCACCTTCGGCCTGGAGCAGCTCGCCGCGGGCACCGACGTGCCGGGCTGGGCGCGGGGCCGTACCGCGCTGGTGATCGGCGCCGGGTCGATGTCCTCGCTGGCCGCCGCCACGCTGGCGCGGGCCGGGGTCGGCGAGATCGTCGTCGCCAACCGCACCTTCGAGCGCGCCGAGCGCCTCGCCCGGATCCTCGCCGACGCCGAGGGGGCCACCGCCCGCGCGGTCCGGATGGACGCGGTGGCGGCGGAACTCACACGTGCCGACGTGGTCGTCTCCTGCACCGGCGCGACCGGTCTCGTGCTGACCGCGGACGCCGTCGCCGAGGCCGTCGCCGGACGCACCGGCGGCCCGGCTGCCGGCACGGGCGCCCAGGCCCCGGCCGGGACCGCCGCGCTGCCGCCGGCCGGTGCCGGCACGGACGAGAACTGCCCGCTGGACCTGGCCTCGGTCCAGGGCACGCCCGGCTTCTCGGTGCACGGCGAGGCCGCCGTCGCCGGGATGGACGCGGCCACCCTGGAACAGCACGCCGCCTGGGTGGGCGAGGGCACTTCCCTGCTGGAGCACCGCGAGCACGACGCGGGCGGCCGGTTCACCCCGGAGGCCGACGCCGGGCTGATCACCGCGCTCGCCGAGGCCGCCGCCACCGCGGGCCGCGTCCCCGAGTACCGCAGGCCCGAACCGGTCGCCGGGATCCCGCGTCCCGCCCCGGCCGTGTTCTTCCTCGACCTCGCCATGCCCCGCGACATCGACGCGGCCGTGCACCGCCTGGCCGGGGTGCGCCTGGTGGACATCGAGTCGCTGGCCGAGGCGTCCGCCGACGCCCCGATGGCGTCCGACGTGGACCAGGTTCGGCGTATCGTCTCCGACGAGGTCGCGGCGTTCGGCGCGGCACAGCGGGCGGCGCACATCACGCCCACCGTGGTCGCGCTGCGCACCATGGCCGCCGACGTCGTCGCCGCCGAGATCGCGCGGCTCGACGGCCGCCTGCCCGGCCTGGACGGCCGCCTGCGCGGCGAGATCCGGCAGACCGTGCACCGCGTGGTGGACAAGCTGCTGCACGCGCCGACCGTACGGGTGAAGCAGCTCGCGGCCGAGCCCGGAGGCACCGGGTACGCGGACGCGCTGCGCACCCTGTTCGACCTCGACCCGGAGACGGTCGCCGCCGTCTCGCGGGCCGTGGACAACACAGACGAGAAGGACCGACCGGCATGACTGACAAGGCACTGCGACTGGGGACCAGGCGGAGCAAGCTCGCCATGGCCCAGTCCGGGCAGGTGGCGGAAGCCGTGAGCCGGGTGACCGGCCGGCCCGTCGAGCTGGTCGAGATCACCACCTACGGCGACGTCTCCCGGGAGGCGCTGGCACAGATCGGCGGCACCGGGGTGTTCGTCACGGCGCTGCGGGACGCGCTGGTGCGCGGCGAGGTGGACTTCGCGGTTCATTCGCTCAAGGACCTGCCGACCTCGCAGCCCGGGGAACTCGCGCTGGCCGCCGTGCCGGTGCGGGAGGACCCGCGGGACGTGATCGTCGCCCGTGACGCCCTGAAGTTCACCGACCTGCCCCGCGGCGCGCGCATCGGCACCGGCTCGCCGCGCCGCATGGCCCAGCTCAACGCGTACGCGCGGATCCACGGGCTGGACATCGAGACGGTGGCGATCCGCGGCAACGTGGACACCCGCATCGGGTACGTCCACGAGGGGCGGCTCGACGCCGTCGTGCTCGCGGCCGCCGGACTCAACCGGATCGGCCGGATCGACGAGGTGACCGACTTCCTGTCGGTCGACACGGTCCTGCCCGCCCCCGGCCAGGGGGCCCTGGCGATCGAGTGCGCGGCATCCGACGCGGACCTCGTCGCGGCCCTCGGCGAACTCGACGACCCGCACACGCGGGCCGCCGTCACCGCCGAGCGGTCACTGCTCGCCGCGCTGGAGGCCGGCTGCAGCGCCCCTGTGGGCGCGCTGGCCGACCTCCTGACGGACGGGCCTGTTGTCAAGGAAATGCGCCTGCGCGGCGTCGTCGGCACGACCGACGGCTCGCGGACGGTGCAGCAGTCCACCACCGGTTCCGTGCCCCTGACGCACGACGGGGCGATGGCACTCGGGCGCGAACTCGCCACCGAGATGCTCGCCCGGGGCGCGGCCGGTCTGATGGGGGAGCGAGCACATTGAGCCCCACCGCCTTTCCCGCCGGTCCCGAACACGGGCACGTCACCTTCCTGGGTGCCGGACCCGGAGATCCGGGACTGCTGACTCTGCGCGCCGTGGAGGCGCTGTCCCACGCGGACGTACTGGTCGCCGAGCACGAGGTGCTCGACGTGATCCTCACGCACGCCCGGCAGGGCGTCTCCGTCGTGCCGACGGAGACGGACTCCTCCTCGGACGCGCTTCCGGGCGCACCGCAGCTCACGGTCGTTGACGGCGCGTCAACTCCCGCTGTCGCCCCGGCTCCCGCCCAGGATGCGGCTCATCTTGTCATGGAGGCCGCACGGGGCGGCAGGCGGGTGGTCCGTGCGGTCGCCGGTGATCCGGGACTGGACACCGACGCCGCCGAGGAGATGCTCGCCTGCGCCGCCGCCGGGGTGCCCTTCGAGGTCGTCCCCGGGGTCGCGGCCGCGACCGGTGTGCCCGCGTACGCCGGTGTGCCGCTGCGCGACGCGCACGGTGCCGACGTGCGGTTCGTGGACGCCCGTACCGCCTCCGACCGGTGCTGGACGGAGGTGGGTGCCTCGGACGGCACGGTGGTCGTCTCCACCTCGCTGGACTCCGTCGCGGCCGCCGCGGCCGAGCTGGTGTCGGCGGGCCGCAAGCCGGACACCCCGCTCACCGTCACGATCGCCGGTACGACGACCCGCCAGCGCACCTGGACGGCGACGCTCGGCACGATCGCGCAGACGCTGAAGCAGGCCAAGGTGCTGCCGTCCCCGGACGGCGGACGCCCGGTCATAGCCGTGGTCGGCGAGCGGTCCGCCGCCGGCCGCCGCGACCAGCTCTCGTGGTTCGAGTCCAAGCCGCTGTTCGGCTGGAAGGTCCTCGTGCCGCGCACCAAGGAGCAGGCCGCCTCGCTCTCCGACCAGCTCCGCTCCTACGGCGCGGTCCCGCACGAGGTCCCGACCATCGCCGTCGAGCCGCCGCGCACCCCGCAGCAGATGGAGCGCGCGGTCAAGGGCCTGGTCACCGGCCGCTACGAGTGGATCGCGTTCACCTCGGTCAACGCCGTCAAGGCGGTCCGGGAGAAGTTCGAGGAGTACGGGCTCGACGCGCGTGCCTTCGCGGGCATCAAGGTGGCCGCGGTGGGCGAGCAGACCGCCAACGCGCTGATCGCCTTCGGCGTGAAGCCGGACCTGGTGCCGAGCGGTGAGCAGTCGGCCGCGGGCCTGCTGGAGGACTGGCCGCCCTACGACCCGGTCTTCGACCCGATCGACCGTGTCTTCCTGCCGCGCGCCGACATCGCCACCGAGACCCTGGTGGCCGGGCTGATCGAGCTGGGCTGGGAGGTGGACGACGTCACCGCGTACCGCACGGTCCGCGCGTCGCCGCCGCCGGCGGACACCCGTGAGGCGATCAAGGGCGGCGGCTTCGACGCCGTGCTCTTCACCTCGTCCTCCACGGTCCGCAACCTGGTGGGCATCGCGGGCAAGCCGCACAACGTGACGGTCATCGCCTGCATCGGCCCCGCGACCGCCAAGACGGCCGAGGAGCACGGTCTGCGGGTCGACGTGATGGCCCCGGAGCCCTCCGTCCACAAGCTGGCCGAGGCCCTGGCCGCGTTCGGCACGAAGCGCCGCACGTCCGCGCTGGCGGCGGGCGACCCGGTCACCCGGCCCAGCGAGCGCCGGCCGGGGGCGCGACGGCGCCGGTCGACGACCTGAGTCCTTCACGGCACGAGCGGGGCGCCCCTTGACGGGGGCGCCCCGCTTCGCTTGTTCACGGGCGACCTCATGTGGCTGGCCCTTGGTGTCCAGCTGGCCGGTTGTCTCAAATCCCTTGCCACTGTCGTGTGTTCATGTCATCCTGCAAGGCTTTGCGCATGACATGAGGACCAGAGAGTGGGGGAAAGCATGGTGACGGCGGCATCAGGGAGCCCGTCCGGTGGGGACGCCGATCAGGTCGCGCGGTTGGCGGCGAGCTCAGCCAACTTCGGGCACCTGCTTCAGCACGAGCCGCTGTTGGTGACGCTGGGGTGTGCGGCGGAGTCGTACGTCCATACCGATCCGCACGCGGCCATGGTGAAGGCTCGCCTCTACGGCGAGATCATGGCGCGGCATCTCGTGACCCTGCTCGGGATCACCGTGCCCGGTAACAAGCAGGTCGACCGGATCAACGCCCTGACCAGGGCCGACGTCCTCGTGCCGCAGGTGCGTGGCTGGTTCGAGGCGATCCGTACGACGGGCAATCGAGCGGTCCACGAGTACTACGCCAACGTCCGTGAAGCACTCCAGTCCGTGGAGATGTGCTTCCGTCTCGGCGACTGGCTGCACCGCTCCCTCGACCAGTCCGACACGACCCACAGGGTTTTCCTGGCGCCCGCCCCGTCCGAGGCCGCCCCTGCACCCGCGACCGTCGCCGACCAACAGGAGCTGGACAAGCTTCGCACCGAGCTCGGCGCCTACCGCCGTCGGCTGGAGGAGGCCCGCCTTCGCTACGACGGCAAGCACAGCCGCCTGGAGCGGGAGCAGGCGGCGCGCGCGCAGGCCGAGGCGGAACTGGCTCATGCTGAGAAGGAGCGGGCCGCTCTGCATGATCTGATCGCCGAGCTGAGTGACAAGATCACCGAACTGACGGCTCCGGCCGTGGAGTCCCGTACGGTCGCCCGCCCGCTGGACGGTGCCTCGCAGCGTGACGAGTTCATCGCCCATGCCCAGAAGGCTGCCAAGCCTCCCATGAGCGAGGCGCAGGTCCGTACGGAGCTTGACCGCATTCTCGAGAAGGCGGGCTGGGCCGTCCAGGACGACAGCGCGAAGAACCTTTACGCAGGCCAGGGCGTCGCCGTCCGGGAGGTCTCCACCGCCGTCGGCCGCGCCGACTACCTCCTCTACGTCGACCAGCGCCTGGTCGGAGTCATAGAGGCCAAGCGGGAAGGCGCCGACCTGGAGGCCGCCATGCAGCAGGCCGCCCGCTACGCCACCGGCCTCACTCGCAGCCAGCAGCTCAGCGCTTGGCGCGCCAGCCTGCCCTTCCGGTACGTGGCCGACGGCAACACGGTCCGCTTCCACAACGACCTCGACCCGTCCCCGCGTACCCGTGAGGTCTTCG
Source organism: Streptomyces sp. NPDC001781 (assembly GCF_053596035.1). Classification (NCBI taxonomy): domain Bacteria; kingdom Bacillati; phylum Actinomycetota; class Actinomycetes; order Kitasatosporales; family Streptomycetaceae; genus Streptomyces; species Streptomyces sp. NPDC001781. Next base: position 282,425 of record NZ_JBSFFI010000003.1, on the reverse strand, counting down.
CGGTGCACCGCCCGGACACGATCGCCCGCTGGGTCGAGGAGGCCGAGGCGGATCCCACGGCGCCGACCCTGCGGGCCCGGATGCGGCGCCTTCCGCAGACCTTCCTCGACTCCAAGGACCTGCGCCCGGCCCAGGAGAAGGCGATCAACGGCCTGGAGCTCTCCCTGGCCAAGGACGACCCGCGCGCCCTGATCCAGATGGCGACCGGCGCCGGCAAGACGTACACGGTGGTCAGCGAGAGCTACCGGCTGCTCAAGCACGCGAACGCCAAGCGCATCCTCTTCCTCGTCGACCGGAACAACCTCGGCACCCAGGCCGCCACGGAGTTCGAGAACTTCGACACCCCGGACGACGGCCGCAAGTTCACGGAGCTGTACGTCGTGCAGCGCATGGCGGGGGACACGGTCCTCGGCTCCGCGCATGTCGTGGTGTCCACCGTGCAGCGGCTGTGGCTTGCCCTGACGGGCCAGGCGGTGCCGAGCGCGGACGACGAGAACGAGGCTCTCGACCGCTACGACCTCGTCGACGAGCCGGTGGCGGTCGGCTACAACCCGGCCCTGCCGCCGGAGTCCTTCGACCTGATCGTGGTCGACGAGTGCCACCGCTCCATTTACGGCAAGTGGCGTGCGGTCCTGGAGTACTTCGACGCGCACCTGGTCGGTCTGACCGCCACCCCGGTCGCTCAGACCTTCGGTTTCTTCTTCCAGAACCTGGTCAGCGAGTACCCGTACGAGCAGGCGGTCGCCGACGGCGTGAACGTCGACTTCGACGTCTTCCGTATCCGTACGGAGCTGGGCGAGAAGGGCGGCACCATCCCGGCGGAGACGGTCGTCCCGATGCGCGAGCGCAAGACCCGGCGGGAGCGGTATCAGGAGCTGGAGGAGGACCTCGAGTGGAAGGCCACCCAGCTGGGCCGCCAGGTCATCAGCAAGGGCCAGTTGAAGCTCGTCATCGAGACGTTCCGCAAGCACATGTTCACGGAGATCTTCCCGCCGGTGGGGGAAGGGGACGCCCAGCGGACGCGTACCCACGTGCCGAAGACGCTGATCTTCGCGGTGGACGACAACCACGCCGACGAGATCGTCCAGATGGTCCGGCAGGTCTTCGGCGAGAGCGACGACTTCTGCAGGAAGATCACGCACGCCGCGAAGAAGCCCGCCGAGCTGATCAAGGCGTTCCGCAACAGCCCCGAGCTGCGTATCGCGGTGACCGTCGACATGATCGCCACCGGGACCGACATCCCGCCGCTGGAGTGCGTGTTCTTCCTGCGGGACGTGAAGAGCTGGGCCTACTTCGAGCAGATGAAGGGGCGCGGCTCCCGGACCGTGGACGCGGCGGAGTTTCAGGCGGTGACGCCTGACGCCGAGGTCAAGGAGCGCTTCGTGATCGTCGACGCGGTCGGCGTCACCGACTCGCCTCGCGTGGACGCGAGGCCGCTGAGCCGGATCTCCGAGCGGAAGATCCCGCTGGAGCGGTTGATGGCCAAGACGGCGGGTCTGGCGATGACAGAGGACGAGGTCGCCACGCTGGCGGGTCGCCTGGCGCGCCTGGATCAGCAGCTCAAGCCCGAGGAGCGGGAGGAGATCGAGGAACTCGCCGGCCGGCCGCTGCGGGAGATCGTCGGCGGCCTGGTCCAGTCCGTCGACCCCGACCAGCAGGAGCGGGCCCGGCGCATCGGCGGCCAGGAGCAGGTGCGGCGGGACATGATGGATGCCCTGAAGCCGATCGCCTCGAATCGCGAGCTGCGGGACCGGCTGATGGCCATGCGCCGGGCCCACGACATCGTCATCGACGAGGTGAGCGTGGACGAGGTGAAGGAGGCGCGCGGCATCACGGCGGACGAGCTGGCGATGCGGCGGGTGACCTCGTGGAAGCAGTACATCAAGGACCACCAGGACGAGATCGCGGCCTTCAACCTCGCATTCAGCGAGCGGCGCGATCCCAAGGAGGTCTACCGGCGACTGAAGGACCTCGCCCGGAAGATCGAGCGTCCCCCGTTCCAGTGGACTCCGGCACGGCTGTACGACGCGTACGTACAGCTCGGCAAGGCGACCCGCCATCCCCGGGGCGCGGCCGGTGTCGTCGACCTGATCGGGCTGCTGCGCTTCGAGTTGGGGCTGGACCAGGAGGTACGGCCTTACCGGGCGCTGGTGGAGGAACGGTACGCCGCTTGGCGGGCCCGGCAGGAGCAGGCGGGGGCGGTGTTCACGGCGGACCAGGTGTGGTGGCTGGACCGGATGGTGGACGTGATCGCCATGGGTGCAGCGATCGAGCCTGCGGATTTGAAGGACGTACCCTTCATTGAGCGTGGCGGTGTGGATGGGTTCCTTCGGGACTTTGGGGCCGATCGCGGGGCTGAGATTTTGAGTGAGCTGGGACGGGAGTTGGGCGCGTGAGCGAGGGCGGTATTCCTTCGGAGGTTCCGAAGGGGTGGGTCCGGGTTCGGCTCGGCGACATTCTCGCTCGCGTCGAGGCGGGTAAGTCTTACAAGTGTGAGCCGCGTCCGGCTTCAGCTGATGAGTGGGGCGTAATCAAGGTCAGCGCTATGACATGGGGCGGCTTCGATGAAGCCGAGAACAAGGCTGTACCTGCAGGGTTTCCTTACAATCCTGCTTACGAGATCCGGCCAGGGGACATTCTGCTGAGCCGAGCGAACACGGCAGCGTATGTGGGAGCGTCCGTGCTTGTGCGTAGCTGCCGCCCGCAGCTCCTTCTCAGCGACAAGAGCCTTCGCCTTGTCCCGGTCGAGGGGATCGACCGAGAGTGGCTGTCCTATGTACTTTCCTCACCGAGAATCCGGGGGCAGATCTCTGAGCGCGCCACCGGTACGAAGGACTCGATGCGAAACATTTCGCAGGGGGCACTCGCGGACATCGAGTTTCTGCTGCCGCCGGTAGAGGAGCAGAGGCGCGTTGTTGCTGCACTCGAAGAGCAACTGTCGCGCCTCGATGCGGCAACCCGTAACGCAGCTAAGGCCGTGCAGGCGGCAGACGCGTTGATCAATTCTATTAGGGCGCAAGCGGTACGTGATCTGTCAGAGCGATTCTCGGTTACCGTGCTTGGTGAAGAGCTAGCAGAGCCGTTGCGTAACGGGCACTCCACGAGGGCTGCTGTTGACGGTACGGTTCGAACGTTGACCCTCACGGCTGTGACCAAGGGGTTGTTCAATGATGCTCACACAAAGCTGACCGCTCCTGACTTGGCGCGCGTTTCCAAGCTTTGGCTGAAGTCGGGGGACATCTTCATTCAGCGTTCCAATACGCCTGACCTCGTCGGTACATCCGCTCTCTATGAGGGATTGGATGACTGGGCAATTTTCCCTGACTTGTTGATTCGGGTCAGGCCCTCTGAGCGGCTTGACCCTCGATTTTTGCATCTCGTGCTGAGCGCGCCCCAAACGCGCCATTACTACCGTTCTCAGGCCAAGGGGCTGGCCGGATCGATGCCGAAGATCGATCAGGAGACGATTCTCAACACCCGTCTTCCGCTACCTGATCTGGAGGTTCAGCGAGAGACGGTCCAGAATGTTGGCCGAGCGGTTGAGCGCGCAAGGCGCGCTGCCGCTACCGCTGAGGCATACCGCGCGAAGTCCGCAGCTCTTCGTCGCTCCCTGCTCGCCGAGGCTTTCGCTGGTCGCCTAGTCCACCAGGAGTCTACTGACGAGCCTGCCGAGGTGCTCCTCGCGCGTATCCGCGCCGAGCGTGAGGCGGCGGGGCGGCACACCACTCGCCGCGCTCCTGCGCGGCGCAAGCGTCAGTCGACAACAGCCTCGACGCCTGCCGCGCCCCCTCTGCCCTCGGCCGACGCCTCCGCTCTGGCGACCGCCACCCAGCCCACCCTCGACCTGGAGATCCCCTCGTGACCACGACCGAGGCCCGTCGGCTTGTCGACAAGCTCTGGAGTTACTGCCACGTCCTGCGCGACGACGGCGTCTCCACCATCGACTACGTCGAGCAGTTGACGCTTCTCGTGTTCCTGAAGATGGCGCACGAGGCGCAGACCCGCCCTCCGATGTTCCGCGAGCAGATCATGCCCGAGGGGTCGATGTGGGAGAACCGGGGCTGGCAGGAGCTGCTGAAGTACGACGGTGCCGCGCTCGAAACCGCATACACCCAGCTCCTGGAAGATCTCGGAAACCAGCTCAAGGGCACCACGTTCCACCTGATCTTCAACGGGGCCCGTAACCGCATCCACGACCCCGCCAAGCTCAAGCGCCTGGTCAAGGACCTGATCGACAAAGAGAACTGGTCGGGTCAGAAGACCGACATCAAGGGCGACGCCTACGAGGAACTGCTTGCCCGTGGTGCGGAGGACGTCAAGTCGGGCGCGGGGCAGTACTTCACGCCCCGCCCTCTGATCCAGGCCATCGTCGACTGCGTTCACCCGACCCCGGACGACACGATCACCGACCCCGCCTGCGGCACCGGCGGCTTCCTGCTCGCCGCTGCAGAACACCTCCTCCACGAATACGGCAACCAGCTCACCCCCGAGCAGCGCGAGCGCCTCAGCAACGGCGGTATCTGGGGTACCGAGCTGGTCAGGAACACCGCACGCCTCGCCGCGATGAACCTCTTCCTTCACGGCATCGGGCAGCCGCTCGGAAACGCGCTGGTGCACACCACCGACGCCCTCGCCGCGCCGCCCGCCAAGCGCGCGAGCCTGGTCCTGGCCAACCCGCCCTTCGGCAAGAAGTCGTCCATCACCGTCTACGGCGACGACGGTTCCGCCGCCCGAGAGGCGATCGCCTACGAGCGGCGCGACTTCTGGGTCACCACGACCAACAAGCAGCTCAACTTCATGCAGCACATCGCCTCGCTGCTGGAGATCCACGGCCGAGCAGCAGTCGTCGTACCCGACAACGTGCTCTTCGAGGGCGGTGCGGGCGAGACCATCCGTCGGCGCCTGCTCAAGGAGTACGACGTCCACACCATGCTGCGGCTGCCCACCGGCATCTTCTACGCGGGCGGCGTCAAGGCCAACGTCCTGTTCTTCGAGCGCAAGCCGGCCCGGCCCAACCAGCCCTGGACCGAGAAGCTTTGGGTCTACGACTTCCGGACGGCCCAGCACTTCACCCTCAAGCAGAACCCGCTCACCCGAGCCTCTCTTGAGGACTTCGTGCAGTGCTACCGCCCGGACGAGGACCGTTCCAAGCGCGTCGAGACGGAGCGCTTCAAGGCGTTCACGTACGAGGAGCTGGTCGCCCGCGACAAGGCGAACCTCGACATCACCTGGCTCCGTGACCCGAGCCTCGACGACGCGGACAACCTGCCCGCACCCGAGGTGCTGGCCGCCGAGATTGTCGAGGATCTCCAGGCCGCGCTGGAGGAGTTCGCCGCGATCGCTGAGACGCTTCAGCAGGCTCGCGAGCAGAGCACCGATGCGGAGGAAGTCTCTGACGAGGACTGACAAACACGCCTCAGGGCCGCGCCAGTGGACTCGGGCGCGGCCCTTTAGGCGTTCCCCGTGTCAGCGTGGGGAGATGTGCGGCAGGAAGGTGGCCCACGCCGCGGGGGTGAGGGCAAGGCGGGGGCCGTCCGGGTTCTTGGAGTCGCGGACGTGGATGGTGGCGGGAGCGGCTGCGATCTCCACGCAGTCGGGGCCGTCCGCAGTGCTGTAGCTGCTCTTTATCCACCGCGCTTCGGTGTCGGGCATCTCGATGAGGGTCACGTCTCTCCCAGCGCTTTCTCGATGAACGTCATCGACTCCTGCGGGCTGAGGGCCTGCGCCCGGATGACTCCGTAGCGGATGTCGAGGACCGTCGTTTCTTTGGGGTCGGTCATCACTCGGCTGCTGAGAGGCGCTTCGCTGAAGGCCACCGTAGTGCCGTTTTTCAGCTTGAGGAGGCGGAACGAACCATCCGTTCCCGAGTTCTCCTCACGGCCCAGGGGCAGGATCTGGAGGTCCACGTTGCGCCTCCTCCCCGTCTCCAGCAGGTGTTCGAGCTGGTGTCGCATCACCATCTTGCCTCCGATGGGCCTGCGAAGTGTCGACTCGCATTGGACGAAACTGAAGGCCGGGCAGCCCACTTGGGGGTCCAGGATCTCCTGGCGTGCCAGCCGGGCGGTGACGCGCCGCCCCACTTCGTCCTCGCTGAAAGCGGGCCGACGGCTACTGAACACCGCCCGCGCGTATTCCTCCGTCTGCAACAGCCCTTGAATCACCGAGTTGTTGTACGCGCCTAGCTCGACCGCCTCCGCCTCCAGGCGTTTCAAGTCCCGTACCTTCTTCGGGTACCGGGCCTCCGCCACGTCCCGCTGCATGGCGGCGATGCGGCCATCCGCTTCTAGTACTCGGTCGGCCGCGTCCAGGTACTCCGGGCGCGGAATTCGCCGTCCCTGCTCCACGGAGGAGACGAGGTCCTCGCCGTAACCGATGGCCGTGGCGAAGTCGGCCCGGGTGAAGCCGGCTGCCTCGCGCCACAGCTTCAACTGGCGGCCGACCGCCCGGATGACCGCACCGGACTCGTCGTCCTCCAGCTCCGCGTCCCAGTTCCTCACGCTCGCCGTCCCTTCGTGCACTCCCTGTGCCCAACGGGGCTTTTTCACAAGGTACGCAGGGGTGAACACGCTGGGTGACGTGATTCGGTGAAATCGCCTCAGCCGTCGGCCCACCGACGCCAGGGAGTCCGTAGGGCGGTCGAGTGGGAGCCGGGGCCGCGGGACGTAAAAAGACCAAAGAACCCGGGGAAAGAACCTACCTACCGAGCCAAACCCCGAGTCGATCACTCGGCCGGGTGAAATGGCGTGAACGGGCTGGCGTGGCGCAGCCGTTGGGGTGCACTCTCAACCCGAGGCGTTGACGCGCCTGAACAACCCCACACATGCTTCGGCCCCCGCCGGGACGGCAATCCCAGTGCGAGGGCCTGACCAACGAGGAAGAAGAGACCTTCCCTATGGCTGAGGACAAGCCTAACTCTGCCCCGCCCCGGATTCACGAGGTTCGGCACACCGACACCCCGTCCGGTGTCATCCACGTACGGGCCCACCAGCCGGACCGGTTCACGGTCGTCGGAAACCACCTGGTCCAGCACCCCGTGCTGTCGCTGACCGCCATCGGGCTGGCCGCGCACATCCTGTCGCTGCCCGAGGGCGCCCCCGTCGACATCCGCAGCCTCGCCGAGCGGTTCCCCGAGGGGCGTGACCGGATCGCCTTCGCCCTGCGGGAGCTGGAGACGCACGGGTACCTCCGGCGGGTGCGGGAGCGTACGGAGAGCGGGCGGATCGGCACCCGCACCTACGCTCACCACCTTCCGGTCCACGTGCCCGCCGTGCCCGGTCCTGCCGCCGCGCCCCGAGCCCGCAGGCAGGTACCCCGGCCGTCGCGGGACGTCCAGGCCCCGTCGCAGGAGGACGACCGGGGCGCGGGCCGGGCGGAACCGGCGCCCCCGGAGACGACCACTGTTCCCTCGGCGCCCACAACACCCGGGGCACCCGTCGTGGCAGCCACGCCAACCGCTTCCCCAGCGGCAGCGGACCGACTCGACCCACCCGGCGCCGACGCCACACCGCGCTCCCGCCACGACAAGGCCGTCGCCCTTCTCGCGGGCCTGCGCCGCACCGACGCCCGGCTCACCCTGTCCCGCCGGGACGTGCACCGGCTCGCGCCCGCCGTCACCGCCTGGTTCGACGTCGGCGCGGGCGCGTCCACCGTGATCCACACGCTGACGGCGGGTCTGCCCGCGGTCCTGGAGAGTCCGGCGGCGCTGATCGCCTACCGTCTGCGGAACCAGCTCCCGCCGCCCCTGCCGGCGCTCACCGTGCCGCCCGCCCGGTCCGCCACGGCCGCTCACCCCATGCGGAACTGCGACGGCTGCGACCGCGGGTTCCGCGCGCCGGAACCCGGGCGTTGCCGGGACTGCCGGGCCGCTCCCGTGACGATGTACGCGGCCTGAAGCCGCCCCGGGGGCCGACTGCGCGTCGGTAAAGGCACGACGGGAGCGGGCGTAGCGTAGAAGGCATGTCGAAGTACGGTTCCTTTCCCGGTGCGCGGCCGCGGCGGCTGCGGACCTCGCCCGTCATGCGTCGGATGGTCGCGGAGACGCGGCTGCATCCGGCCGACTTCATCCTCCCGGCCTTCGTCCGGGAGGGCGTGAGCGAGCCGGTGCCGATCGCGGCGATGCCCGGCGTGGTGCAGCACACCCGCGACAGCCTGAAGAAGGCCGCGCTGGAGGCCGCCGAGGCGGGTGTCTCCGGGATCATGCTCTTCGGGGTGCCGGAGGAGTCGAAGAAGGACGGGCTCGGCACGCCGGGCACCGACCCGGACGGCATCCTCCAGGTCGCCCTGCGCGACGTGCGCGCCGAGGTCGGCGACGACCTCCTGGTCATGGCCGACCTGTGCCTGGACGAGTTCACCGACCACGGCCACTGCGGGGTGCTGGACGCCGAGGGCCGTGTCGACAACGACGCCACGCTGGAGCGGTACGCCGAGATGGCGCAGGTCCAGGCCGACGCGGGCGCCCATGTGGTCGGCCCGAGCGGCATGATGGACGGCCAGATCGGGGTCGTCCGGGACGCGCTGGACCAGATCGGCCGGGAGGACGTGGCGATCCTCGCGTACACCGCGAAGTACGCCTCCGCCTTCTTCGGGCCCTTCCGCGAGGCCGTGGGTTCCTCCCTGCAGGGTGACCGCAAGACCTACCAGCAGGACCCGGCGAACCTGCGCGAGTCGCTGCGCGAGCTGGAGCTGGACCTCGCCGAGGGCGCGGACATGGTCATGGTCAAGCCGGCCGGGCCGTACCTGGACATCCTGGCGCGGGTCGCCGACGCGGTGGACGTGCCGGTGGCCGCCTACCAGGTGTCCGGCGAGTACTCGATGATCGAGGCCGCCGCCGCGAAGGGCTGGATCGACCGCGACCGGGCCGTCCTGGAGTCCCTGACGGGGATCAAGCGGGCCGGGGCGCGGAACATCCTCACCTACTGGGCCACCGAGGTGGCGCGGAAGCTGCGCTAGCGGGTCGCCGGTCACCGCGTCCGAGGGGGCGCGGTGACCGGGGCCGGCTACTTCGGCCCGTCGCCCTCCTGCGTGCGCGGGCCCTGGATCTCCAGGCGGCCGTTGCTCTGCTGGGGGTTGCCGGACGGCGGGTTGCCGTTCTGGCCGCTGAGGTTGTTGCGCACCGAGTCCAGGATCGTCAGGCCCTGGGCGACCAGGCCGGCCGCTATCTCACCTAGGCCGTCCGCGCCGTTCAGGACGTTGACGTTGGCCCCCTTGAGGCCGCCCGCGGCCTCCTTCACGATCTGCGGGAGCTGGTCGATCAGCATCCGGTCCAGGGCGACCCGGTCGTGCGAGGCCGCCGCCTCCGCCTGGATCTTCATCCGCTCGGCGTCCGCGATGGCCAGCACCCGGACCCGCTCCGCCTCCGCCTCCGCGGGCTTCACGATCTCCGCGACCAGTTCCTGCTGACGCAGCTTCGCCTTGCGCAGCGCCAGTTCGGTCTGCGCGGCGAGCACCTCCTGCTGTGCGTGCGCCTGCGCCAGCGGACCGGCCTGGGCTGCCTCCGCCTGGGCGCGGTCCACCTGCGCCGAGTACTCCGCCTGGACCACCGCGGTCTGCCGGGCGTACTCCGCCTGCTTGCGGGCCGCGACCTGCTCCGCCTCGGCGGCGGCCTGGTTCGCCTGGGCCTGGGCTATCTGGGCCTGCCGCCGGATGGCCGCCTTGTGCGGGGCGGACATCGCGTCGATGTACCCGGTGTTGCCGTCGTCGATCGACTGGATCTGGAGCGAGTCCACGATCAGACCGATCTTCGCCATCTCCGTCTTCGAGGTGTCCAGCACCTCGGCCGCGAGCTTCTGCCGCTCGGTGACGATCTCCTCGACCGTCATGGAACCGATGATCGCGCGCAGGTGGCCCGCGAAGATCCGCCCGGTCAGCACCGACATCTGCTCCTGGTCGGAGAGGAAGCGCTGGCCGGCGTTGATGATGCTCTCCGGGTCGTTGCCGACCTTGAAGGCGATCACGGCGCGGACGTGCAGGGCGATGCCCTGCCTGGTCACACAGGTCTCGGTGACCTCGGCCTCGCACATCGACAGCGTGAGGAAGCGGACCTTGCGGAACACGGGGAGCACGAACTTCCCGTGCCCCGTCACCACCCGGAACGGCGCGCCCCCCAGTCCCCGCCTGCCACCCGAGATCAGCATCGCCTCGTCGGGAGCGGGAACGCGGTAACCGAACATACTGCTCGTCTCCTCAGTCGACGCCGGCGGACAGCCCGCCCAGCGTGTCCAATGGATCGCCCCACGCGATGACATCGACCTCACGCAGCCCCCGAGACTCGATCACGAGTACGGTCGCCCCGCGCGGCAGCGGCTCCTGCGACCAGGCGAGGAAGGTCTCGGAGCTGCCTCTGACCCGCACGAGGATCTCGCCGGGACCGGCGGGACCGCGCGTGCCGATGAGCAGTTCCCCCGTGCAGCCGATCACGGCTTCGTCCTGTGCCATCGCCCGGCTGCCTCCCGTCGTTTCTGGTCCTCGGATCCGACGATAGACCCGCCCCCGAGTGGCGTACACCAATATTCTCCCTGGCTTTCGAAGGGCCCCGGCACGGCGAAACGGCCCGGTCCGCGCAGAGGCGGGCCGGGCCGTTCGGGCCGTGCGGTCAGAGCTTGCCGGGCGTCCGGATGCCCAGCAGCGCCATGCCCTCGTGCAGGGTGCGCGCGGTCAGGTCGACCAGGAAGAGGCGGTTGGCCACCTGTGCGGGGGAGTCGGCCTTCAGCACCGGGCACTGGTCGTAGAACGACGTCAGCAGCGAGGCCAGCTGGTAGAGGTAGGCGGCCATCTTGTGCGGCTCGCGGGCCGCGGCCACCTCCAGGACCGTCTCCGCGAACTGGTCCAGGTGCAGGCCCAGCGCGCGCTCCGCCGGCGCCAGCGCCAGCTCCGGGTGGGCGACGGGGCGGGCCTCGCCGGCCTTGCGGAGGATGGACTGGACACGGGCGTAGGCGTACTGCAGGTACACCGAGGTGTCGCCGTTGAGCGAGACCATCTGGTCCAGGTCGAACTTGTAGTCCCGCACGGCCGAGGTGGAGAGGTCGGCGTACTTCACGGCGCCCACGCCGACGTACCGGCCGTTCTCGACGATCTCGTCCTCGGTCAGGCCCACCTTCTCGGCCTTCTCCCGCACCACTGCGGTGGCCCGCTCGACGGCCTCGTCCAGCAGGCCCTCCAGCTTGACCGTCTCGCCCTCACGGGTCTTGAACGGCTTGCCGTCCTTGCCGAGGACGGTGCCGAAGGCCAGCTGGACGGCGGCCACGTCGTCGTTCAGCCAGCCCGCCCGGCGCGCGGTCTCGAAGACCATCCGGAAGTGCAGGGCCTGCCGGGCGTCGACCACGTACAGCAGGGTGGTCGCCTTGAGGTTGAAGACGCGGTCGCGGATCGCGGAGAGGTCGGTGGCCGCGTAGCCGTAGCCGCCGTCGGACTTCTGGACGATCAGCGGGACCGGGTTGCCCTCCGGGCCCTTGATGTCGTCGAAGAACACGCACAGCGCGCCCTCGGAGCGGACCGCGACGCCGGACTCCTCCAGCATGCGGCAGGTCTCCGCGAGCATGTCGTTGTACCCGGACTCGCCGACGATGTCGGGGTCGCGGACCTCCATGTCCAGCTTGTCGAAGACGGAGAAGAAGTAGATCTTCGACTCGTCCACGAACTTCTGCCAGGTGGCGAGGGTCTTCGGGTCGCCCGCCTGGAGGTCGACCACCCGGCGCCGGGCACGGGTCTTGAACTCCTCGTCGGAGTCGAACAGCCTGCGCGCGGTCTTGTAGAGGCGGTCCAGGTTGGACATCGCCTCCTCGCCCGACACCTCGGACTCCTTGTGGTCCAGCTCGTGCGGGTGCTCGTCCAGGTACTGGATGAGCATGCCGAACTGGGTGCCCCAGTCGCCGATGTGGTGCCGGCGGACCACGTTCTCGCCGGTGAACTCCAGCAGCCGCACCATCGCGTCGCCGATGACCGCCGAGCGCAGGTGGCCGACGTGCATCTCCTTGGCCACGTTCGGCTGCGCGTAGTCGATCACCGTGGTGCCGGGGTGCGCGGCGTACGGCACTCCGAGGCGGCCGGTGTCGTCCGCGTACCGGGCGGCCAGGTTCTCGGTGATCGCCCGATCCGCGACGGTGATGTTGAGGAAGCCGGGGCCGGAGACCTCGACGTCCGCGATCACCTCGCCGGTGACGATTCCCGCGACGACCTGCGTGGCCAGTTCGCGGGGGTTGGCCTTGGCCTTCTTGGCGAGCGCGAGGATGCCGTTGGCCTGGTAGTCGGCCCGGTCGCTTCGTCGCAGCAGCGGGTCCGCACCGGCGGCGTCCGGCAGGGCGGCCGAGAGCGCGGAGGCGAGGTGCTGCTGGACGGAGTCGCTGAGGGACGTGACCGAGGCCATAGGTAAGGGTGCCGTTCTCCTCGTGGGAATGGATGGTCCCGGCCAGTATCCCACGGGGGGTAAAGCGGTTTTTTCGCGCGCGGGGGTGTCTGGGATTATGGGAGGAGGCCGGCGGGGAGCAACCGCCGGACCGGTACCCCGAACCGAAGGAGCACCGATCGTGGCTCAGAGCCCCGACACCGCCGACTGGGTCTCCCGTTTCGCGGACGACGTCATCCAGGAGTCGGAGCGTCGGGCTCCGGGCAAACCGGTCGTCGTCGCCTCCGGGCTGTCCCCGTCCGGCCCGATCCACCTGGGCAACCTGCGCGAGGTCATGACCCCGCACCTGGTCGCCGACGAGATCCGCCGGCGCGGGCACCAGGTCAGGCACCTGATCTCCTGGGACGACTACGACCGCTACCGCAAGGTCCCGGCCGGGATCGCGGGCGTCGACGAGTCCTGGGCCGAGCACATCGGCAGGCCGCTGACCTCGGTCCCGGCGCCGGCGGGCTCCGCGTACCCGAACTGGGCCGAGCACTTCAAGGCCGCCATGACCGAGGCGCTCGCCGAGCTGGGCGTGGAGTTCGACGGGATCAGCCAGACCGCGCAGTACACCTCCGGCGTGTACCGCGAGCAGATCCTGCACGCGATGAAGCACCGCGGGGACATCGACGCGATCCTCGCCCAGTACCGCACCAAGAAGGCGCCGGGGAAGAAGCCGCAGCAGAAGGCGGTCGACGAGGCCGAGCTGGAGGCCGAGGAGGGCTCCGGCGCGGCCGCCGAGGACGACGGCAGCTCCGGCTCCGCCGGGTACTTCCCGTACAAGCCGTACTGCGGCGGCTGCGGCAAGGACCTCACCACCGTCACCTCCTACGACGACGACACCACCGAGCTGGCCTACACCTGCACCGCCTGCGGCTTCGGTGAGACGGTCCGGCTGAGCGAGTTCAACCGGGGCAAGCTGGTCTGGAAGGTCGACTGGCCGATGCGCTGGGCCTTCGAGGGTGTGATCTTCGAGCCCTCCGGCGTCGACCACTCCTCGCCGGGCTCCTCCTTCCAGGTCGGCGGCCAGATCGTCGGGATCTTCGAGGGCGAGCAGCCCATCGGCCCGATGTACGCCTTCGTCGGCATCTCCGGCATGGCCAAGATGTCGTCCTCGCGCGGCGGGGTGCCCACCCCGGCCGACGCGCTGAAGATCATGGAGCCCCAGCTCCTGCGCTGGCTGTACGCCCGCCGCCGCCCCAACCAGTCCTTCAAGATCGCCTTCGACCAGGAGATCCAGCGCCTCTACGACGAGTGGGACAAGCTCGCCGGAAAGGTCGCCGAGGGCTCCGCGCTCCCCGGTGACGTCGCCGCGTACACCCGCGCCGTCGGCACCGCCGCCGGTGAGCTGCCGAAGACCGCGCACCCGCTGCCGTACCGCACGCTGGCCTCGGTCGCGGACATCACCGCCGGCCACGAGGACCAGGCACTGCGCATCCTGTCCGAGCTGGACCCCGCGAACCCGATCACCGATCTCGCCGACGCCCGCCCCCGGTACGACAGGGCCGAGGCGTGGATCAACACCCACGTCCCCGCCGACCAGCGCACCATCGTGCGCGAGGAGCCGGACGCCGAGCTGCTGAAGTCGCTGGACGACGAGGCCCGCCAGTCGCTGCGCCTGCTGCTCGACGGGCTCGCGGACAACTGGTCGCTGGACGGCCTGACCCACCTCGTCTACGGCGTCCCGAAGGTGCGCGCCGGCTTCTCCGCCGACGCCACGCCCAAGGAGCTGCCGCCGGAGATCAAGACGGCCCAGCGGACGTTCTTCGCCCTGCTGTACCACCTGCTCGTCGGCCGGGACACCGGCCCGCGCCTGCCCACGCTGCTGCTGGCGGTCGGTCAGGACCGGGTGCGGACCCTGCTCGGGGAGTAGGGCCGCACACACGAGGAGGGGGCGCCCGGTGTCATCACCGGGCGCCCCCTCCTTCGCGTGTCACGCGATGTGGTCCTCCTCCAGCTCCGCCATGTGGCGCTGCTGGAAGCGCTCCACCAGGGCCTTCAGCCGGCCGGGCTCCGGTGAACTGCCGTAGGTGGCCTCGATGTTGTCGCCGAGCACCAGCGGGGTCGGGTAACTGCCGTCTATCGAGCGGCGGAAGACCTGGTACAGATCCTCCTCGTCCGGCTCCGCCGGCCCCCCGCCCTCGCCCAGCTCGCGCGTGCGACGGGGGCCGACGGGTATCGGGAAGCTGCCGGTCTCCTCAGGGGAGGGCTGCTGGAATCGCTCCGGGGGCTGGTCCTCGTACCAGTCCCCGTACTGCTCCTCGGGGAAGTACTGGGGGTCCGGGCCGGGGTCGAAGGCCGGGTCGTAGCCGCCGTGGTAGTCGATGTCACGCGGGGGCGTGTGGAACCACGGGCTGCTCTCGTCCTCGGTCTCCGGGGGCGGCGGCTGCTCGGCCGGGGCCGGCTGGACCGGGGCGGGCGCGGCCTGGAGCGCGGCCGGGGCCGGCTGGGGGAGTCCGGGCGTCGGCTGCGGCGCCGGGGGCAGCAGGACAGGCTCGATGCCCGCCGCCGCGAGACCCGCCGGCGCGGTCTCCGCGAGCGGGACGCCGTAGCGGGCCAGGCGCAGGGGCATCAGGGACTCCACCGGCGCCTTGCGGCGCCAGGCACGGCCGTAGCGGGAGCGCAGCCGGGCCTGGTAGACGAGACGTTCCTGCTCCAGCTTGATGACCTGCTCGTAGGAGCGCAGCTCCCACAGCTTCATCCGCCGCCACAGCAGGAAGGTGGGCAGCGGGGAGAGCATCCAGCGGGTGAGGCGGACGCCTTCCATGTGCTTGTCGGCGGTGATGTCCGCGATCCGGCCGACGGCGTGCCGGGCCGCCTCCACCGCGACCACGAACAGGATCGGGATCACCGCGTGCATGCCCGTGCCCAGCGGGTCGGGCCAGGCCGCGGCGCCGTTGAAGGCGATCGTCGCTGCCGTGAGCAGCCAGGCCGTCTGGCGCAGCATCGGGAAGGGGATGCGCATCCAGGTCAGCAGCAGGTCGAGCGAGAGCAGAACGCAGATGCCCGCGTCGATGCCGACCGGGAACACGTACGAGAAGTTCCCGAAACCCTTCCGCAGGGCCAGCTCCCGGACGGCCGCGTACGAACCGGCGAAGCCGATACCGGCGATGACCAGCGCGCCGGTGACGACCACGCCGATCAGAACGCGGTGCATCCGAGTCAACTGCATTGGCGCGGCCACTCGTACTCCCCTCCCTTGCATGTTGTTGCGCGCAACAGAGTGGCACAGGTGTGCGCCGAACGTGGTGTCGGTCAGTCCTTCTTGGGGGTGGCCGAGGACGCCGAGCCCTTGGGAGCGGGGGACTTGGAGGCACCCTTGGACGGGCTGGCCGACGGCGAACCGCCCTCCGTGTCACGGCCGTTGGCCTTGGCCACGGCCGCGACCGCCTCCTTGGCCGCCTTCTTGGCGTCCGCCGTGAGGTCGTCCGCGTCCGGGGTCTTGTCGCCCGCGAGACCGGCGCCGTTGTAGTCGAGGGTGATCACGACGTTCTCCACGCGCGCGACGACCGTCTGCTGCTTGAAGGCGCCTTCCTTCTTCTTCAGGTCGTAGTGCACCGCGGTCGCCTCGTCGCCGGTGCCGCCGAGCGCCTCCGTCCTGGTGTTCTTCGCCCCCGAGGCGGCCTTCGCGTCCTGGACCTGGCGCGAGTAGTACGTGTGCGCCTGGTCGTTGCCGCTGCCGCGCGAGGTGTCGGAGTCGAAGCGCAGCAGGGAGACGTTCAGCCAGCGGAACTGCGAGCCCTTGACGCCGTTGTTGTCGAGGCTGGTCCAGGAGCAGGAGGTGCGGTTCGCGGCGTCGTCGCCGGAGCCCTTCCTGCCGTCCGTGTCCGCCTCCGGGACCAGGTCGCCCAGGGTCTTCTCGGGCAGCACCTCGCACGGCTCGGGCAGCTTGCGGAACACCGACGCCTGCACGGTCGGGGAGGGCTTGGCCGAGGGCCGCCCGGAGCCGCCGCCGGCGGACGGCTTGGCGGAGGTGCCCGCCTTGCCCGGCGCATCGCCGGAGTCCGAGGAACAGGCCGCGGTGATCAGTACCGCGGGAACGGCTGCCGCGCACACCAGGGCACGGCTCAGACGCGTGGCACGCGGTCCACGCTGGGCACGGTCGTCTCGCTGGGCTGCTCGCTGCATGGTTCCTTCACTCGTGACGCTCGGTGTTCGTGCGGGTTCCTGCGGGGCCACCGTACGCGGTGCGCCCGGCACGCGGTCGCCGCTCGAGCGTCTTCGGGGAGGTGGCCGGCGGCGGGCGAGGAGGCGTCAGCCGTCCAGCGCGTCGGCCAGTTGAGAGGCCAGATCGCGTGCCCTGTCCTGCATTTCCTTGCTGTCGGGGACCGTGCCGACGGCCATCGGCTGCTCCTCGTAGTCGATGGTGACGACCACGTTGGACGTGCGGAACACCACAGTCACCGTCCGGGGCCCGGCGGCCGAACCGGACGAGCCGAGCTGGTCGTCCAGGTACGCCTCGTCACCGAGGTCGGACAGCACGCGGGGCCTGAGGTCGTCGGGCGCGGCGCTGCCGGAGCCGCCCGCCGCCGGGCCGGTGGAGGCGTCCGGGGAGGAGCTGCCGGAGGGGTCGGCGGACGGCGAGGGGCCGGCGCTCGGGCCGGTGCCGGCGGACGCGGGCGCGGAGAGCGAGGGCACGGGGAGGCCGGCGGCCCTGGCCATGCCCTGGAAGAGCTTCTGCGCCTGCGCGTCGTCGCTGACCGCGCCGTCGTACGACACCACGCGCTCGAAGTCGACCGAGAGGCGGTCGGTGGCGAGGGCGGACTCCACCTTCCAACGGCAGCCCACCTTGCGGTCGGTGTCGTAGGTCAGCGCGGGCACGCCCCGGTACGCCTTGTCGCGCTGGCCGGGGTCCGTGAGCTGCTGGACGCCGGGGAGCAGGGTGTCGAGGGTGTCGTGGCCGACGGCGCCGCAGGGCTCGGGCAGGGTGCGGTACCGGCCGGGCTCCGCGGCGGCCGGGGCGGAGGCGGCGTCGCCGGGGTTGGCGTCGTCGGTGGGGGTGCCGCCGCCGGAGCCCGAGCTGCAGCCTGCCAGCAGGGCCGCGAGGAGGGCGGCGGTGCCGGTGATGTACGCCTTCCGCTGCACGGTCGGGCTCCTTATGACGGTGTGCGACCCGACGGCGGTGCCCGGTCGATGCTCCAGTGTCCCCGCCGGTTAATCGCTTGCCGCGACGGGGCGTCTGCTGGACACAATGTGTATCGCACGCACCGCGGTGGTCGCCGGTCCCCTGTCCCATTTCACCGGCCCTGGCGCCGCTTTTGCGTTCTGCCGGTTCGGGTGACCTCCGTGAGCAATGACCCTTGCCTGGCGTATGAGTTGTCATGCCACCTTTGGGGGATTGATCGGTTATGTCGTACGTGGAGATACCGGGCGCCCGCGTCCCGGTGCGGATGTGGACCGACCCGGCCACCGTGGAGGACGGCGCCCTGCGCCAGCTCCAGAACGTGGCCACGCTGCCCTGGATCGAGGGGCTCGCCGTGATGCCGGACGTGCACTACGGCAAGGGTGCGACGGTCGGCTCGGTCATCGCCATGCGCGACGCGGTCTGTCCGGCGGCGGTGGGCGTCGACATCGGCTGCGGCATGTCCGCGGTGAAGACCTCCCTCACGGCCAACGACCTCCCCGGCGACCTCACCCGCCTCCGCTCCCGCATCGAGCAGGCCATCCCGGTCGGCCGGGGCATGCACACCACCGCCCTGGACCCCTCCCGCTTCCACGCCCTCCCCACCGCGGGCTGGGACAGCTTCTGGTCCCGCTTCGACACGGTGGCCGGACCGGTCCACTTCCGCCGGGAGCGGGCGGCGCTGCAGATGGGGACGCTGGGCGGGGGCAATCACTACATCGAGCTCCTGCTCGACACCGACGACGCGGTCTGGCTGACCCTGCACTCCGGTTCCCGGAACATCGGCAAGGAACTGGCCGAGCACCACATCGGGGTGGCGCAGAAGCTCCCGCACAACCAGGGCCTGGTCGACCGCGACCTCGCCGTCTTCGTCGCGGACACCCCGCAGATGGCGGCCTACCGCAACGACCTGTTCTGGGCGCAGGAGTACGCCAGGTACAACCGCACCCTGATGATGGCGCTGCTGAAGGACGTCGTCCGCAAGGAGTTCAAGAAGGCCCGGCCGGTCTTCGAGCCGGAGATCTCCTGCCACCACAACTACGTGGCGGAGGAGCGGTACGACGGCAAGGACCTGCTGGTGACCCGAAAGGGCGCGATCCGCGCGGGCACCGGTGAGTACGGGATCATCCCCGGCTCCATGGGGACGAGTTCGTACATCGTGAAGGGCCTCGGCAACAGTGCCGCCTTCAACTCCGCCTCTCACGGCGCCGGCCGGCGCATGAGCCGCAGCGCGGCCAAGCGCCGGTTCGGCACGCGGGACCTGGAGGAGCAGACGCGGGGCGTGGAGTGCCGCAAGGACGCCGGGGTGGTGGACGAGATCCCCGGTGCCTACAAGAACATCGACCAGGTGATGGAGCAGCAGCGCGACCTGGTGGAAGTGGTGGCCAAGCTCAAGCAGTTCGTCTGCGTGAAGGGCTGAGGGCCCTCACAGCTCCCGGTGGATCTTGGTGTTGCTGGCCTGGGCGCGGGGGCGGAGGACCATGAGGTCGACGTTGACGTGGCTGGGGCGGGTCACGGCCCAGGTGATGGAGTCGGCGACGTCGTCCGCGGTCAGGGGGGCCGCCACGCCCTCGTAGACCTTGGCGGCCTTCTCCCTGTCGCCGGCGAAGCGGGTGAGGGCGAACTCGTCGGTCTTGACCATGCCGGGGGCGATCTCGAGGACCCGGACCGGCTTGCCGACGATCTCCAGGCGGAGGGTCTCGGCGAGGACGTGTTCGGCGTGCTTGGCGGCGACGTAGCCCGCGCCGCCCTCGTAGGTGGAGAGAGCGGCGGTGGAGGAGACGACGACCACCGTGCCGTCGCCGCTCGCCTCCAGCTTGGGCAGCAGGGCCTGGGTGAGGTTGAGGGTGCCGAGGACGTTCGTCTCGTACATCGTGCGCCACTGCTCCGGGTCGGCGTCGGCCACCGAGTCGGCGCCGAGCGCGCCACCCGCGTTGTTGACGAGGACGCCGATGGTGCGGAACGCGCCGGCGAACTCGTCCACCGCCGCCCGGTCCGTCACGTCCAGCGGGTAGGCGGTGGCCGAGTGGCCCGCCCCGGTCAGTTCCTTCGCCAGCGCCTCGACGCGGTCGGCCCGGCGCGCGGTGAGCACCACCCGGTACCCGGCCTCCGCGAGCCGCCGCGCGGTGGCCGCGCCGATTCCGCTGCTCGCGCCCGTGACGACGGCGATACGGGACGCGGCGGAGGGGGCGCTGGCCATGGGCTGCTCCTCGAAGAGGTGTCGGAGAGATCGGCGTCCAGCCTAAGGGCTGTCCCGTGATCCCCGGCGGGCGCGCGACGACGGCCACGGCGCCTCGCCGCGTTGCCGGATCGCCCGCCTGCGCCCGGTACGAGGGCGACCCTCCGCCTTGCGGCGCCCGCATCCGCCGCCGCGCGCTGATCCACCGGGGATCACGGGACAGCCCTCGGGCGAGCCTCAGCCGCCGTTCCTCGGGGCCCACATGATCACGGCCATGCCCGCCAGGCAGATCAGCGCGCCGGTCAGGTCGAAGCGGTCCGGACGGTAGCCGTCGGCGACCACGCCCCACAGGATCGACCCCGCCACGAAGATGCCGCCGTAGGCCGCGAGGATGCGGCCGAAATGGGCGTCCGGCTGGAAGGTGGCGACGAACCCGTACGCGCCGAGCGCCAGCACGCCGCCGGTCACCCACAGCCAGCCCCGGTGTTCGCGCACACCCTGCCAGACCAGCCACGCGCCGCCGATCTCGAAGAGGGCGGCGACGGCGAACAGGGCGGCGGAGCGCAGGATCAGCATGGGGGAAGCCTGGCACGTGCCCCGTGTTCACCTGTTGGAGGGCGCCTGCGCCCCGGCACGCGTGGCATACATCGGGTGGGCGGAACCGGTGACGGAACGGGAGCGGCGGCGTGCGCGTACGGACGAGGGCGTGGCCGCTGCCGGCCGGCAGCGCGGGCGCGCTCCTGTGGGCCGGGGGTCCGGCCCGTGCTGCGGCAGGGCCCGGCTCCGCCTCCCCGGCGGCCGGTGCCGTCCCGGCCTCCGCTCCGTGCGCCGATCTCGCCTTCCCCGGCCACGCCGTGATCGACGGCGACCGGATGGAGGTGCGGCTCACCCCGCGCGACCACGGCCCGGCCGCCGTGTCCCAGGCGAGTGTGCGGGTGCGGTGGTCGGCGGGGCCCGCCGACCACGGTGACGCTGTCGCCGGGCTGCGCGCGGACCGGGGAGCGGACGGTGGTGTGCGGGACCGGCGCGCTCGTCGCGGGCCGGGCGGGGGAGGAGATCCGGCCGGCGGTCCGGCTGCGGGTGCCCGCGCCGGAGGTGACCCTGGAAGTGGAGACCGCGTGGAACGGCGGGGTCACCGACCCCGACCGCACCAACGACCGGCTGCGCGTGCCGGTCCTGCCCACCGGTGACGAGTACTCGTTCTGACCCGCGGACGCGAGGAGGGCGCCATGGCCGGCAACGACGGCGCGCGGCCGGGGCTGCTCGCGGAGCTGGACGCGGTGTCCCGCCGCTACATCGCCTCCTACGCCCTGTTCAACCAGGCCGTGGCCGACCGCATCGGCCTGCACCCCACCGACCTCCAGTGCCTGAACCTCCTCGCCCTGGAGCCCGAGCCCGTCACCACCGGCCGCGTCGCCGCGCTGACCGGCCTCACCACCGGCTCCGCGACCCGCCTGGTGGACCGTCTGGAGCGCGCCGGCTACGTCGTGCGGCGCCGGGACGCGGGTGACCGGCGCCGGGTGCTGGTCGTACCCGTACCGGAGCGGATCGCCGAGTTCCGGCACGTGTGGGAGGAGCTGTCCGGGGACTGGTCGCGCATCTTCGGGGAGCTGGACGACACCGAACTCGCCGTGATCATCGGGCACATGCGGCGCACGGTGGAGTTCACCGGGGAGCGGATCGCCCGGCTGCGCGCGGCCCGGGACGCCGAGCCGGGGCGTGAGCGCCGGTGAGAGCCGGGTAAAAAGGGCGCCCCCGGGCCCCCGGCCCCGGCCGGAGTGCCGCCGCCCTTGGCAGACTGGGGGCGTGCCCCACACCGTGCCCCACACCACGCCCCCCACCGTGCTCCTCGCCGAGGACGACCGTGCCATCCGCCACGCCCTGGAGCGGGCCCTGACCCTGGAGGGCTACGCGGTGACGGCGGTCGCCGACGGCGTCGAGGCGCTGGCGCAGGCCCACCGCACCCCGCCGGACGTGCTGCTGCTGGACGTGATGATGCCCGGCATCGACGGCCTCCAGGTCTGCCGGGTGCTGCGCGCCGAGGGCGACCGCACCCCGATCCTGATGCTCACCGCGCTGGTGGAGACCGCCGACCGGATCGCGGGCCTGGACGCGGGCGCCGACGACTACGTGGTGAAGCCCTTCGACGTCGAGGAGGTCTTCGCCCGCCTGCGCGCCCTGCTGCGCCGCACGAGCCCCGTCCCGGCGGGCGAGCCCGGTCCGGCGCGGGACACGCAGCTCTCCGACCGGCAGATCGAGGGCGCGGGCATCCGCATGGACCTCCAGGCCCGCCGCTCCTGGCGCGCGGGACGCGAACTGGAGCTGACCCGCACCGAGTTCGAGCTGCTGGAGCTGCTGGTGCGCAACGCGGGCATCGTGCTCGACCACGCCACCATCTACGACCGCATCTGGGGTTACGACTTCGGTCCCGGCTCGAAGAACCTCGCCGTCTACGTCGGCTACCTGCGCCGCAAGCTGGACGCCCCCGGCGCCCCGCAGCTCATCCACACCGTGCGCGGTGTGGGGTACGTGCTGCGGGAGGAGTAGTGGGCCGCACCTGGCGGCTGCCGGGCGGCTCCCGTACCGGGCTGCGCTCGCTGCGCACCACGTTCGCCGTGTCGTTCGCGGCCGTCACCGCCGCCGTCACGATCCTGGTCGGCATCCTGTCCTACGGCTCGGCCGCGCGGCTGGTCCGGGTGGACCAGCAGTCGGTGTTCACGCAGGTCGTGGGGGACGTGCGGGCCGAGGTGCGGCAGCATCCGATGACCCCGGACGACTTCTCCTCCGCCCGGCCCGGCCACGACCTGGTGCGGCCCGCCCGTACGGACGTCCAGGTGCTCGGGCCGGGCGGCGAGGTCGTGGACCACGGTTCTCCCGGCCTGCCCGTCACCGCCCGCGACCGCGAGGTGGCGGGCGCGCCCCGGGCGGGAAGGCTCGCCGAGCACAAGGACGTGCGGGTCGGCGAGGACCTCTTCCGGGTGGCCACCGTCTCCCTCGGCGGGGGCCGGGGCGCGGTGCAGGTGGCGCAGGAGTTCAGCGACACCGAGGACCTGCTGCGCGCCCTCCAGCGGCGCACGCTGATCCTGATGGCGGCCGTGGTGGTGGGCGCGGGGCTGTTCGGCTGGTGGCTGGCCCGCCGCATCACCCGGCGGCTGGTGCTGCTGACCTCCGCCGCCGAGGACGTGGCCCGCACCCGCCGTCTGGGGATCCAGGTGCCGGTCGCCGGGCCGGACGAGGTGGGACGGCTGGGTCGCGCCTTCGACCGGATGCTGGGCCGGCTCGCCCAGTCCGAGGAGGACCAGCGGCGGCTGGTGCAGGACGCGGGCCACGAGCTGCGCACCCCGCTGACCTCGCTGCGGACGAACATCTCGCTGCTGCGCCGGATCGACGAGCTGCCGCCGGAGAGCCGCGAGGACCTGGTGGCCGACCTCACGCTGGAGGCGCGGGAGCTGACCGACCTGGTCAACGAACTGGTGGACCTGGCCGCCGGGCAGTCGGACTCCGAGCCGCCGCAGCGGGTCGACGTCGCGGACATCGCGGAGGACGTGGTGGGGCTGGCCGGGCGCCGTACCGGGCGGCGGATCGTGCTGGCGGTGAGCGGGGACACCTGCGCGCAGGGCCGGCCCGGGCTGCTCCAGCGGGCGCTGTCGAACCTGGTGGAGAACGCGGCCAAGTTCGACCGGGAGGGGACGGAGCCCATCGAGGTGCGGGTGGCCGGTGCGGCGGCGGGGACGGTCCGGGTGGAGGTGCTGGACCGGGGGCCCGGTATCGCCGAGGGCGACCTCCTGCGCATCTTCGACCGCTTCTACCGGGCCGCGGACGCGCGCTCCCAGCCCGGCTCGGGGCTCGGGCTGTCCATCGTCCGGGAGATCGCGATGTCCCACGGCGGGGCGCCGTTCGCCTACCGCAGGGAGGGCGGCGGCGCGGTGATCGGATTCACGGTGGGCGGGGGTGCGGGCCCGCTCTAGGGCCGCTCCTCCTCGGGGCCCCGGCGGGCCGCGGACAGGGTCCAGGCCAGGTTGCCGACCGCCGCTCCGGCCGCGACCGCGGCGACGATCACCCCGCCGGTGGTCAGGCCGTCGCTGAACAGGTGCGGGCGCTGGTCGAGGCTGTGCAGGCCGAAGCCGCACAGTTCGTAGACGCCGACGGCCGCGAAGGCGAGGCTGACGAAGAGCAGGGTCAGGGTGGGTTTCAGGTCCCGCACATCGACGACCGGCGTCGACGCGGTTCGCGCCGGTTCGGTCTCGGATCGTGTCTGGTGCATGTCTCCCCGATGAACTGGCTTGTGGCTGGGGGCGGTTGAATACCTACGATACGTAGGCCCGGCCCGGTGCGGGCGGGATCGCCGCGCGGTTGCTCCCTGGGTGCGGAGAACGACGGCCGGCCCCTCCGGGCGACGGCTGTGGCGTCCGGACTGGCGAGCGAGGCCGCGTGCACGGCCCCCTCCATCATGGCCGACGGCTCAGTGCCGCAGCGCAGTCCCCACATCGGCCCGTATGTCGCCGGACAGCTCCCGGTGGCTGCGGGCGGTGGCCCTGCCGGTCGCGCCGGCCGCGACGCCGTCGACGTCCACGATCACCGCGTCCTCCAGATCGCCCTTGGCATCACGGAAGTTGACCTGCACGGTGAATGACTTCCGCTCGCCGGCGGTGTTCTTCGCGGACACCTCGGCCGCGGTCACGCCGTCCTTGCCGGTGGTGACCTTTCCCACCGAGACGTCCTTCCCGGCGTCCACCCCGCCCTTGACCTGATCCAGTTTCCGCTTGGCCTCCGCCGTGGCCGAGGCCACCGCGCCGGAGGCGCGTGAGGCGAGGGAGGAAGCGGCGGAGGCGGCCTTGCTGGCCTGCCCGGAGGGGCTGCTGCCGTCCGAGCAGCCGGTCACCGCGACCCCGAGCGCCACCACCAGGGCTGTCCCGACCGCCCGCCGTGTCCCGCACCCAGCCATGCCAGCCTCCCGAGTTCGGCTCCGCTGCCCCCAGTGAAGGGGCGCTCCCCGGTCGCCGCA
Source organism: Streptomyces sp. NPDC001781 (assembly GCF_053596035.1). Taxonomy (NCBI): domain Bacteria; kingdom Bacillati; phylum Actinomycetota; class Actinomycetes; order Kitasatosporales; family Streptomycetaceae; genus Streptomyces; species Streptomyces sp. NPDC001781. Next base: position 257,737 of record NZ_JBSFFI010000003.1, on the reverse strand, counting down.
CGCCGGGTGCGGCAGGCGTGCGGCGCGGACACCTGAACGGCCCCTCGCCGCTCGCGCCCGCACGCGGTTCGCGATGTGCTGCTGACACGGCGGGCAGTGCTGGGCGTGGACGGAGGTGGACCGGCATGGCGGATCGGGAGTCGGGCGACGACGAGATGGCCCGGCTGCGTCAGCGCGTGGACGCGCTGGAATCCCGCCCTGCCCCGGTCCGGCACCGGGCGCGCTCGGCGTGCGCGGCCGTACTGATCGTCCTCGGCTGCCTGCTCGCGCCGCTGGCCCTGGTGGCCACCTGGACGGCCGACCTGGTGGACGACACCGACCAGTACGTCGCCACGGTCGCGCCCCTCGCGCAGGATCCCGCCGTGCAGGACGCCGCCGCCGCCCGGATCACCGACGAGCTGATGCGGTACCTGGACCTGAGCGATCTGCTGAAGGAGGCGGCCCCGGCCGACCGGCCCGGGCTGGAGAAGGCCCTCGGCGCGCTCGGGGGCACGCTCGACGACGCGATCTCCGGGTTCGTCCAGGACAAGGCGCGCGAGGTCGTCGCGTCCGACACCTTCGCCCGCTTCTGGACCGACGCCAACCGCCGGCTGCACACCACCGTCGACAAGGCGCTGACCGGCAGCGGCGGTGGAGCGGTGCAGATCAAGGGCGACGCGGTGACCGTCGATCTGGCGCCGGTCATCCAGGAGGTCAAGACCCACCTGGTTGACGCGGGTCTGAAGGCCGCGGCGAACATCCCGGACGTGCACACCGACTTCACGGTCCTGCGGACGGAGAAGGTCGCCGACCTCCAGACGTACTTCCGGCTGCTGCAACTGGCCGGGGTGTGGCTGCCCGTCGTCGCCGCGCTGCTGCTCGCCGGCGGGGTGCTGCTCGCGGTGCGCCGCCGCCGGGCGCTGGTCGCGGCGGCCCTCGGCTTCGCCGTCACCGCCCTCCTGCTGGGCGTGGGGCTGACGGTCTTCCGCGCCTTCTACCTGGACGCGCTGCCCGCCTCGGTGTCCCAGCCCGCCGCCGGGGCGGTCTACGACACCATGACCCGCTTCCTGCGCACGGCGGTACGGGCGGTGATCGCGCTGGGTGTGATCCTCGCCCTGTCGGCCTGGCTCAGCGGCCCCGGCCGCCACGCCCGCACCGTCCGCCAGATCTGGCACGCGGGCATCGGCGCCGCCCGTGCGCAGACCGACCGCCTCGGCTTCCGCACCGGCCCGGTGGGCCCCTTCGTCCACCGCTACCGCGTCTGGATCGGCTGGCTGCTGGTGGCGGGGGCGGTGGTCGCGTTCGTGCTGTGGCCGCACCCCACCGGCTGGGTGGTGGTGGGCATCGCCCTGGTCCTGCTGTTCGTGCTGGCTGTGATGGACTTCGTGGGGGAGGAGCGGACGGCGTGAGCCGTCAGGCGGCGGTGCGTCCGCCGTCCGTACCGGGAGTGGCTCCCGGCACCGGCGGGGGGACAGGCGATGCCGTGCCGCGGGCCGTCCGGCCTGGGCTCAGGGCCACACCAGGCAGTAGGGCTGGTGCCCCGCCTCGTGCAACCGGTGGCTGAAGTCCTGCCACTCGTGCAGAAGCCGGTAGACGTTGAAGGCGTCACGGGGGCCGCCGCGGTCCGGGACCGTGGACCAGATGAAGGCGGCCGCGCCGACCGCTTCCTCGCCGATGTCGCGAAGGGGGTCGACGACGGTCATGGGGAGCTTGACGACGGCGTAGTCCGGGTGGAGGACGACGAGTTCGAGGGGCGGGACCTTGTGCAGGGGGACGCCCTCGATGCCGGTCAGCACCATCGCGGCCATCGTCTCGGGCTTGATCTTGGTGAACATGCCATTCATGCCCAGTTCGTCGCCGCCGAGTTCCTCGGGACGCATCGAGATGGGGACGCGGGCGGCGGTCGCGCCGTCCGGCGCACCGAAGTATTTGTACGTCACCCCCACCCGACCACCATTTCTGTTCCCCGCCCCGAGGCCGGCGGTCCGCTCGGGCCCACTCGGTGGACCCTGTGCCTGATGCGTGTCGGCCTGACGTGTTTCGGTCGCTTCCTCCGCCTCGCGTCGGTGCCTTCCCCGCCGGGCTCGCCGAGGACCCAGGTCGTCAGTCCCCTCGCCCAGTCCGCCACCGCGATGCATATCTCCACCCGAGTGCTTTTCTAGGACGCGTGGCCCCCGCCGCGCAACCCGATCATCGTGTCAGTGACCTCCCCCACGGCCGCCCGCCGAAACGTGCGGTCAAACCGAAGTCCGCAGGATCTTCCCGGTCTCGGATCACTACGTGCCGCGGAGGCGTGTGTATCAGGTGTCAGTCTCGCAGATCGTGAAAGACCGGCCAGGAAGGTCGGCCGGATCGGCCCGCGAGAGCGACGGGAGGAGCCCCGGACCCCGCCCCGACGGGGCACGACGCCGCCGCCGGACCGCTCCGCCTACCCTGAGGGGGTCACCACCCCACCGGAGTCCGAGAAGTCGGAGAAGCCGCACGTCATGAGCGAAACGCCCTACCCCTACGAAGCGCCCGCCTCGCAGGCGCTCTTCGACCGCGCCTCCGAGGTCACGCCGGGTGGCGTGAACTCGCCGGTGCGTGCCTTCCGCGCGGTCGGCGGCACGCCCCGGTTCATGGTCTCCGGCAGCGGGCCGTACCTGACCGACGCCGACGGGCGGGAGTACGTCGACCTGGTGTGCTCCTGGGGTCCGATGATCCTGGGCCACTCGCACCCCGAGGTCATCGCCGCCGTCCAGGAAGCGGTCGCGCGCGGCACGTCCTTCGGCACGCCCGGCGAGGGCGAGGTCGCGCTCGCCGAGGAGATCGTCGCCCGCGTCGAGCCGGTCGAGCAGGTCCGCCTCGTCAGCAGCGGCACCGAGGCCACCATGTCGGCGATCCGGCTGGCCCGCGGCTTCACCCGGCGGTCCAAGGTGATCAAGTTCGCCGGCTGCTACCACGGTCACGTCGACTCCCTGCTGGCCTCCGCCGGCTCGGGCCTCGCCACCTTCGCGCTGCCGGACACCCCCGGTGTCACCGGGGCGCAGGCGGGCGACACCATCGTGCTGCCGTACAACGACCTCGAGGCCGTGCAGGAGGCGTTCCACCGGCATCCCGGCGAGATCGCCTGCGTGATCACCGAGGCGTCGCCGGGCAACATGGGCGTCGTCCCGCCGGACCCCGGCTTCAACCAGGGCCTGAAGGACGCCTGCGCCAAGAACGGCGCGCTGTACATCTCCGACGAGGTGATGACGGGCTTCCGCACCTCCCGCGCCGGCTGGTACGGCGTCGACGGGGTGAAGCCCGACCTGATGACCTTCGGCAAGGTGATGGGCGGCGGCTTCCCCGCGGCCGCGTTCGGCGGGCGCGCCGACGTCATGGCGCACCTCGCCCCGGCCGGCCCGGTGTACCAGGCGGGAACCCTCTCCGGTAACCCGGTCGCCACCGCCGCCGGCCTCGCCCAGCTCCGGCTGCTGGACGAGGCGGCGTACGACAAGGTCGACGCGGTGTCCGCGCAGATCCAGTCGCTGGTCACCGAGGCGCTCACCAAGGAGGGCGTGGCGCACCGGCTGCAGCACGCCTCCAACATGTTCTCGGTGTTCTTCACCGACCGGCGGGTGCGCACCTACGAGGACGCCAAGCGGCAGGAGTCGTTCCGCTTCACCGCGTTCTTCCACTCGCTGCTGGCGAACGGCGTGTACCTGCCGCCGTCGTCCTTCGAGTCCTGGTTCGTGTCCACGGCCCATGACGAGCGGGCCATCCAGAAGATCGCCGACGCCCTCCCGGCGGCGGCCCGAGCCGCCGCGGAGGCGACCGCGTGACCAGCCCCGAGCATCCCGAGACCCCGGCCGGTGAGAAGGACGTCACCGTCGTCCACCTGATGCGCCACGGCGAGGTGCACAACCCCGGCGGCCTGCTGTACGGGCGGCTGCCCGGCTACCACCTCTCCGAGCTGGGCCGGCAAATGGCCGAGCGGGTGGCCGAGCACCTGGCCCCGCGCGACATCACCCGTGTCGTCGCCTCCCCGCTGGAGCGGGCGCAGGAGACGGCCGCCCCGATCGCCAAGGCGCACGGTCTCGACCTCGCCACCGACGCCCGGCTCATCGAGGCCGACAACGTCTTCCAGGGCAAGACCTTCGGGGTCGGGGACGGCGCCCTGCGCAACCCGGACAACTGGAAGCACCTGGTCAACCCGTTCAGGCCGTCCTGGGGCGAGCCGTACGTCGACCAGGTGGTGCGGATGATGGGCGCGCTGAACGCGGCCAAGGACGCGGCGCGCGGGCACGAGGCGGTGCTGGTGAGTCATCAGCTCCCGATCTGGATCGTGCGCTCCTACGTCGAGCGGCGCCGGCTCTGGCACGACCCGCGCAAGCGGCAGTGCACGCTGGCCTCGCTGACGTCCTTCACCTACCTCGGTGACAAGATCGTCTCCGTCGGCTACAGCGAGCCCGCGATCGACCTGGTCCCGGCGCATCTGCGTGCGGGGGCCAAGCCGCGGAAGGGCTCCGAGGTGCAGGGCAAGGCCTTCGGCGCCTGAACCCGCCGATCGAGGAACCTCCCCGTTCGTCACATCATCTGACTGGGTGAAAACCAGTGAGCGTGACGAATCGGGGAGCTCCATGCAGACCATGACCCGGCGGGGGATACTCGGCCTCGGCGCGGGGGCGGCGGCGGCCGGACTCGCCGGCTGCGGTACCTCCGCCTCCGTGGACGGAGGCAGGCACCCGAGCGGTTCGGGCAGGCCCTCGCCGGGCCGCACCCCGGCCAAGGTCCGCCCCATCGGAGACGGCTCCACCGCCTTCACCGGCAGGCAGCCCCACCAGCCCGCCCGTCCCCAGCCGCTGGAGCCCGGTCAGACCCCGCCCCAGTTCGTGGTCTTCTCCTGGGACGGCGCCGGCGAGGTCGGCAACGGCCTCTTCCCGCGCTTCCTGGACCTGGCCAAGGAGCACGGCGCGAGCATGACCTTCTTCCTCTCCGGGCTGTACCTGCTGCCCGAGTCGAAGAAGCGCCTCTACGACCCGCCGAACAACCCGCGCGGCGCCTCCGACATCGGCTACCTCACCGACGAGCACGTCAAGGCCACGCTGACCAACGTGCGCCGGGCCTGGCTCGAGGGCCACGAGATCGGCACCCACTTCAACGGGCACTTCTGCGGCGGCTCCGGCACGGTGGGCCACTGGACGCCCGCCCAGTGGCGCAGCGAGATCGACCAGGCCAGGAAGTTCGTCAAGGAGTGGCGCACCAACACCGGCTGGACCGACCTGCCGGCGCTGCCCTTCGACTACGACAAGGAACTGGTCGGCGGGCGCACCCCCTGCCTGCTCGGCCAGGACAACCTGCTGCCCACCGCCCGCGAGCTGGGCTGGCGCTACGACGCCTCCTCGCCCGGCGGCCGCCAGATGTGGCCGGTCAAGCGCCAGGGCGTCTGGGACCTCCCGCTCCAGCAGGTGCCGTTCCCCGGACGCTCCTTCGAGGTGCTGTCCATGGACTACAACATGCTGGCCAACCAGTCGGTCAACTCGACCAAGGCCCCGTCCTACAACTACCCGGGCTGGCGCAAGCAGTCGGCGCAGGCGTACATCAGCGGCTTCCAGCGCGCCTACGAGACCAACCGGGCGCCGTTCTTCATCGGCAACCACTTCGAGGAGTGGAACGGCGGGATCTACATGGACTCCGTCGAGGAGGCGTTCAAGCACGTCGCGCGCGAGCGGGAGAAGGGCGCCGACGTGCGGCTGGTCTCCTTCCGGCAGTTCACCGACTGGCTGGACGTGCAGCGGCCGGAGGTGCTGGAGAAGCTTCGCACCCTGGAGGTCGGGCAGAAGCCGGCTGGGGGCTGGAAGACGTTCCTGGCCGATGGACCGAGCGGCACCGGCGGTACGGGCGACAAGAGCGCCAGCCCCGACACCGCTTGATGACATGTCTGTTATGTCCGGTGTAAATGCCCCCTGAAATGGACATTTCGGCTCGACAGGGGGGTGGGCGAAACCGTCGGAACCGCCATGCGAAACTTTTCACATGAGTACCCGTAGCCGCGCCGCCCTGCTCGGTGCCGTGGCCGCCGCCGCGGCCCTGACCCTGTCCGCGTGCGGCAGCGGCGGGACCTCCGGCGGTGGCGGCGACACCAACTTCGTCACCGGCCACAACGGCATAGACACCGCGTCCCGGAGTGAGCGCGCCAAGGCGCCGGAGCTGTCGGGCAGGACGATCGACGGCAAGACCCTCGACGTCGCCGACTACAAGGGCAAGGTCGTCGTCCTCAACGTCTGGGGCTCCTGGTGCGGGCCCTGCCGGGAGGAGGCCAAGTACTTCTCCAAGGTCTCCAAGGCTTACGCCGGCAAGGGGGTGCAGTTCGTCGGGATCAACACCCGCGACACCAGCACCACCCCGGCCCTCGCCTTCGAGAAGGCCAACGGGATCTCGTACCCGAGCCTGTACGACCCGACCGGCAAGCTGATGCTCCGGTTCCCCAAGGGCACGCTCAATCCGCAGCTCATCCCCTCCACGCTGATCCTGGACCGGGACGGGAAGGCCGCCGCGCGGGCGCTGGAGGCGCTCGACGACACGGCCCTGCTGAAGATGCTCAAGCCGGTCCTCGCGGAGAAGTGACGTGAGCGCTCTGCTGACGCTCGCCGCCGTGACGAGCCGGAACGAGACCGTGCTCAACGGCGCCCTGCTGCTCGCCCTGCCCGTCGCGGTGCTGGGCGGGCTGGTCTCCTTCTTCTCGCCCTGCGTGCTCCCGCTGGTTCCCGGCTACCTCTCCTACGTGACCGGCGTCACGGGCACCGACCTCGCCGACGCCCGGCGCGGCCGGATGACCGCCGGCGCCAGCCTCTTCGTCCTCGGCTTCACCGTGGTGTTCGTCTCCGGCGGCGCCCTGTTCGGGTACTTCGGGCAGACGCTCCAGGGCTACAAGGGCGTGCTCACGCACGTCCTCGGCGTCCTGATGATCCTGCTCGGCATCTTCTTCATGGGCCTGATGCCCTGGCTGACCCAGCGCGAGTTCCGCTTCCACAAGCGCCCCGCGACCGGCCTGATCGGCGCGCCGGTGCTCGGCGCGCTCTTCGGGATCGGCTGGACGCCCTGCATCGGCCCGACCCTCGCCTCCGTGGTCGCCCTCTCCTCCCAGCAGGCGAGCGCGGGCCGGGGCGCGATACTGACCGTCGCGTACTGCCTCGGGCTCGGCGTGCCCTTCGTGCTCACCGCGATCGCCTTCCGCAAGGCGCTCGGCGCCTTCGGCTGGGTCAAACGCCACTATGTCTGGGTGATGCGCGCCGGCGGCACGATGATGATCGTGACCGGCGTGCTGCTGCTGACCGGTGCCTGGGACAGCCTGGTGCAGGAGATGCAGACCTGGTCCGACGGCTTCTCTGTGGGGATCTGAACGATGAGCGACACCGAAACCGAGCGAAGCCAGGACCAGGAGGGTCTCGGCGCGGCCGGACAGCAGCTCTCCACCGCGCCCCAGGAGGACACCGGCACCCTGCCGGGCCTCGGCGTCGTGGGCTGGGCCCGCTGGTTCTGGCGGCAGCTCACCTCCATGCGGGTCGCGCTGCTGCTGCTCCTGCTGCTCTCCCTCGGCGCGATCCCCGGCTCGCTGATCCCGCAGACCGGTGCCGACGCGAGCAAGGTCGAGGCGTTCCGGGCGGCGCACACCACGCTGGCGCCCGTCTACGACAGGCTCGGGCTGTTCCACGTGTACAGCTCGGTGTGGTTCTCCGCGATCTACATCCTGCTGTTCGTCTCCCTCATCGGCTGCATCGTCCCGCGCACCTGGCAGTTCATCGGCCAGCTCCGCGGACGCCCGCCGGCCGCCCCCCGGCGCCTGGACCGGCTGCCCGCGTACACCACCTGGCGCACCACCGCCGACCCCGGGCAGGTACGCGCGGACGCGCTCGCCCTGCTGAAGAAGCGCCGCTTCCGCGCCCACACCGCCGGTGACGCGGTCGCCGCCGAGAAGGGCTACCTGCGCGAGCTGGGCAACCTGGCCTTCCACATCGCGCTGATCGTGCTGCTGATCGCCTTCGCCTCGGGCCAGTTGTTCAAGTCCGACGGCACCAAGCTGGTGGTCGAGGGCGACGGCTTCTCCAACGCGCTGCCGATGTACGACGACTTCAAGTCCGGCAGCCTGTTCCGCAACGACGACCTGGTGCCGTTCAGCTTCGACCTCAAGGACTTCAAGGGCACCTACGAGCTGTCCGGCCCCAGCCGCGGCACCCCGCGCACCTTCGAGGCGAAGATCGACTACAGCGTGGGCGCGGACGGCAGGACCCGCTCCAAGACGGTCCAGGTCAACCAGCCGCTGAAGATCGACGACTCCAAGGTCTACCTGGTGAGTCACGGCTACGCGCCCGTCATCACCGTCCGCGACGGCAAGGGCGAGGTGGTCTACCGGGACGCCGTGCCGCTGCTCCCGCTGGACGGCAACGTCACCTCGCAGGGCGTCATCAAGGTCATGGACGGCTACCACGACGCCGAGGGCCGCTACGACCAGCTCGGCATCCGGGCCTTCTTCCTGCCGACCTACGGCGGTGGCGCCAACGTCCTCTCGCAGTTCCCCGCGCTGCTCAACCCGGTGCTCAACCTGGAGCCGTACCACGGCGACCTCGGAGTGAACTCGGGTCTGCCGCAGAGCGTGTACCAGCTCGACAAGAAGCACATGAAGGGCTTCGAGGACGCGCGGGGCAAGCAGCTCCGGGCCAACCTCAAGCCCGGGCAGACCATGAAGCTGCCCGGTGGTGCCGGCACCGTCACGTTCGAGAAGGACGTCAAGGAATGGGCCGGCTTCCAGATCGTCCAGGAGCCGGGCGGCGCCTGGGCACTGGGCGGTGCGATCACCGCCATCCTGGGCCTCGCCGCGTCCCTCTTCATCCAGCGCCGCCGGATCTGGGTGCGCGCCGTGCGCGGCGCCGACGGGGTCACGGTGGTCGAGATGGCCGGGCTCGGCCGCAGCGAGTCCGCCAAGGTGCCCGAGGAGCTGGGCGACCTCGCCGGAACCCTTTACGACCGCGCGCCGGGCGCCCCCGACGCCGACCAAGACGCATCCCACGCCGTACCTGCCGAAGGGACTGAGCAGTGACCCTCGCCGCCGCAACCGACCTCGCCGCCGCGACCAACGAGCATCTGGCGAGCATCAGCAACACGCTCATCTACTCCTCGATGGCCGTGTACACGCTGGCCTTCTTCGCCTACATCGCCGAGTGGCTGTTCGGCAGCCGCAGCAAGGTCGGCCGAACGGCCGCCGCGCTCACCGCCGACAGCAAGCCGGCCAGGGCCGCCGGGACCGCCCCCGCGGTCACCGTGAAGCAGGCGGGCGGCACCACCGTGCTGGAGCGCCCGCAGGTCGTCGTACGCTCGGCCGCCGGTGCCCGGGACGTGCCGGACGGGCCCGGTGCCCACGGCGGCGACGTCCAGGGCGACATGTACGGCCGGATCGCGGTCTCCCTCACCGTGCTCGCCTTCCTGGTGGAGCTGGCCGGTGTGGTCGCCCGCGCGGCCTCCGTGCAGCGCGCCCCCTGGGGCAACATGTACGAGTTCAACCTGACCTTCTCCACGGTCGCGGTCGGCGTGTACCTGGGCCTGCTCGCCTGCAAGAAGAACGTGCGCTGGCTCGGCCTGTTCCTGATCACCACCGTCCTGCTGGACCTCGGCCTCGCCGTCACCGTGCTCTACACCGCCAGCGACCAGCTCGTCCCGGCGCTGCACTCGTACTGGCTGTACATCCACGTCTCCACCGCCATCTTCTGCGGCGCGGTGTTCTACGTGGGGGCGGTCGCCACGATCCTGTACCTGTTCAAGGACTCCTACGAGAACAAGCTGGAGAGCGGCGGCACGCCGGGCACCTTCGCCCGCTCGGTGCTGGAGCGGCTGCCCGCCTCGGCCTCGCTCGACAAGTTCGCCTACCGGGTCAACGCGGCCGTCTTCCCGCTGTGGACGTTCACGATCATCGCGGGCGCGATCTGGGCGGGCGACGCCTGGGGCAGGTACTGGAACTGGGACCCCAAGGAGACCTGGTCCTTCATCACCTGGGTCGCCTACGCCTGCTACCTGCACGCCCGGGCCACGGCCGGCTGGAAGGGCCGCAAGGCCGCCTACCTGGCGATGATCGCCTTCGGCTGCTGGCTGTTCAACTACTACGGCGTCAACATCTTCGTCACCGGCAAGCACTCGTACGCGGGCGTCTGAGCGCGGGGTCGTAGACACTGGTGGCATGCACGGTTCCATCGAACAGGGCATGAGCCAGACGCACGGCAACACGCACATCCGGCACTTCCTGGTGCGGCTGCCGACGACCATGGAGGAGGTCTGGCCCGCGGTGGCCGACGCCGAGGGCCTGTCCACCTGGTGCACCCCGGTCGACGTGCTCGAACCCCGCCTCGACGGCACGGTCGCGCTGCGTGACCTGGGCGCCGGGCGGATCACCGCCTGGGACGTGGACCGGGTCGCGGAGTACACCGTCGAGGGCGGCGGCCGCCTCCGCTTCCACCTCGAACGCGACGGTGAACAGGGCAGCACCCTCCGCTTCACCCACGAGTACCAGGGCGAGGGCCCCTCGGAGGCGGAGTGGCGCACCCGCTTCGAACGCCTGATCGAGAAGATCGACCGGCCGGACAGCCCTTAGGCCGGCGGCGCCGACATCAGGTCCCGCAGGCGCTCCACGTACAGGCCCATGTTCTTCGCCGCCACGTCCGTGTCGGGGTGGCGGCTCGCCAGCCAGAGACCGTCGTGGGCGCGGTTGACCCAGACGCAGACCTGGTCGCCGTAGGAGACCCGGAGCAGGGCGTGGGCGTTCTGCTCCGCCCACCGGGCGGCGCCGGGGATGCCCCGGGTGTCGACGAAGGACACGATCGAGTACAGGTCCGGGGACGTGGGCCGGAAGTCCGCGCCGAGCAGGCTCAGCACCCGGGCCAGCGGCATCCGGGCCAGTGTGCGGTTGGCCTGGAGCTGGGCCCGCACCGCGCGCAGGGTGGCGGTCAGGTCGGGGGCGCGGTCCAGCGGCACCTCGATGGGAGCGCCGCCGACGAACCAGCCGACCGAGTCGCTCCACTGCGACTTCACCCGCGTGTGGAACGGCACCACCGTCCGGTACACCGACGGCTCGCCCAGCTCCTGCACGATCAGCGCGGTCGCCGCCAGCAGCCCGACCAGGCTGCCCCCGAAGGGCCGGCAGTACGCCTCGAACGCGGCCGCCGCCTCCGCGTCCACCAGCGGCTCGCAGATCATCCGCTGCGGCGGCAGCGACTCACCCGGCTCCACGCCCAGCTCCACCGGGAACGAGGGCAGCGTGCCGTCGCAGCGGCGGATGAACTCCCGCCAGCGGGCCACCGTCTCGTGCTCGCCGTCCAGCCGGTCGGCGTCCGCCCGCTCGATCTCGCAGAAGTCCACGTAACTCGCGGCCGGGGTCCGCACCACCGGTCCGCGCCCCTGAAGGCCCGCCGTGTACAGCTCCTCGATCTCCGCCGGGATGCCGTGCAGCGAGTAGGCGTCCACATTGCTGTGGTCGAAGGCGAGGAAGACGGTGGCCGAGTCCTCCCGGACCACGGCCGCGTAGATCAGGTTGGGCCAGCGCAGCGCGTCCGCGACCGTGTCGAAGCGGGACTGGAGATGCGCGGTCAGCGCGGCCGCGTCCCGGAACTCGCCCCCCGCCTCCCGGCGCAGGGTGACGTCCTCGGCGTCCAGGGTGAAGCGACGCAGCTCCTGCCCGTCCTCGCCGGCCCAGCGGAAGCCGCTGCGCAGCGTCTCGTGCCGGACCGTCCAGGCCCGCAGGGACTCCTCCAGGACATCGAGGTCGACCGGTCCGGCCAGGTCGAAGCAGGTGCCGAGCCAGGTCGGCACGAACAGGCCGTCCTCCCGGACGTGCCGGGCCGTACGGATGTGGGACTCCTGGATGTACGCGGGCGGGCGGGAGTCCTCCGGCAGGCCGTGCGCCGTGGCGACGGTCGCCGGACTCAGCGTCCACTCGACGAGCCGTCCCGGCCGGACCTCGCAGCGCTGGATGTCAGTGATTCGCACGCGTCTCCGATCGCAGAAGGGGACCCCGGTGGGGTGGGACCCCCGTCAAGGGAATGCCGTCGCACGCGGTGGGGACATGCCCGCGCGGGGCTTTTCAGCGGAACGGATGGCGGGCCGAACGCGTGACCGTGCGCGCCCCTCAGTCCTCCGCGAACCCGATGTCCTCGTTCCACAACTCGGGGTTCTCGGCCGCGAACTCCCGCATCAGCGCGCCGCATCCGGGGTCGTCCAGCAGCACGACCTCCACCCCCTGCGCGGCCAGCCACTCGTGCCCGCCGCTGAAGTTCCCCGCCTCGCCGACCACGACCCGCGGGATGCCGAACTGCCGCACCAGCCCGGAGCAGTACCAGCACGGCGACAGCGTGGTCACCATCGTCGTCCCCCGGTACGACCGCCGCCGCCCCGCGTCCCGGAACGCCGCCGTCTCCGCGTGCGTCGCCGGGTCCCCGTCCTGCACCCGCCGGTTGCGCCCCCGTCCGAGCAGCTCGCCGTCGGGGCCGTACAGCGCGGCCCCGATCGGAATGCCACCCTCCGCCCGTCCTGCCCGCGCCTCTTCGACGGCGGCACGCAGCCAGTCCCGCGCCAGTTCCAGATCCATGGGGGCACTGTCCCCCGACTCACGGGCGGGGGAAACGCGACCTCACTCCGTCCCCGGCTCGTCCTTCTTCAGGGAGCGCAGGAAGTCCGGGTTGTCGTCGGGGGCCACCCAGGTCCGGGCGGGACCGGCCGCCTGGCGGACCTTGCCGGTGATCAGCCAGGCCAGCGGGCCGACCAGCACCTCGCCGAAGAGCAGCACGATGAACACCCAGGCCACCTTCGGCAGGTGGCGGACCTCGTCCTCGGGGGTGTTCAGACAGTCCACGAACGCGTAGATCCACAGAGCCAGGACCAGCAGGAACGGCAGATACCTGAGCATGGTCGCGCGATCTCCTGAACGGTGTGGACGGCCCCGGTGACCGGGCCAGCGTAGCCGGTGGCCGATACTGGAACACATGGCTTACGACGATCTTCGCTCCCTGCTGCGGGCGCTGGAGCGCGAGGGAGACCTCAAGCGCATCAAGGCCGAGGTCGACCCATACCTGGAGGTCGGCGAGATCGTCGACCGTGTGCAGAAGGCCGGCGGACCGGCGCTGCTCTTCGAGAACGTCAAGGGCTCCGCGATGCCCCTGGCGATGAACGTCTTCGGCACCGACCGCCGCCTGCTCAAGGCACTCGGGCTGAAGTCGTACGCGGAGATCTCCGACAAGATCGGCGGACTGCTGCGGCCCGAGCTGCCGCACGGCTTCGTCGGCGTCCGTGAGGCGTTCGGCAAGCTCGGCGCGATGGCGCACGTACCGCCGAAGAAGGTCAAGGGCGGCCACGCGCCCGTCCAGGAGGTCGTCCTCACCGGTGACGACGTGGACCTGGACATGCTCCCGGCCCTGTTCACCTGGCCCCAGGACGGCGGGTCCTTCTTCAACCTCGGGCTCACCCACACCAAGGACCCCGACACCGGCGTCCGCAACCTCGGTCTGTACCGGCTCCAGCGGCACGACAAGCGCACCATCGGCATGCACTGGCAGATCCACAAGGACAGCCGGAACCACTACGCGGTCGCCGCGCGCCGCGGGGAGCGGCTGCCGGTCGCGATCGCCTTCGGCTGCCCGCCCGCCGTCACCTACGCCTCCACCGCGCCCCTGCCCGGCGACATCGACGAGTACCTGTTCGCCGGGTTCATCGCGGGCAAGCGGATCGAGATGGTCGACTGCAAGACCGTCCCGCTCCAGGTGCCGGCCAGCGCCGAGGTCGTCATCGAGGGGTGGCTGGAGCCGGGCGAGATGCTGCCCGAGGGGCCCTTCGGCGACCACACCGGCTTCTACACCCCGCAGGAACCGTTCCCCGCGCTGAGGATCGACTGCGTGACGATGCGGAAGCGGCCGCTGCTGCAGTCCATCGTGGTCGGCCGCCCCCCGACCGAGGACGGGCCGCTCGGCCGGGCCACGGAGCGGTTCTTCCTGCCGCTGCTGAAGATCATCATCCCGGACATCGTGGACTACCACCTCCCCGAGGCGGGCGGCTTCCACAACTGCGCGATCGTCTCGATCGACAAGAAGTACCCGAAGCACGCGCAGAAGGTGATGTCCGCGATCTGGGGCGCGCACATGATGTCCCTGACCAAGCTGATCGTGGTCGTCGACTCCGACTGCGACGTGCACGACCTGCACGAGGTCGCCTGGCGGGCGCTGGGCAACACCGACTACGCCCGTGACCTGGTGGTCGCCGAGGGCCCCGTCGACCATCTGGACCACGCCTCCTACCAGCAGTTCTGGGGCGGCAAGGCGGGCATCGACGCGACGAAGAAGCTGCCCGAGGAGGGCTACACGAGGGACGGGGGCTGGCCGGAGATGGTCCTGTCGGACCCGGAGACGGCCGACCGGGTGACCCGGCGCTGGAAGGAATACGGACTGTGAAGGACATCGGAATGACGGCGTCGAGCAGAGCGAGGTCGGGGTCTCCCCGACGGCGCGGGGACGATCCGGAGTACGGGCTGTGAGTACCGCCGCCGCCGTCCCGCAGCCGGGGCGCACCAAGGCGTTCCTGCGCCTGGTGATGATCGAGCACTCGGTCTTCGCGCTGCCCTTCGCCTACATCGCCTCGCTCACCGCCATGTACCAGTGGGACAGGAACATCCACTGGGCGCGGCTGCTGCTGGTCACCGTCTGCATGGTCGGCCTGCGCACCTTCGCCATGGCGGTGAACCGGATCATCGACCGCGAGATCGACGCCCGCAACCCGCGCACCGCCCACCGCGAGCTGGTCACCGGCGCGATGTCGGTACGGCACGCGTGGACCGGCGCGCTGGTCGCGCTGGTGGTGTTCCTCGGCGCGGCCGCCCTGCTGAACCCGCTGTGCCTGGCGCTCGCGCCGATCGCGGTGATCCCGATGGTGGTCTATCCGTACGGCAAGCGGTTCACCGACTTCCCGCAGGCCATCCTCGGCCTCGCGCAGGCGATGGGCCCGGTCGGCGGCTGGCTGGCGATCTCCGGCACCTGGTCCTGGGACGCGGTGATCCTCGGCCTCGCCGTGGGCATCTGGATCGGCGGCTTCGACCTGATCTACGCCTGCCAGGACGTGGAGACCGACCGCGAGATCGGCGTGAAGTCGGTCCCGGCCCGCTTCGGCATCCCGGCCGCGATCTGGGGCGCGCGGGTCTGCCACGCGATCACGATGGCTCTGTTCGCCTGGTACGCCGTCCTCACCCACGCGGGCCCGTTCTTCTGGCTGGGCCTGGTCATCGTGGGCTCGGCCTTCGTCTACGAGCACCGCATCGTGCGCCCCCACGACCTGTCCCGCCTGGACCGGGCGTTCTTCCAAGTCAACGGCTTCATCGGGATCGCCCTGTTCGTCTGTGCGCTGCTCGATCTGCTCGTACGGGGGCTGACGGTCTGACCCGGGCCCACCCGGCCTGAGCACGGTCCGTCGCGCCGGTACTCTCAAGGTGTGAACGAAGGACAAACGCAGCGCGTGCCTTGGATCGTGGGGGTTTCCGGAGCTTCCGGGACGCCGTACGCGGCAGCGGTGCTGCGGGCGCTGCTGGACGCCGGGGAGGACGTCGACCTGGTGGTCAGCCGGGCCTCGCGGCTGACGCTGCTGGACGAGACGGGGATCTCGTTCCGGGACGCCCACTGGCGCGAGGACCTCGTGGACTGGCTGGCGCGCGGCGCCGACGGCAAGCCGGACACCTACCGGCCGGACCTCGGCCGGGTGCGGTACTGGAACGCGGGCGACCTCGCGGCGGGACCGTCCTCGGGGTCCTACCCGGTCAAGGGCATGCTGATCGTGCCGGCTTCGACCGCGTGCGTCGCCGGGGTGGCCCTCGGCCTGTCCAAGGACCTTTTGCAGCGGGCGGCGAGCGTGACGCTGAAGGAGCGCAGGCCGCTCGTGGTGGCGGTGCGCGAGACCCCGCTGAACGGGCAGACCCTGCGCCAGCTCGTCGCGCTGGACGACGCGGGGGCGAGCGTGGTCCCCGCCTCGCCGGCCTTCTACGCGGGCGCCACCCACATCCAGGACCTGGTGGACTTCGTCGCCGGCCGGGTGCTGGACGCGGCGGGCGTGGAGCACGGCCTGTACCGGCGCTGGAAGGGCGAGCTGGGCGGCGCGCGGGACGCGTAGGCGTGCAGGGCAAGTAGCGGTACCTCATATCTCTACGGCGAATTTCACACCGGAAGGCTTCGATCGCATGGACGCGGTGGACAGACAGCTCATCCAGGCCCTGAGGGAGAACGGCCGGGCCTCGTACGCGGAGCTGGGGCGCCTCGTCGGCCTGTCGGGACCCAGCGTCACCGACCGCATCAACCGGCTGGAGGCGGCCGGCGTCATCACCGGTTACCGCGCCACGGTGGACGCGGCCTCGCTGGGCCTGGGCGTCACCGCGCTGATCGGCATCTCGCTGTCCGACGCGGCCGACCACGAGGACGTGGCCCGCAGGCTGAAGGACCTCACCGAGATCGAGGACTGCTGGTTCATCGCCGGCGACGACTCCTTCATGCTCAAGGTCCGCTCCTCCGACGTGGACGGGCTGGAGAAGACGATCCGCCGGCTGAGCGGCACCAAGGGCGTCTCCCGCACCCGCACCACCATCGTGCTCTCCACCAAGTGGGAGAACCGGGTCGGGGAGCTGCCGGAAGAGGTGTAGCCGCGGGGGAACGCGGGTTCGGAGGAGTACGGTTGGCCAGGTTGTCGTGGAAAGGTTTTGGTATGGACGTCGGACTCAAGCGCGAGCTGGAGGACAAGGTCCGCTCCGGTGAGCGGCTGACCCGTGAGGACGGCGTCGCGCTCTACGAGTCGGACGACCTGGCGTGGCTCGGCGGCCTCGCCCACGAGGTGCGCACGCGCAAGAACGGTGACGTGGTCCACTTCAACGTCAACCGTCACCTCAACATGACCAACGTGTGCACGGCGTCCTGCGCCTACTGCTCGTTCCAGCGCAAGCCGGGCGAGAAGGACGCGTACACGATGCGCATCGAGGAGGCCGTGAAGCTGGCCAAGGCGATGGAGTCGGAGAACCTCACCGAGCTGCACATCGTCAACGGCCTGCACCCCAACCTGCCGTGGCGCTACTACCCGCGCTCGCTGCGGGAACTGAAGGCCGCGCTGCCGCACGTCTCGCTGAAGGCGTTCACGGCCACCGAGATCCACCACTTCGAGACGATCTCCGGGCTGAGCGCGAGCGAGATCCTCGACGAACTGATCGACGCCGGGCTGGAGTCGCTGACCGGCGGTGGCGCCGAGATCTTCGACTGGGAGGTCCGGCAGCACATCGTGGACCACCGCACGCACTGGGAGGACTGGTCCCGTATCCACCGCCTGGCGCACGAGAAGGGTCTGAAGACCCCGTGCACCATGCTGTACGGGCACATCGAGGAGCCCCGGCACCGGGTGGACCACGTGCTGCGGCTGCGCGAACTCCAGGACGAGACCGGCGGTTTCCAGGTCTTCATCCCGCTGCGCTACCAGCACGACTTCGTGGACATGAAGGACGGTAAGGTCCGCAACCGCCTCCAGGCGCGCACCCAGATGGCGACCGGCGCGGAGGCGCTGAAGACGTTCGCCGTGTCCCGGCTGCTGTTCGACAACGTGCCGCACGTGAAGGTGTTCTGGGTGATGCACGGCGTGCAGACCGCCCAGCTCGCCCTCCAGCACGGCGCGGACGACATGGACGGCTCGGTCGTCGAGTACAAGATCACGCACGACGCGGACAACTACGGCACGCCGAACAAGCTGACCCGTGAGGACCTGCTCGACCTGATCCGCGACGCGGGCTTCCGCCCGGTGGAGCGGAACACCCGGTACGAGATCATCCGCGAGTACGAGGGCCCGGACCCGCTGCGCCGGGAGACCCCGCAGGCGATGCGCGTCTGACGTCGCGGACGCTGGTTGAGCCGGGGCCGAGGTAAGGACTACCTTGGCCCCGTGCCTCTTACCTTCACGCTGGACCCGTCCGTCACCCCCGAGCTGCGCGACGGTCTGCTCGACCTGTGGGCGGACGTCACCGACGCGGGCGGCGCCGTCGGCTTCGTGGCACCCGCCGCCCGGGAGGACATACGCCTCGAGCTGGTCCGCTCGCTGGCCCGGCTCGCCCAGGGGCACAGCAGGCTGCTGATCGGGCGCGACGACGAGGACGGAGCGGGGCGCGTCGTCGCGACCGCGTTCCTCACCTTCAACACCCACCGGCTGATGGACCACTGGCTCTGGCTGTACACGGTGATGGTCCACCCCAAGCACCAGGGCCGGGGCCACGGTCGCGACCTGCTGGCGGCCGCCGCCGACGCCGCCCGCGGGATCGACGGCATCGACGCGATACGGCTGGGCTGCCGGGGCGGGCTGGGTCTGGAGCACTTCTACGCCTCCTGCGGCTACCGCGAGGTGGGCCGGGTGCCGGACGCCATCCGGGTGGGGCCCGGTGAGTACCGCGACGACGTCACCATGCTGCTGACCCTGCGCTGAGCCCGCCCACCCCGCGCCAAGATCGGGCAGGGGACATGCTTCACTGGACGGTGCACGCCTTTGGGGCCGAAACGACACGGAAGAGTGGATTGAGATGCTCCGCTACACGCTGATGCGCCTCGGCGTCTTCGCCGGCTGCCTCGTGGTCGCCTGGGGAGCCGTCTACTCCGGGATCTTCCCGCGCGGGTTCGGTGCCTCCAACCTCTTCTGGATCGTGCTGCTCGCCATGATCCTCTCGGCGCCCATCAGCTGGGTGGTGCTGCGCAAGGAGCGCGAGCGGGCCTCGGTCCAGGTGGCCGGCCGGGTGGAGCGGATGAAGGCCAACCTGGACGCCAACCGCAGCCAGGAGGACGCGGCGGAGACGGCCGGCCGGGCCTCCTGACCCCGGCCGGGCCTCCTGAACCGGCCCCGCTTCCCCGCTCCGGCCGCGAAGCGGAACATCCCTCACGAAAACTCCGGGACTGCACACATCCGGCGCCGGACCACCGCCCCATGCGCACAGGGTCACCACAGGCGCCTCGTACGATCGCCAGCCTGACGGCGGCGCACCGGAGCGACGGACGGCCGCCCTGAACGCCCCGGTGCGCGGGGCGCGTATGTCATGCAGCAAGCAGTACGCCGCTGCACGTCCCAGGAGCCGCCCGTGACCGCCCCGTACCCCAACGCCCCCGTCTCGCCCGCCCCGCACGTCTCGGCCCTCGACTACGACGGCCGCCCGGTGCTGGTGGAACCTGAGATCCGGCGCCTGGACGGGGCCGTACGGGAAGTGGCGGTTCCGCCCTTCGCGCCCCCGGTCACCCACGGGTCGCTGGCCGACCTGCCCTTCGACAACGCCGAGGCGGCGCCCGGCGCGGTGGTGCTCGGCCGGAGGAACGCCTCCGGCGAGTGGGAGGACGTGACGGCCGGGCAGTTCGCCGCCGAGGTGCTGGCGGTGGCGCGCGGGCTGGTCTCGGAGGGGCTGATGCCCGGCGAGCGGATCGCCGTCATGGCCCGCACCCGGTACGAGTGGACCCTGCTGGACTTCGCCGCCTGGGCGGCCGGCCTGGTCACCGTCCCCGTGTACCCGACCTCCTCGGTCTTCCAGACCCGCTGGATACTCCAGGACTCCGGCGCCGTCGCCCTGATCACCGAGACCACCGCCCAGGGCGCCGCCATCGCGCCCGAACTGGCCCTGCTGCCCGACCTGCGGCACGTCTGGGTCGTCGACGAGGGACACGTGGAGCTGCTCGCCGAGGCGGGCGCGGGCACCCCGGACGGCGAGGTGTCCGTGCGCCGGGGCATGCTGGGCCCCGACACCCTCGCCACCCTGATCTACACCTCGGGCACCACCGGCCGCCCGAAGGGCTGCGCCCTCTCGCACGGCAACTTCTTCGCCGAGGTCGACAACGCCATCGAACTCCTGCACCCGGTGTTCAAGGCGACGACCGGTGAGGAGGCGTCGGTGCTGCTGTTCCTGCCGATGTCCCACGTCTTCGGCCGCATGGTCGCCATCGCCTGCGTCCGGGCCCGGGTGCGCCTCGGCCACGCCCCCAGCCTCAAGCCCGAACATCTGCTGCCGGACCTGGCCGCCTTCCGGCCGACCTGCCTGCTGACCATCCCGTACATGCTGGAGAAGGTGTACAACACCGCCCGCGCGAAGGCCGAGTCGAGCGGCAAGGCCGCCGCCTTCGACCGTGCCGCAGCCACGGCCGTGCGCTACGGCGAGGCGCTGGAGGCCCGCCAGACCGGCACCGGCAACGGCCCCGGCGCGGCCCTGAAGGCCGGCCGCTCCTTCTACGACCCGCTCGTCTACCGCAAGCTGCGAGCCGCCATGGGCGGCAAGGTCCGCTACGCCATCTGCGGCGGCTCTCCCCTCGGCCGCCGCCTGGCCGCCTTCTTCGCGGGCGCGGGCATCGAGATCTTCGAGGGGTACGGACTCACCGAGTCCACCGGTGCCACCACGGTCACCCCGCCGCTGCGGCCCCGCCTCGGCACCGTCGGCCGGCCGCTGCCCGGCACCCGGGTCCGGATCGCGGCCGACGGCGAGATCCTGATCTCCGGCGACCACGTGCTGCGTGGTTACTGGGACCAGCAGGCGGGCGGTGTCGTCCCCGCCACCCGCGACGGATGGCTCGCCACCGGGGACCTGGGCGAGCTGGACGACGACGGCTACCTGACCATCACCGGCCGCAAGAAGGAACTGCTGATCACGGCGGGCGGCAAGTCGGTCGCCCCGGCCCCGCTGGAGAACTGGCTGCGCCAGCACCCCCTGATCTCCCACTGCCTCCTCGTCGGCGACGGCCGCCCCTACGTCGGCGCCCTCATCACCCTGGACCCGGAAGGCGTCCACCACTGGCGCCAGATGAACGGCAAGCACCCGGTGCCGCCGGAACTCCTCGTCGGCGACCCGGATCTGAACGCCGTGCTGTGGGACGCGATCGAGCAGGCCAACCGGCTCGTCTCCCGCCCCGAGTCCATCCGGCGCTTCACCGTCCTGCCGGGTGACTTCGACGAGCACACCGGGCACCTCACCCCGTCCATGAAACTCCGCCGCGCCCGCATCCTGCGCGACTTCGCGGACGCGGTGGAGGGCCTGTACAAGGGTTCGGGTCAGGTCACCGGGCCCTGATCCGGGCTCCGCCGGGCCAGCAGGCAGGCCTGCGGGACGGGTTCCGAGGGGCCCGGCGCGCGCACCGTGCGGGACATGACGGCGAAGCCTGCCTCCTCCAGCAGCGCGGCCATGCGGTCCGGGTCACGGCGCAGGAAGTCCAGGCTGACCGGATGGCCCCAGGGCCGGTCGTGGCGCCGGGGCTCCTCACCCGCCTGGAAGGCCAGCAGTAGATGCCCGCCCGGCGCCAGCACGCGGCGGAACCCGGCGAACAGCGCGGGCAGCCGTTCGGCCGGGGTGTGGATGCTGGAGTACCAGGACACGACACCGGCAAGCCCCCCGTCGGGGAGGTCCAGCTCCAGCATGGAGCCCTGCTCGAAGCGCAGGCCGGGGTTCTCGCGGCGGGCGACCGCCAGCATGGCGGGGGAGAGGTCGAGCCCGAACACGTCGAGCCCCTCGGCGGCCAGGAACCCGGTGACCCGGCCCGGCCCGCATCCCAGGTCGGCCACGGCCGCGCCCGGTCCCACCAGCTCCGCGAACACCTTCAGCAGGGCCCGGTCGAAGGGCTCGGCGAGATGCGCCGCGCGGAAATGATCGGAGTAGTCCTCGGCGATCGCGTCGTAGAACGCGCGGGTCGCGGCGAGGAAGTCGGGAGAGGCGGGCGTGTCGGTCATGGGAGCGACCCTAAGGGCTGTTCCCGGAGACTTCCCGGCGGCCGTTCGGGTGAGAACTCGGCTGCCGGAAAAGCGCGGCCCCGGGTCAGCGATGCCCGGCGGGCGGGGTGCGGAATTCGCCCGGAATTCATCGGGACGTCACGGCGAAAGGCAGGAGCCCCGTCGCCGGAAGGCGCGGGGCTCCTTGGGTACTGCACTCAGGTTCTGCGATCAGGCAGTGATCAGACGGGGGTGACGTTCTCCGCCTGCGGACCCTTCGGGCCCTGGGTCACGTCGAAGTTCACCTGCTGGTTCTCCTCGAGGGAGCGGAAGCCGGTGGCGTTGATCGCGGAGTAGTGAACGAAGACGTCGGGGCCGCCGCCCTCCTGGGCGATGAAGCCAAAGCCCTTTTCGGCGTTGAACCACTTAACGGTTCCGGTAGCCATAAGCCCTCCTTGGGCCCAAAAGGGTTGCCCTGCTCCAGAACCTGCAAGTGCGAACGGTGCTGCACAACTGCATTCATCTGAAAACGACGAGAGCCCGCGGTCACATGCTCCGCAGGCTCTGTACTGCAAGGGAAACCAAACTGCAACTTGCGGCGAGCCTAGCACGCGGGCACCGGAAAGCAATAGAGGTCAAGATCACGTCACCCGAATGTTTGAACCCTCTGCCGGGCGCCCCGACCACGGCCCGGTCGGGGCCTCGTGACGCAAGGGGTCTAGTCTCGCGATGTGGACAATTCTCGCACCCGGCCGCGCGTCGGCCACATCCAGTTCCTCAACTGCCTGCCCCTCTACTGGGGGCTCGCGAGAACCGGCACGCTCCTCGACTTCGAGCTGACCAAGGACACCCCGGAGAAGCTCAGCGAGCAGCTCGTGCGCGGTGATCTCGACATCGGCCCCATCACGCTCGTGGAATTCCTGCGCAACGCCGGTGACCTGGTCGCCTTCCCCGACATCGCGGTGGGCTGCGACGGCCCGGTGATGTCCTGCGTGATCGTCTCGCAAGTGCCCCTGGACCAGCTCGACGGCGCGCGCGTCGCCCTCGGCTCGACCTCGCGGACCTCGGTCCGCCTGGCCCAGTTGCTGCTGGCCGAGCGGTACGGGGTCCGCCCGGAGTACTACACCTGCCCGCCCGACCTCAGCCTGATGATGCAGGAGGCGGACGCCGCCGTCCTCATCGGCGACGCTGCCCTGCGCGCCAACCTGGTCGACGCGCCGCGGTACGGCCTTCAGGTGCACGACCTGGGCGCGCTGTGGAAGGAGTGGACGGGCCTGCCGTTCGTCTTCGCCGTGTGGGCCGCGCGGCGCGATTACGCCGAACGCGAGCCGGAGATCACCCGCAAGGTGCACGAGGCGTTCCTCGCCTCCCGGAACGTGTCCCTCGAGGAGGTCGGCAAGGTCGCCGAGCAGGCGGCCCGCTGGGAGGCCTTCGACGAGGCGACCCTGGAGCAGTACTTCACCACCCTCGACTTCTCCTTCGGGCCCCCGCAGCTGGAGGCGGTGACGGAGTTCGCCCGCCGCGTCGGCCCCACGACCGGCTTCCCGGCCGACGTGAAGGTGGATCTGCTCGGGGCGTAGTCACTACGCTGCCGGGGCGAGGCTTTACGGGGGAGCCCGCGGGGGAGGGATCGCCATGCAGCCGCTCGGAGCTGACGAACCGGCCGCCGTCGGCCCGTACCGGCTGCTCGGCCGGCTCGGCTCCGGTGGCATGGGCCGTGTCTACCTGGGCCGCAGCGCGGGCGGCCGGACCGTCGCCGTGAAGATCGTCCACCCGCAGTACGCGCTGGACGAGGAGTTCCGGGCCCGCTTCCGCCGCGAGGTGGCGGCCGCGCGCCGGGTGGGCGGTGCCTGGACCGCGCCCGTGCTCGACGCCGACCCGGACGCCCCGGTCCCCTGGGCCGCCACGGAGTACGTGGCCGGTCCCTCCCTCGCCCAGGCCGTCACCACCCACGGCCCGCTGCCCCGACACACCGTTCGGGCGCTGGGCGCCGGCCTCGCCGAGGCGCTGACCACCGTGCACGCGCTGGACCTCGTCCACCGGGACGTGAAGCCCTCCAACGTGCTCCTCACCCTGGACGGCCCGCTGCTGATCGACTTCGGCATCGCCCGCGCGACCTCCGGCACCGCCTCCCTCACCGCGACCGGCGCCTCGGTCGGTTCACCCGGCTACATGGCCCCCGAACAGATCCTCGGCGGCCGGATCACCGGGGCGGCGGACGTCTTCTCCCTGGGTGCGGTCCTCGCCTACGCCGCGACAGGCGCCCCGCCCTTCCCCGGCGACTCCTCGGCCGCCCTGCTCTACAAGGTGGTCCACGAGGAACCGGAACTCGGTTCACTGGACAGCGGGTTGCGCGAGATCACGGCCGCCTGCCTGGCCAAGGACCCCGCCGGCCGCCCCGCCCCCGCCGGCCTCGCCCGCCGCCTCGCCCCGCAGGGCGCGGCAGACCTGATCACCGGCGGCTGGCTCCCCGGCCCCCTGGTCGAGCAGGTCAGCCGGAGCGCGGTCCGGATCCTCAACCTGGAGACGTCCGCCGACGCGTCCTCGGGTCCGGTGGACTTCAGCAGCCCCGCGGTGCCGGGGCGGTTCGGCCCGGCACCGGTGATGAACCCGGCCACGCGGGCGGCACCCGGCAAGGTGAGCGTCAGCCTGGCGGCGACCTCGGCACTTGGGGAGCGGGGGCGCGGGCGCCGGATGAGCTGCACGGTGGCCCTCGCGGTGGCGGGCGCGCTGGCGGCGGTCTCCCTGGGTGTCACCACCTGGCTGCACCCCGGCTCCGGCGACGGCGACCACACGGCGGGCAGCGCCCCGACCCACTCGGCCCCGGCCGGCCGCGGCGGCGGGGTCCCGGTCCGCTACCTGGGTACCTGGGAGGGCAAGGCCACCGCGCTGGACGGCGCGTTGCCCATCGGCACCTTCCGCGTCAAGGTCCACCGGGCGGCGGTGGGCAAGGAACTGGGCAGTCTGCGTCAGACGGACCAGCTGGGCGGGATCTGCGAGGACGTGCTCACGCTGAAGCAGGCCGACTCCACCCGCCTGCTGGCCACGGCGACCGGTGCGAAGAGCAACCACAAGGGCTGCGACCCCGCCCCGCACGAGATCCGGCTGACCCCCACCGGGGACGACGACCTCACCTACACCTCCACCGCCGCGGCGGAGGGCAACCCCGAGGCCCGCCTGTCCAAGGTGTCCCCCGATGAATGACCTGCTGCCCGCCGCCCTCGCCGCCCTGTGGGGCGCCGTGACGGGCGCCCTGCTCCCGAGGGCCGCGTACCGCTTCACGACCCCGCAGGGCACCCCGTGGCGCACGACGTGCGAGGCGGGCCACCCGCTGACCGGCTGGCTGGGCACGACCCCGTGCCGCGGGTGCCCGCGCAGGACGGCGGTCGCCCTCCCCTTGCTCACGGCCGCGGTCTGCGCCCTCCTCGCCCTGGCGACCGGCCCCCGCCCGGAACTGCCGGCCTGGCTGACCCTGGCCCCGGTGGCGATCCTGCTGACCGCGGTGGACCTGCGGGTGCAGCGACTCCCGGACCCCCTGACCCTCCCCCTGACCCCGGCGCTCCTGCTCCTCCTGGCCCTGGCGGCCCGGCTCCCCGACCACACCGGCACCTACCGCACCGCCCTCTACGGAGCCCTGACCCTGGCCGCCGCCTATCTGGCCCTCCACCTCCTCAACCCCTCCGGCATGGGCTTCGGAGACGTCAAACTGGCCCCGGCCGTGGGCGCGGCCCTCGGCTGGTACGGCTGGCCCACCCTGATGCTCGGCACGTTCGCCACCTTCACCACGGGCGCGCTGTACGGCCTGGTCCTCCTCCTGACCCGCAGAGCCACCCGCAAGTCGGCCATCCCCTTCGGCCCTTTCCTGCTGACCGGCACGCTGCTGGGCGTACTGCTGGGCGCGTACGCGTCCTGAGCGCCCGTACGGCCTGAAGTCGGGTGATCAGAGACGCTGGCGTAGGCTGACTGGGTCCGCCCACCCGTCTCCCGCCCCCACCTTGTTCCGAGCGCCACGCGCACTCTCCTTGATCAACCCTTGACGAAAGGGACGCCCGGTGACCGAGAAGGCCGAACTCGCCTCTTTGGATGTCGCAGCCGTGCTGGACCGAGCCGCGGCGGGCGGACGCATCACGCCCGAGGAAGCGCTCGTCCTCTACCGCGACGCCCCCCTGCACGCGCTCGGCGCGGCCGCCGACGCCGTGCGCCGCCGCAAGTACGCGGGCACCGAGCACATCGCCACGTACATCATCGAGCGCAACATCAACTACACGAACGTGTGCGTCACGGCGTGCAAGTTCTGCGCCTTCTACGCGGCCCCGAAGGACACCAAGAAGGGCTGGAGCCGCGACCTGGACGACATCCTGCGCCGTTGCGCGGAGACGGTCGAACTGGGCGGCACCCAGATCATGTTCCAGGGCGGCCACCACCCGGACTACGGCGTCGAGTACTACGAGTCGCACTTCAAGGCGATCAAGGACGCGTTCCCGCAGCTGGTCATCCACTCCCTCGGCGCGTCCGAGGTCGAGCACATGGCCCGGATCTCCAAGGTCTCGGTGGAGGAGGCGATCACCCGCATCCACCAGGCGGGGCTGGACTCCTTCGCGGGCGCCGGCGCGGAGCTGCTCCCGGCCCGCCCCCGCAAGGCGATCGCCCCGCTGAAGGAGAGCGGCGAGCGCTGGCTGGAGATCATGGAGACGGCGCACAACCTGGGCGTGGAGTCGACGTCCACGATGCTGATGGGCACGGGCGAGACGAACGCCGAGCGCATCGAGCACCTGCGCATGATCCGGGACGTGCAGGACCGTACGGGCGGCTTCCGGGCCTTCATCCCGTACACCTACCAGCCGGAGAACAACCACCTGAAGGGCCGCACGCAGGCGACGCTCTTCGAGTACCTGCGCATGATCGCGATCGCCCGCCTGTTCATGGACAACGTCCAGCACATCCAGGGCTCGTGGCTGACCACGGGCAAGGAAGTGGGCCAGCTCTCGCTGCACTACGGCGCGGACGACCTGGGCTCCATCATGCTGGAGGAGAACGTGGTCTCCTCGGCCGGGGCCAAGCACCGCAGCAACCGCCTGGAGATCATCGACCTGATCCGCAAGGCGGGCCGTACCCCCGCGCAGCGGGCGACCACCTACGAGCACCTGGTGGTCCACGACGACCCGGCGAACGACCCGGTCGACGACAGGGTGGTCTCCCACATCTCCTCGACCGCGATCGAGGGCGGCACCGCCCACCCCGAACTGAAGCTGATCGCCTCCAACTAGACGCCAAGTGCTGACACTTCACGTAGCCGAGAACTCCCCGGAGACGGCGGTCCTGGTGGACGGGGCGACGGTGGCAGCCGTGGCCCCGTACGACACCCTGACGGCAGCCGCCCCCGGGGCCAGGGTCCGCCGCTGGCCCGGCATCCTCCTGCCGGGCCTGCTGAACCCGTACGCCCCGGAGCTCCTGGAGTCGACCTACCACCCGGACCCGCGGGAGGCGGACGTGCTGGGCACGGAGCCCGTCACGGGCGAGCGGGCGGCGGAGATCTTCCGCAAGGACCCGGCGTCCCTCGGCGCGAGCGCGCGCCGAGGCGTACAACGCATGCTGGCCCACGGCACGGTGGCAGTGGCGGGCGAGCTGCGAACCCGCACGGTGGCGGACGTGGTACGCCGGGCGGCCCTGGCGGTGGGCCGGCGCCCACCCGGCCTGCCGGGCCCCCCCTCGCTCTCCCCCCGCCCTCTGATCCTCCTGCCACCACTGGCCCGGGGCGGTGCGGCCCGCTTCGCGGTGTTCGACGTCGAGTCGCGCGAGGACCTGGTGACCCGAGGCGCAGGCACCTGCGTGGCGACGGTGATCGAGGGCCGCATCGTCCACAGAAGCCGCTGACCGGGACGGCGCGAGAGCCGGCGACGGCGGTGAGGGGACGTGCCGGGGGTGTCCGCCCGCAGCGGCCGGCGAGAAGGCAAGTTCAGCGCATCGTGGAAACGTGAGCCGCCGGACCGAGGACGCACACCCCCCCCGGCACGGCCCCGCCCACGACCCACCGCCCCCGTCCCGAGCCGAAGTCGACCGGCCTGCCACAATGACAGCGTGACCCGCGCTTCCTTGAACAAGCAGCCCCACGAAGTCGCCGAGATGTTCGACGGCGTGGCGGAACGGTACGACCTCACCAACGACGTGCTGTCGCTGGGCCAGGACCGCCGCTGGCGCAAGGAGGTGGCGAAGGCGGTGGACGCCCGCCCCGCGCAGAAGGTCCTGGACCTCGCGGCGGGCACGGCGACATCGTCCCTCCCCTTCGCGAGGGCGGGCGCCTACGTGGTCCCCTGCGACTTCTCCCTGGGCATGCTCCAGGTGGGCAAGAAGAAGCACCCGTGGCTCCCGGTCACGGCGGGCGACGCGACGAGGCTCCCGTTCAAGGACGACACCTTCGACGCCGTGACGATCTCCTTCGGCCTGCGCAACGTCCAGGACACGGACGCCGCGCTGAGGGAGCTGTACCGGGTGACGAAGCCGGGCGGCAGAGTGGTGATCTGCGAGTTCTCGCACCCCACATGGGCCCCGTTCCGCACGGTGTACACGGAGTACCTGATGCGGGCGCTCCCTGCGGTGGCACGGTCGGTGTCGTCGAACCCGGACGCGTACGTGTACCTGGCGGAGTCCATCCGCGCCTGGCCGGACCAGCCGGCCCTGGCGGAGAGGCTGCGGAAGGCGGGCTGGCAGAACGTGGCCTGGCGCAACCTGACGGGCGGAGTGGTGGCCCTGCACCGGGGCTTCAAGAAGTAGCCGCCCCCGCAAGCCTCCGGCGAGGGCCTCCTCACCGGGCGGTCATCTCGAACGCGTCCCCGGGCTCCCCGAGTTCACGCTGAAGCCCTCCGGAGGGCGGCGCGGGCAACCGGGGTTCCCGCACGCCCCCGCCTCCCTCGCCCTCCTGGAAGTCGAACCACACGTAGACCACGGAGTCCGGCGGGACCTCCGCACCGGGCGCGGGGAACTGCCGTACGACGTAGTCCACGACGACCCCGGCGAACTCGGGCCGGTCCGGTGCGTTGAGGAGCAGGCCCCGGACCCGGGCGGCCGCGCGGGCGTCCACGGCCATGAGCCCGACGAACCGGGGCACGCGCACCTCGGGCGTTTTGGGTGGTATTGGCACTGATGTCACCCCCAGCGGTACTGGCAGGGTAACTCCGGGACGGGAGCGCCCGGAACGACATCTGTCTTTCTGTGACAATCGACTACCCGGAGTCACAACTCGAGGGAGTAGCAGAGCCCTTGCCGCTCGGAGGAGGGGGTGACGAACCGCTCGGAGAGCCGCATCCCCAGCCGCTGCGTGACGGCGACGGACCGCTCGTTCTCGGCGTCGACCATGGCGACCACCCGCCGGACCCCGGCGGCACGGACCCGGTCGAGACAGTCCCGGGCGGCGACGGACGCGTACCCGAGACCCCAGTGCGCCCGCCCCAGCCGCCACCCGATCTCGATCTCCCCGGCGGGCCCCCACGCGTGCGGCCAGGGCTGGGCCCCGGTGAACCCGACCACGTCGCCGGAGCCGTCGAGCACGGACCACAGGCAGAACCCCAGCTCGGCGTCGTGCCGCCGCTGCCGGGCGGTGAGTTCCTCGTACACGGACAGCTCGGCCGCCCGGCCCCCGTGGAACCGCATGACCTCGGGATCGGCGAAGGCCCGGTGCCAGGCGAAGGCGTCCTCGTCGGTGGGCACACGCAGCCGTACCACTGGGTGAGTTCGGTTCACGGGGCAGCCCTTCAGCCGGTTGATCAATTCTGCTGAATAGACTGCCCATGTCCAGTGCCCGTCGGCACGAAGATTCACAACCTTGGGGAGAACCCGCCGTGACTGAGCCCCTCTCCGACAACACCGCAGACGTGATCGTCGTGGGCGCCGGGCCGGCCGGCTCCACCACCGCCTACCACCTCGCCAAGGCCGGACTCGACGTCCTGCTGCTGGAGAAGACCGAGTTCCCCAGGGAGAAGGTCTGCGGTGACGGTCTGACCCCGCGCGCGGTCAAGCAGCTCGTGGCCATGGGTATCGACATCTCCGAGGAGGCGGGCTGGCTGCGCAACAAGGGCCTGCGCATCATCGGCGGCGGGTCCCGGCTCCAGCTGGACTGGCCCGATCTCGCCTCCTACCCGAACTTCGGTCTGGTGCGCAAGCGGGACGACTTCGACGAGCAGCTGGCCCGGCAGGCGCAGAAGGCGGGCGCCCGGCTGTTCGAGCTGTGCAACGTGAGCGGGCCGATCGTCGACGACCGTACGGGCCGGATCACCGGCGTGACGGCGAAGCTGGGCGACGACAAGCGCCCGGTGACCTTCCACGCACCGCTCGTGGTCGCCGCCGACGGCAACTCCACCCGGCTCTCGCTGGCCATGGGCCTGCACCGCCGGGAGGACCGCCCGATGGGCGTCGCGGTGCGCACGTACTTCGAGTCGCCGCGTCACGACGACGACTACCTGGAGTCCTGGCTGGAGCTGTGGGACCGCCGCGGCGCCCAGGACCGCCTGCTGCCCGGCTACGGCTGGATCTTCGGCATGGGCGACGGCACGTCCAACGTGGGTCTCGGCGTGCTGAACACCTCGGAGTCCTTCAAGGAACTGGACTGGCGCGAGGTGCTCAAGGCGTGGTGCGCCTCGATGCCGGAGGAGTGGGGCTACACCCCGGAGCACATGACGGGCCCGATCCGGGGCGCCGCCCTGCCGATGGCGTTCAACCGCCAGCCGCACTACACCAGGGGCCTGCTGCTGGTCGGTGACGCCGGCGGCATGGTGAACCCCTTCAACGGCGAGGGCATCGCCTACGCCATGGAGTCCGGTCAGCTCGCCGCGGACGTCATCGTCCAGGCCCACGCCCGCCCCACCCCGGCCACCCGGGAGATCGCCCTCCAGCGCTACCCCCGCGTCCTCAAGGACACCTACGGCGGCTACTACACGCTCGGCCGCGCCTTCGTGAAGCTCATCGGCAACCCCAAGGTCATGCAGATCGGCGCCCAGCGCGGCCTCACGCACCCCCTGCTGATGAGGTTCGTCCTCAAGCTCCTCGCCAACCTGACGGACCCCACGGGCGGCGACGCCATGGACCGTGTGATCAACGGCCTGACGAAGATGGCCCCCAAGGCGTGAACCCGGACCGAGGGCGCCTCGTCCCACCGGACCGGGGCGCCCGGTCCGCCCGACGACCGACAAGGCCGCTGCCCCCCGAGGGCAGCGGCCTTGTCGTGCGGATGGCTGGAGGGGGTCAGAGGACCCGGACCGCGCCGGTGGGCTGGTCGTAGGAGAGGGGACGCTCCACGACGCCCGTGGAGGGGTTCTGGGCGCCGACGAACATGCCGTCGCCGACGTAGACGCCCACGTGGTAAGCGCTGCCCGCGCTGCCCCAGTAGAGGATGTCGCCGGGCTGCAGGCTGTCCAGGGAGACCTGGGTGCCGGCCGTGGACTGGTCCTGGGAGACGCGCGGCAGGCTGATGCCGACCTGCTTGAACGCCGTCTGGACCAGGCCGGAGCAGTCGTAGGCGGACGGACCGGTGGCGCCGGAGACGTACGCCTTGCCGACCTGGGCCTTCACGAACGACACGATGGACGCGGCCGAGCCGGTCGCGCTGGACGAGCCGGTGACCGCGGAGCTGCCCGCGTCGGTGCTCGCGGACGCGGAGAGCACGGTGCGCTCGGCGTTGCGGGTGGCACGGGCGGCGGCCTCCTTACGGGCCTTCTCCTGTGCCTTCTTCTTCGCCTCGGCCTTCTGCTTGGCCTCGGCGAGGTCCGCCTTGGCCTGCTTCGCGGCACTGGCGGCGGCCGCGTCACGCTCGGCCTGCAGCTCGTAGTTCGCGGCCGCCTGCTGGGTGGCGTCCGCGGACTGCGCGACCTGGGTGGCCACGTCGGCGGTGAGGGTGGGGAGTTCGAGCGTCTGCGTCACGGGCTCGGCCTCGGCCGCGTTCGCGTAACCGGCCGCTCCGGCGACCGCCAGGGTGCTGAGGACGCCGCCGGCGACACCGGACCGCACGACGATGGACGACGCGCTGCGGCGGGGCTTCCGGTGGCTGCGTATGTGAGCGGTGTGGGACATGGGAACAACCGGTACCAGGGGCTCCTTCATATCTTCAACAAACGTGTGCTGCGCCACAATTGTTCAATCGGATCTCCGAAACCCGCTCGCGTCCCTCTTTATTGACGCCGTAACGGACATAGCGGACGGGGATCATTGGGTCGTTGATCACGGTCTTTGATCATTACGTCCGAATTGCCCCGCGCCTACCATCGGTTGGGGTCGATGGCCAAGCCCGGCTCCGGAACGCCCGCCACCGGTGTGGCGGAGGTCACGGAACGGTATCCGGAGGAGTCGCGTCCGCGACGATCGGCCGCGCGCGGCGACTTCGTGAACGCGCGCACGTGCTCCGGCGGCGTCCACACCGCGCCCCGGATCTCCCTCCGAGGTGTGAACGCCCTCCACTAGCAGCCGCATGCGTCCAGCGCCAATTTGCATGCACCGGAACCATCTTGATATTGAGCCAACCCCCCGCTCCCCTTCTGACGTGCGCGGACGAGCGGGATTGTCACTTCTGGTGATCAACTGAACGCTTCGGGTGTGAAGATCACCCATCCTCCGGCTTCATGATCCTTCGTCAGGTGGTGGAGATCACAAAGCTTGTGCAATACCCCGTGTCGCAGATCACAGAGCGGCGGGCATAGGATGCGGAGCAGTTGGGCTTGTGACCTGCTTCACATGTTCTCGATCTTCGCCGGGACGGGTGGGGTCGGTGGGACGGAAGAAGCGGCTGTGAGCCCGTGATCCGCCACCAGTCAATGCCGACTGAAGGGAGCGAGGAGCGGTGAACGCGTACGCGCCCATCCTCGTACTGGGAGCCCTCGGGGCAGGCTTTGCGATCTTCTCCGTGGTCATGGCCGCGCTGATCGGTCCGAAGCGCTACAACCGCGCGAAGCTCGAAGCCTACGAATGCGGCATCGAGCCGACCCCCACGCCGGCCGGCGGCGGGCGCTTCCCCATCAAGTACTACCTGACGGCGATGCTCTTCATCGTCTTCGACATCGAGATCGTCTTCCTCTACCCCTGGGCCGTCACCTTCGACGCGCTCGGGGTCTTCGGGCTCGTGGAGATGCTGCTCTTCGTGCTCACCGTCTTCGTCGCGTACGCGTACGTATGGCGGCGCGGCGGCCTGGAATGGGACTGAGGGGCCTTTAAGTCATGGGACTCGAAGAAAAGCTGCCGAGCGGCTTTCTGCTGACCACCGTCGAGCAGGCCGCGGGCTGGGTGCGCAAGGCGTCCGTCTTCCCGGCCACCTTCGGACTCGCCTGCTGCGCCATCGAGATGATGACCACCGGCGCCGGACGCTACGACCTCGCCCGCTTCGGCATGGAGGTCTTCCGCGGCTCACCGCGCCAGGCCGACCTGATGATCGTCGCGGGCCGGGTCAGCCAGAAGATGGCGCCGGTGCTGCGGCAGGTCTACGACCAGATGCCCAACCCGAAGTGGGTCATCTCCATGGGCGTCTGCGCGTCCTCGGGCGGCATGTTCAACAACTACGCGATCGTCCAGGGCGTCGACCACATCGTGCCGGTCGACATCTACCTCCCCGGCTGCCCGCCCCGCCCCGAGATGCTGATGGACGCGATCCTCAAGCTCCACCAGAAGATCCAGGGCGGGAAGCTCGGCGTCAACGCCGAGGCGGCCGCCCGCGAGGCCGAGGAAGCCGCGCTCAAGGCACTGCCCACGATCGAGATGAAGGGGCTGCTGCGGTGAGCGACGACAACGGCGTGAACCCGGAGAAGGACCTCTCCGCCTCCAACCTCCCCGGCCAGCGCGGCCAGGGCGGCGAGGAGATCCGCGTCCAGCGCGGGATGTTCGGCGCCGACAACGGCGGCGACACCTCCGGTTACGGCGGCCTGGTCCGCTCGATCAGGCTCCCCGGCGCGGCGAGCCGCCCCTACGGCGGCTGGTTCGACGAGGTCGCCGACGAGCTGGAGGGCGCGCTGGAGGAGCAGGGCCTGCTCCCGGAGAACGCCGTCGAGCGCACCGTCGTCGACCGCGGCGAGCTGACCTTCCACATCGAGCGCGAGCACCTGGTCCGCGTCGCCCGCACCCTGCGCGACGACCCGGCGCTCCGCTTCGAGCTGTGCACCGGCGTCAGCGGGGTGCACTACCCGGGCGACAAGGGCCGCGAGCTGCACGCCGTCTACCACCTGCGCTCGATCACCCACAACCGGCTGATCCGGCTGGAGGTCAGCGCCCCCGACGCCGACCCGCGCATCCCGTCCCTGGTCGCGGTCTATCCGACCAACGACTGGCACGAGCGCGAGACGTACGACTTCTTCGGGATCGTCTTCGACGGCCACCCGGCCCTCACCCGGATCATGATGCCGGACGACTGGCAGGGCCACCCGCAGCGCAAGGACCATCCCCTCGGCGGCATCGCCGTCGAGTACAAGGGCGCCCAGATCCCGGCTCCGGACCAGCGGAGGTCGTACTCGTGAGCACTTCCCACGCGTCAGCGCGCGAGACCACCGAGGGGACCGTCTACACGGTCACCGGCGGCGACTGGGACGAGGTCGTCCAGTCCGCGGCCAGGGCGGACGACGAGCGCATCGTCGTCAACATGGGTCCGCAGCACCCGTCCACCCACGGAGTGCTGCGGCTCATCCTGGAGATCGAGGGCGAGACGGTCACCGAGGCCCGCTGCGGCATCGGCTATCTGCACACCGGAATCGAGAAGAACCTCGAGTACCGCACGTGGACGCAGGGCACCACCTTCGTCACGCGGATGGATTACCTGACGTCCTTCTTCAACGAGACCGCCTACTGCCTCGCCGTCGAGAAGCTGCTCGGCATCGAGGACCAGATCACCGAGCGGACCGACATCATCCGGGTGCTCCTGATGGAGCTGAACCGGCTCTCCTCGCACCTGGTGTGCATCGCCACCGGCGGTATGGAGCTGGGCTCCACCACGATCATGATCTACGGGTTCCGCGACCGGGAGATGATCCTCGACATCTACGAGCTGATCACCGGCCTGCGGATGAACCACGCGTACATCCGCCCCGGCGGCCTCGCACAGGACCTGCCGCCCGGCGCGGTCGACCAGATCCGCGAGTTCGTCAGGAAGATGAGGAAGAACCTCCCGGAGTACGACAAGCTCGCCACCGGCAACCCCATCTTCAAGGCCCGTATGCAGGACGTCGGCCACCTCGACCTGGCCGGCTGCATGGCACTCGGCGCCACCGGTCCGATCCTGCGCTCCACGGGCCTGCCGCACGACCTGCGCAAGGCGCAGCCGTACTGCGGTTACGAGACCTACGACTTCGACGTCCCGACCGCCGAGACCTGCGACTCCTACGGCCGCTTCCTCATCCGGCTGGAGGAGATGCGCCAGTCGCTCAGGATCATCGAGCAGTGCCTGGACCGGCTCCAGCCGGGCCCGGTCATGGTCGCCGACAAGAAGATCGCCTGGCCCGCGCAGCTCGCGCTCGGCCCGGACGGGCTCGGCAACTCCCTGGACCACATCAAGAAGATCATGGGTACCTCCATGGAGGCCCTGATCCACCACTTCAAGCTGGTCACCGAGGGCTTCCGGGTCCCGCCGGGCCAGGCGTACGCGGCCGTGGAGTCACCCAAGGGCGAACTCGGCGTGCACGCCGTCTCCGACGGCGGCACCCGCCCCTTCCGGGTCCACTTCCGCGACCCGTCCTTCACCAATCTCCAGGCCATGGCGGCGATGTGCGAGGGCGGCCAGGTCGCCGACGTCATCGTGGCCGTGGCGTCCATCGACCCCGTGATGGGAGGCGTCGACCGGTGACCACCTCTTCTTCCGAGCGGGGCGTCGGCCTGGGCATGCCGGAACTGCCCCCGCCCGCCTACCCGGACGACGTCCGGGCCCGGCTGGAGGCGGACGCGCGCGAGGTGATCGCGCGCTACCCCGACTCCCGATCCGCCCTGCTGCCGCTGCTGCACCTCGTGCAGTCCGAGGACGGCCACGTCACCCGGACCGGCATGAGGTTCTGCGCCGACGTGCTGGGGCTGACCACCGCCGAGGTCACCGCGGTCGCCACCTTCTACTCCATGTACCGGCGCCGCCCCTCCGGCGACTACCAGGTGGGCGTCTGCACCAACACCCTGTGCGCGGTCATGGGCGGCGACGCCATCTTCGAGACCCTCCAGGAGCACCTCGGCGTCGGCAACGGCGAGACCACCGGCGACGGCAAGGTCACCCTGGAGCACATCGAGTGCAACGCGGCCTGCGACTACGCGCCGGTGGTGATGGTCAACTGGGAGTTCTTCGACAACCAGACCCCGGCCAGCGCCACCCGCCTCGTCGACGACCTGCGCGCCGGGCAGCCCGTGGAGCCCACGCGCGGCGCGCGGCTGTGCACCTTCAAGGAGACCGCCCGCATCCTGGCCGGCTTCCCCGACGAGCGTCCCGGCGCCGTCGAGGAGGGCGGCAGCGCGGGCCACGCCTCCCTGGTCGGCCTGCGCCTGGCCAAGGGCGAGACCCAGCCGGCGCGCGTGGTCCACCCGCGCGACGCGGCCCCGCGCGAGGAGCCGGTGCACGAGCCCTCGCCCGCCGAGCGGCTCAGCTCCCACGACCCGGTCGACACCTCGGCCTCCGACCCGGCGCACCCGTCCGGACCGACCGCAGAGGAGGGGGAGTGATGACCGTGGTCACCGACGTCAAGGACGGCACCAGCCCCGAGAAGCTGCTCGCCCCCGTGCTCTCGGCCTTCTGGGACGAGGACCGCTCCTGGACGCTGGACGTCTACCGGCGGCACGACGGCTACGAGGGCCTGCGCAAGGCGCTCGCCATGGCCCCCGACGACCTGATCGCCTACGTCAAGGAATCCGGCCTGCGCGGCCGCGGCGGCGCGGGCTTCCCGACCGGCATGAAGTGGCAGTTCATCCCGCAGGGCGACGGCAAGCCGCACTACCTCGTCGTCAACGCCGACGAGTCCGAGCCCGGCACCTGCAAGGACATCCCGCTCCTCTACGCCAACCCGCACAGCCTGATCGAGGGCATCGTGATCGCCTGCTACGCGATCCGCTCCTCGCACGCCTTCATCTACCTGCGCGGCGAGGTCGTCCCCGTCCTGCGCCGCCTGCACGAGGCGGTGCGCGAGGCGTACGAGGCCGGGTTCCTCGGCACGGACGTCCTCGGCAGCGGACTCGACCTCGAACTCACCGTGCACGCGGGCGCGGGCGCCTACATCTGCGGTGAGGAGACCGCGCTGCTGGACTCGCTCGAGGGCCGCCGGGGCCAGCCGCGGCTGCGGCCCCCCTTCCCGGCCGTCGAGGGCCTCTACGCCTGCCCCACCGTGGTGAACAACGTCGAGTCGATCGCCTCGGTCCCCGCGATCATGCACCAGGGCAAGGAGTGGTTCCGCTCGATGGGCAGTGAGAAGTCGCCCGGCTTCACCCTGTACTCGCTCAGCGGGCACGTCGCCAGCCCCGGCCAGTACGAGGCGCCGCTCGGCATCACCCTGCGCCAGCTGCTCGACATGAGCGGCGGCATGCGCCCCGGCCACCGGCTGAAGTTCTGGACCCCGGGCGGCTCCTCCACCCCGATGTTCACCGACGAACACCTCGACGTCCCCCTCGACTACGAGGGCGTCGGCGCCGCCGGTTCCATGCTCGGCACCAAGGCGCTCCAGTGCTTCGACGAGACCACCTGCGTGGTGCGGGCGGTCACCCGCTGGACCGAGTTCTACGCCCACGAGTCCTGCGGCAAGTGCACGCCCTGCCGCGAAGGGACGTACTGGCTGGTGCAGCTGCTGCGGGACATCGAGGCGGGCAAGGGCTCGGCGGGCGACCTCGACAAGCTGGGCGACATCGCCGACAACATCAACGGCAAGTCCTTCTGCGCCCTGGGCGACGGCGCGGCCTCGCCGATCTTCTCCTCGCTGAAGTACTTCCGCGAGGAGTACGAGCAGCACATCACGGGCCGGGGCTGCCCCTTCGACCCGGCCAAGTCGACGGCCTGGGCGGACCGCCCGGAGGTGAACGCATGACCGTGACCACGAATGCCCCCTCAGGCGGGGGGCAGGCGGCGGTCCCGCCGGAGGACCTCGTCTCGCTGACGATCGACGGCATCGGGATCAGCGTGCCCAAGGGCACCCTGGTCATCCGGGCCGCCGAACAGCTCGGCATCGAGATCCCGCGCTTCTGCGACCACCCCCTGCTGGACCCGGCCGGCGCCTGCCGCCAGTGCATCGTGGAGGTGGAGGGCCAGCGCAAGCCGATGGCGTCCTGCACCATCACCTGCACCGACGGCATGGTGGTGAAGACCCAGCTCACCTCGCCGGTCGCCGAGAAGGCGCAGCACGGCGTGATGGAGCTGCTGCTCATCAACCACCCGCTGGACTGCCCGGTCTGCGACAAGGGCGGCGAGTGCCCGCTGCAGAACCAGGCCATGTCGCACGGCAACGCCGAGTCCCGCTTCGAGGGCCGCAAGCGCACCTACGCCAAGCCGCTCCCGATCTCCACCCAGGTGCTGCTCGACCGCGAGCGGTGCGTGCTGTGCGCCCGCTGCACCCGGTTCTCCAACCAGGTCGCGGGCGACCCGATGATCGAGCTGATCGAGCGGGGCGCGCTCCAGCAGGTCGGCACCGGTGAGGGCGACCCGTTCGAGTCGTACTTCTCCGGCAACACCATCCAGATCTGCCCGGTCGGCGCGCTCACCTCGGCCGCCTACCGGTTCCGGTCGCGCCCCTTCGACCTGATCTCCTCGCCGTCGGTGTGCGAGC
The DNA here is from genome assembly GCF_053596035.1 of Streptomyces sp. NPDC001781. Classification (NCBI taxonomy): domain Bacteria; kingdom Bacillati; phylum Actinomycetota; class Actinomycetes; order Kitasatosporales; family Streptomycetaceae; genus Streptomyces; species Streptomyces sp. NPDC001781. The sequence continues at coordinate 219,302 of NZ_JBSFFI010000003.1, read as the reverse complement.
ACTGCTCGGGCGGCTGCGCCACCCGTACCGACCACCGGCGCGGCAAGGTCATGCGGCGGCTCGCCGCCAACGACCCGGAGGTCAACGAGGACTGGATCTGCGACAAGGGCCGGTTCGCGTTCCGCTACGCCCAGTCGCGGGACCGGCTCGACACCCCGCTGGTCCGCAACACCGAGGGCGTGCTGGAGCCCGCCTCCTGGCCGGAGGCGCTGGACGCGGCCGCGCGGGGCCTGGGCGCCGCCCGTTCCCGCGCCGGTGTGCTCACCGGGGGGCGGCTGACCGTCGAGGACGCCTACGCGTACAGCAAGTTCGCGCGGGTGGCGCTCGACACCAACGACATCGACTTCCGCGCCCGTGCGCACAGCGGCGAGGAGGCCGACTTCCTGGCCGCGCGGGTGGCCGGCCGGGGCCGTGACCTCGACGGCACCGGGGTCACGTACACCTCCCTGGAGCAGGCGCCCGCCGTGCTGCTGGTGGGGTTCGAGGCCGAGGAGGAGGCCCCCGGCGTCTTCCTCCGGCTGCGCAAGGCGTGGCGCAAGCGCGGCCAGAAGGTGTACGCCCTGGCCACGCACGCCACCCGGGGTCTGACCAAGGCGGGCGGCACGCTGCTGCCGGCCGCGCCCGGCACCGAACCCGAGTGGCTGGACGCGCTGGCCGGCGGGGTCGGCCTGGAGGAGGCCGGCACCGGGGCGGCCGAGGCGCTGCGCGCCGAGGGTGCCGTGATCGTGGTCGGCGAGCGGCTCGCCGGCGTCGCGGGCGGCCTGACGGCCGCCACCCGCGCGGCGGCCGCGACCGGCGCCCGCCTGGTGTGGATTCCCCGGCGCGCGGGGGAGCGCGGCGCCGTCGAGGCGGGCGCGCTGCCCACGCTGCTGCCGGGCGGCCGCCCGGCCACCGACCCCCGCGCGCGGGAGGAGGTCGCCGCCGCCTGGGGGCTGGCCGAACTCCCCGCCCGCCACGGCCGCGACACCCAGCAGATCGTGGAGGCCGCGGCCGCCGGCGAGCTGTCCGCGCTGCTCGTCGCCGGGGTGGAGGTCGCCGACCTGCCCGACCCGGCACGCGCGCGTGAGGCGCTCGACAGCGTCGGCTTCCTGGTCTCGCTGGAACTGCGGCCCAGCGAGGTCACCGAGCGCGCCGACGTGGTGCTGCCGGTCGCCGCGGTGGTCGAGAAGACGGGCACCTTCCTCAACTGGGAGGGCCGGGTCCGCTTCTTCGAGGCCGCGCTCAAGCCCGACCAGATGACCCGCCGGCTCGCCCCGGCCGACGCCCGCGTCCTGCAGATGCTGGCCGACGCCATGGACGTCCACCTGGGCCTGCCGGACCTGCGCACCACCCGCGCGGAGATCGACCGGCTCGGCGGCTGGACCGGGGGCACCGCGGCCGACCCGCTGCACAGCGGCGCCGCACTGCCCCGCCCGGCGGCCGGGGAGGCCGTGCTCGCCGGACACCGGCTCCTGCTCGACCTCGGCGTAATGCAGCAGGGCGACGAGGCGCTGGCCGGCACCCGGCACGCCGCCCACGCGCGCGTGTCCGCGGCCACGGCCGCCGAGGCGGGCGTCGAGGACGGCGACGCGCTCGCCGTCACCGGTCCCGCCGGGACGACCGAGTTCCCGCTGGAGGTCACGGAGATGCCCGACCGGGTGGTCTGGCTCCCGCTCGACTCGGCCGGCCGGGGCGTCGCCTCCGACACCGGGGCCCGGCCGGGCTCCCTCGTCCGTATCGGCCCGGCGGCACACGCCGACGAGGCCCCCAAGGAGGTTCGAGGATGAGCCCGTTCCTCGCCGCTGAAGACCTCTCGCTGTTCGGCCGCGACCCCTGGTGGCTGGTCGTCGTCAAGGCGGTGTTCTGCTTCGCGTTCCTGATGCTGACGGTGCTGCTGTCCATCGTCTGGGAGCGCAAGGTCGTCGCCTGGATGCAGCTGCGCATCGGCCCCAACCGGCACGGCCCCTGGGGCATGCTCCAGTCGCTCGCCGACGGCGTGAAGCTCATGCTGAAGGAGGACGTCGTCGTCAAGCGCGCGGACAAGGTGATCTACGTCCTCGCGCCGATCGTCGCGGTCATCCCGGCCTGCATGGCGATCGCGGTGATCCCCTTCGGCCCGTCCGGCAACGAGATCTCGATCTTCGGCCACCGCACCACGATGCAGCTCACCGACCTGCCGATCGCGATGCTGTACATCCTGGCCGTCGCCTCGATCGGCATCTACGGCATCGTGCTGGCCGGCTGGAGCTCCGGCTCGACCTACCCGCTCCTGGGCGGGCTGCGCAGCTGCGCCCAGATGATCTCGTACGAGATCGCGATGGGCGCCGCGTTCGCCTCGGTGTTCCTCTACTCGGGGTCGATGTCGACCTCCGCCATCGTGGAACAGCAGCACGACCGCTGGTACATCCTGCTGCTGCCGGTCTCCTTCATCCTCTACGTGATCACGATGGTGGGCGAGACGAACCGCGCCCCCTTCGACATGCCGGAGTCCGAGGGCGACCTGGTCGGCGGCTTCAACACCGAGTACTCGTCGATCAAGTTCGCGCTGTTCATGCTCGCCGAGTACATGAACATGGTGACGGTGTCCGCGGTGACGGCCACCCTGTTCCTCGGCGGCTGGCGGGCCCCCTGGCCCATCAGCACCTTCTGGGAGGGCGCCAACCACGGCTGGTGGCCGATGCTCTGGTTCGTCATCAAGGTCCAGCTGCTGCTGTTCTTCTTCATCTGGCTGCGCGGCACGCTCCCCCGTGTCCGCTACGACCAGCTCATGAAGCTCGGCTGGAAGGTCCTGATCCCGGTCTCGGTGGTCTGGCTGATGCTGGTGGCGACCGTGCGGGTGCTGCGCAACGAGAACTACGACTTCGCCGACATCGCGCTCTACGTGGGCGGCGGGGTGCTGGCCCTGCTGCTGATCTCCTTCGTCGCCGACATGTTCCGCGACAAGGCCAAGGCCGCCGAACAGCAGGCCGCACAGCCCGCGTTCGATCCGCTGGCGGGCGGATTCCCCGTACCGCCGCTGCCCGGGCAGCAGTTGCCCGCGGTGCCCAGGCGCCGTCCGCGTCAGGAGCGGGAGCTGATCGCCAGTGGCGGAACGGAGAGTGTCAATGACGGAACTTCGGATGGAAAGGAGGCGTCCGATGGCTGAGGAGCCGAAGGAGACCGCACCCGGTTTCCAGAATCCCGTGGCCGGCTTCGCCGTGACCTTCAAGGCCATGTTCAAGAAGCGGCTGACCGAGCAGTACCCGGAGCAGAAGAAGACCACCGCTCCCCGCTTCCACGGACGGCACCAGCTCAACCGCCATCCGGACGGCCTGGAGAAGTGCGTCGGCTGCGAGCTGTGCGCCTGGGCCTGCCCCGCCGACGCCATCTACGTCGAGGGCGCCGACAACACCGACGAGGAGCGCTACTCGCCGGGCGAGCGGTACGGCCGCGTCTACCAGATCAACTACGCCCGCTGCATCCTGTGCGGGCTGTGCATCGAGGCGTGCCCCACCCGCGCGCTCACGATGACCAACGAGTTCGAGCTGGCCGACTCCAGCCGGGCCAACCTCATCTACACCAAGGAGCAGTTGCTCGCCGGCCTGGACGAGGGCATGGTCGACTCCCCGCACTCGATCTTCCCCGGCACCGACGAACAGGACTACTACCGCGGACTGGTGACCGAGGCCGCCCCCGGCACGGTCCGCCAAGTGGCCGTCTCCAAGGGCGAACTGCATCAATCTGCAAGCGCTTCGGGCGCGGCAGAGGAGAAGGAGGCGGGGGCATGAGCGCACAGCTCGCCGCGTACTCGACCTCCACCGGTGAGGCGGTCCAGTTCTGGATCCTCGGCAGCGTCGCGGTGATCGGCGCCCTGTGCACCGTCCTGATGCGGCGCGCGGTGCACAGCGCGCTCTGTCTCGCCGGGACCATGATCATTCTGGCGGTGTTCTACCTCGCCAACGGCGCCTACTTCCTCGGGATCGTGCAGATCGTCGTCTACACGGGCGCGATCATGATGCTCTTCCTCTTCGTGGTGATGCTCGTCGGCGTGACCGCGGCGGACTCGCTGAAGGAGACCATCAGGGGACAACGCTGGCTGGCCCTGCTCTGCGGGCTCGGCTTCGGCGTCCTGCTGCTGGGCGGCATCGCCAACGCCTCGCTCACCCGGTTCAACGGCACCGGCCAGGCCAACGCGGGCGGCAACGTGGAGGGGCTGGCGACCCTCATCTTCACCAAGTACGTCTTCGCCTTCGAGCTGACCGGCGCCCTGCTGATCACCGCCGCGATCGGCGCCATGGTGCTCACCCACCGCGAGCGCACCGAACGGGCCAGGACCCAGCGCGAGCTGGCCGCCCAGCGCGTCCGCGAGAACAAGAACGTCCCCCCGCTGCCCGCCCCCGGCGTCTACGCCCGGCACAACGCGGTGGACATCGCGGGCCTGCTGCCCGACGGCACCCCCGCCGAGCTGAGCGTCAGCCGGACGCTGCGCGAACGCGGTCAGATCCGGGACGTCTCCGCCCAGGCCCTCGGCGACCTCAAGGCGCTGGAACAGCGCGCCGAGGACCGCCTGGAGCGCACGGAGAACGGACCGGCCACCTTCAAGCGGACGGAGGACGCGGCGCAGTGAACCCCGTCAACTACCTCTATCTCGCGGCCCTGTTGTTCACCATCGGCGCCACCGGCGTGCTGATCCGGCGGAACGCGATCGTGGTGTTCATGTGCGTGGAGCTGATGCTCAACGCCTGCAACCTCGCCTTCGTCACCTTCTCCCGGATGCACGGCAACCTCGACGGCCAGATCATCGCGTTCTTCACGATGGTCGTCGCCGCCGCGGAGGTCGTGGTGGGCCTGGCGATCATCGTGTCGCTGTTCCGCACCCGCCACTCGGCCTCGGTCGACGACGCCAGCCTGATGAAGCTGTAAGGGGTCGGAAGAATCGTGGAGAACCTGATCGCGCTGCTCATCGCGGCGCCCCTGCTCGGAGCCGTCGTGCTCCTGCTCGGCGGCCGGCGCCTCGACGCCGTCGGCCACTGGGTCGGCACCCTGCTGTCGACCGCCTCCTTCGCCGTCGGCCTGGTCCTCTTCGCCGGGCTCCTCGGCAAGGACGGCGAACACCGCACCTGGATCCAGCACCTGTGGAGCTGGATCCCGGTCGGCGGCTTCCAGGCCGACGTCACCCTGCGGCTCGACCAGCTGTCGATGACGTTCGTGCTGCTGATCACGGGCGTCGGCTCGCTGATCCACCTGTACTCCATCGGGTACATGGAGCACGACGAGCGGCGCCGCCGCTTCTTCGGCTACCTCAACCTGTTCCTCGCGGCGATGCTCCTGCTGGTCCTCGCCGACAACTACCTGCTGCTGTACGTCGGCTGGGAGGGCGTGGGTCTCGCCTCGTACCTGCTGATCGGCTTCTGGCAGCACAAGCCCAGCGCCGCGACCGCGGCGAAGAAGGCGTTCCTGGTCAACCGGGTCGGTGACGTGGGCCTGTCCGTCGCGATCATGCTGATGTTCACCACCTTCGGCACCTTCGCCTTCGGTCCCGTCCTGGAGCACGCGGGTGACGCGTCCGAGGGCCGCCTCACCGCGATCGGCCTGATGCTGCTGCTCGCCGCGTGCGGCAAGTCCGCCCAGGTGCCGCTCCAGTCCTGGCTCGGGGACGCGATGGAGGGCCCGACCCCGGTCTCGGCCCTCATCCACGCGGCCACCATGGTCACGGCGGGCGTCTACCTCATCGTCCGCTCCGCGGCGATCTTCAACGGCGCGCCGGACGCGCAGCTCGTGGTCACCGTCGTCGGCGGGGTCACGCTGCTGTTCGGCGCGATCGTCGGTTGCGCCAAGGACGACATCAAGAAGGCGCTGGCCGGCTCGACCATGTCGCAGATCGGCTACATGGTCCTCGCGGCCGGTCTCGGCCCGATCGGGTACGTCTTCGCGATCATGCACCTGGTCACCCACGGCTTCTTCAAGGCCGGGCTGTTCCTCGGCGCCGGTTCGGTGATGCACGGCATGAACGACGAGGTCGACATGCGCAGGTACGGCGGCCTGCGGAAGTACATGCCGATCACCTTCGTCACCTTCGGCCTCGGCTACCTCGCGATCATCGGCTTCCCGGGCCTGTCCGGCTTCTTCTCCAAGGACAAGATCATCGAGGCGGCCTTCGCCAAGGGCGGCACCGAGGGCTGGATCCTCGGCGGGGTGGCCCTGCTGGGCGCGGCGATCACCGCGTTCTACATGACCCGCGTGATGCTGATGACGTTCTTCGGCGAGAAGCGCTGGCAGCCCGATGCCGAGGGTCGTGAACCGCACCCGCACGAGTCGCCGCGGACCATGACGATCCCGATGGTCGTGCTGGCCGTCGGCTCGGTGGCCGGCGGTGCCTTCTTCGACGTGGGCGACCGCTTCCTGCACTGGCTGGAGCCGGTCACCGGGCACAGCGAGGGCCACTCCCCGCTGAGCGCCCTCACCGTCACCGGGGCCACCATGGTCTGCCTGGTCGTCGGCGTGGCCCTGGCCTGGGCGCAGTACGGCCGCAAGCCCGTACCCGCCGTCGCCCCGCGCGGCTCCGTGCTCACCCGCGCCGCCCGGCGCGACCTGTACCAGGACGACTTCAACCACGTCGTGCTGGTGCGCGGCGGCGAGCACCTGACGCGCTCGCTGGTCTACGTCGACCACACCCTGGTCGACGGTGTCGTCAACGGCTCGGCGGCCGGATTCGGCGGCCTGTCCGGCCGGCTGCGCCGTGTCCAGAACGGCTTCGTCCGCTCCTACGCGGTCTCGATGTTCGGCGGCGCGGCCCTCCTGGTCGCCGCGACGCTGCTGATGAGGGCGGTTTGATACCGATGGCTTCGATGTCGTTTCCCCTGCTGACCGCGACAGCCGCGCTCCCGGCGCTGGGAGCGGTGGCCACGGCCGCCGTGCCGGCCCGGCAGCGCACCGCCGCCAAGTGGCTGGCCCTGGTGGTCTCCCTGGCCACGCTCGCGCTCGCGATCGTCGTCCTCGTCCGCTTCGACCCGGACGGCGCCCGCTACCAGCTCACCGAGTCCCACTCCTGGATCAGGGACTTCGGGGTGCGCTACGAACTGGGCGTGGACGGCATCGCGGTGGCCCTGGTCGGGCTGACCGCGCTGCTGATGCCGTTCATCGTGCTGGCGGGGTGGCACGACGCCGACCCCCTGGAGACGGGCAGCAGGCGGTGGCGGCCCACGCAGGGCTTCTTCGCGCTGATCCTGGCCGTCGAGGCGATGGTGATCATCTCCTTCGAGGCGACCGACGTCTTCGTCTTCTACATCTTCTTCGAAGCCATGCTGATCCCGATGTACTTCCTCATCGGCGGCTTCGGGGACCGGGCCCACAGCCAGGGCGAGGAGGCCGCGTCCACCCAGCGGTCGTACGCGGCCGTGAAGTTCCTCCTCTACAACCTGGCCGGCGGTCTGATCATGCTGGCCGCGGTGATCGGGCTGTACGTGGTCGCCGGGAGCTTCAGCCTCCAGGAGATCGTCCAGGCACGGGCCGACGGCTCGCTGACCATGGCGACCAGCACCGAACGGTGGCTGTTCCTCGGCTTCTTCTTCGCCTTCGCGGTGAAGGCGCCGCTGTGGCCGCTGCACACCTGGCTGCCCAACGCCATGCAGGAGTCCACCGCGCCGGTCGCCGTCCTCATCACGGCGGTGGTCGACAAGGTCGGCACCTTCGCCATGCTCCGCTTCTGCCTCCAGCTCTTCCCGGAGGCCTCGAAGTGGGCGACGCCGGTGATCCTCGTCCTCGCGCTGATCAGCATCGTCTACGGGGCGCTGCTCGCGGTCGGCCAGCGGGACATCAAGCGGCTGGTGGCGTACGCGTCTATCTCGCACTTCGGCTTCATCGTCATGGGGATCTTCGCCATGACGACCCAGGGCCAGTCCGGCGCCACCCTCTACATGGTCAACCACGGCATCTCGACGGCCGCGCTGATGCTGGTCGCGGGCTTCCTGATCTCCCGGCGCGGCTCCCGGCTCATCGCGGACTACGGCGGCGTGCAGAAGGTCGCCCCGGTGCTCGCCGGCACCTTCCTGATCGGCGGCCTGGCGACCCTCTCGCTGCCCGGACTGGCGCCGTTCGTCAGCGAGTTCCTGGTGCTGGTCGGCACCTTCAGCCGGTACCCGGTGATCGGGATCATCGCCACGGTCGGCATCGTGCTGGCCGCGCTGTACACGCTGGTGCTGTACCAGCGCACGATGACCGGGCCGGTGAAGCCGGAGGTCTCGGCGATGCCCGACCTGAAGGCGCGTGAGGTGCTGGTGGTCGCGCCGCTGATCGTGCTGCTGGTCCTCCTCGGCGTCTATCCGAAGCCGCTGACCGGCATCGTCGACCCGGCGGTCAAGCAGACCATGTCCGATGTCCAGCAGAAGGACCCCAAGCCCGCGGTGGAGGCGGCCAAGTGAGCGCAGCAGCCGTCCACAGCCTGTGGACAACGGCGGCCGATCCGATCTCGAAGATCGACGCGCCGAAGATCGAATACGGACAACTGTCGCCGACGCTGATCGTCTTCGGCGCCGCCCTCATCGGGGTGCTCGTCGAGGCGTTCGTGCCGCGCCGCTCCCGCTACCACGCCCAGGTGTTCGTCTCCGCCGTGGCGCTGTGCGCCGCCTTCGCCGCGGTCGTCGCGCTCGCGGCGGGCGGGTACGGCACCACCAAGGCGCACATCGCGGCCATGGGCGCGGTCGCGATGGACGGACCGGCGCTGTTCCTGGAGGGCACGATCCTGCTGGCCGCGCTGGTCGGCCTGTTCACCTTCGCCGAGCGCCGGCTCGACCCGGCGGCGCACGGCAACCGGGTCGACTCCTTCGCGGCGCAGGCCGCCTCCGTGCCGGGCGGTGAGGGTGAGCGGGCGGCGGTGAAGGCCGGGTTCACCACCACCGAGGTGTTCCCGCTGCTGCTCTTCGCGGTCGCGGGCATGCTGGTCTTCCCGGCGGCGAACGACCTGCTGACGCTGTTCGTCGCCCTGGAGGTGCTCTCCCTGCCGCTGTACCTGCTGTGCGCGCTGGCCCGCCGCAAGCGGCTGATGTCGCAGGAGGCCGCGGTCAAGTACTTCCTGCTGGGCGCGTTCGCCTCGGCGTTCACCCTGTTCGGCATCGCCCTGCTGTACGGCTACGCGGGCTCGGTGTCCTACGCGCGCATCGCGCAGGTCGTGGACGGCACGGTCAGCGGGGTCGATCCGGCGCTCGCGGACACCATGGGCAACGACGCACTGCTGCTGATCGGCATGGCGCTGCTGGTGATGGGCCTGCTGTTCAAGGTGGGCGCGGTGCCGTTCCACATGTGGACCCCGGACGTGTACCAGGGCGCCCCGACCCCGGTGACCGGCTTCATGGCGGCCGCGACCAAGGTGGCCGCGTTCGGCGCGCTGCTGCGGCTGCTGTACGTGGTGCTGCCGGGGCTGCGCTGGGACTGGCGGCCGGTGATGTGGGGCGTGGCGATCGTCACCATGCTGGGCGGCGCGATCGTCGCCATCACCCAGACCGACATCAAGCGGCTGCTGGCGTACTCGTCCATCGCGCACGCGGGCTTCATCCTCGCCGGTGTGATCGCGACGACGGAGGACGGGGTCTCGGCGGTCCTCTTCTACCTCGCCGGGTACTCCTTCGTGACGATCGGCGCCTTCGCCGTGGTCACCCTGGTCCGCGACGCGGGCGGCGAGGCGACGCACCTCTCCCAGTGGGCGGGTCTCGGCCGCCGCTCACCGCTGGTCGCCGCGGTCTTCGCCGTCTTCCTGCTCGCCTTCGCCGGTATCCCGCTGACCAGCGGCTTCGCGGGTAAGTTCGCGGTCTTCCGGGCGGCGGCGGAGGGCGGAGCGGCGCCTCTGGTCGTGGTCGGTGTCATCTCCTCGGCCATCGCCGCCTTCTTCTACATCCGTGTCATCGTCCTCATGTTCTTCAGCGATCCCCAGCCCGACGGCCCCACGGTCGCGGTCCCGTCCCCGCTGACCATGACCGCCATCGCGGTGGGCGTGGCGGTCACGGTGGTCCTGGGTGTGGCGCCCCAGTACTTCCTGGACCTGGCGGGGAGCGCGGGGGTGTTCGTCCGCTGACCCGGCCCCGGCTGCCCGGTGCTCCTTCGGGGGTGCCGGGCAGCGGTGTGTACGGGTCCGGTCTGTCTGGATTGTGGATAACTCCAGGGGCTGTCCGTGGCGGCGCCTATGGTGGAGGCGGTGGTCGAGGTGCGGCGCACGGCGTGGCGATGAGTGGGACAGGTGGGATCGGCGAGATGGCAGTGGTGACCGAGGGGCCGGGCGCGGACCGGAGTGAGGCGCTGGCCACGCTGCACCGGGTGTTCGGATACGACGCGTTCCGGGGGGAGCAGGAAGCGGTCATCGAGCATGTGGTGGCCGGCGGGGACGCGCTGGTGCTCATGCCGACCGGTGGCGGCAAGTCCCTGTGCTACCAGATCCCGGCGCTGGTCAGGCCGGGCACCGGTGTGGTGGTCTCGCCGCTGATCGCGCTCATGCAGGACCAGGTGGACGCGCTGCGCGCGCTGGGCGTGCGGGCGGGGTTCATTAACTCCACGCAAGGTTTCGACGAGCGCCGCACGGTGGAGGCCGAGTTCCTCGCCGGTGAGCTGGACCTGCTCTACCTGGCCCCGGAGCGGCTGCGCGTGGAGGCCACGCTCGACCTGCTCTCCCGCGGCAGGATCTCCGTCTTCGCCATCGACGAGGCGCACTGCGTCTCCCAGTGGGGCCACGACTTCCGCCCCGACTACCTGAACCTCTCGCTGCTCGGCGAGCGCTGGCCGGACGTGCCCCGGATCGCCCTGACGGCTACGGCCACCCGCGCCACCCACCAGGAGATCACCCAGCGGCTGAACCTCCCCGAGGCCCGGCACTTCGTCGCCAGCTTCGACCGCCCCAACATCCAGTACCGCATCGTCCCCAAGGCCGACCCGAAGAAGCAGCTCCTCGCCTTCCTCCGAGAGGAGCACGCGGGCGACGCCGGCATCGTCTACTGCCTCTCCCGCAACTCCGTCGAGCGCACCGCCGAGTTCCTCACCGCGGGCGGCATCGCGGCCGTCCCGTACCACGCGGGTCTGGACGCGGCCACGCGCGCCCGGCACCAGTCCCGGTTCCTGCGCGAGGAGGGCCTGGTGGTCGTCGCCACCATCGCCTTCGGCATGGGCATCGACAAGCCCGACGTCCGCTTCGTCGCCCACCTCGACCTGCCCAAGTCCATCGAGGGCTACTACCAGGAGACCGGCCGCGCGGGCCGCGACGGACTGCCCTCCACGGCGTGGATGGCGTACGGCCTGAACGACGTCGTGCAGCAGCGCAAGCTGATCCAGTCCGGCGAGGGGGACGAGGCGTTCCGCCGCCGGGCCGCCTCCCACCTGGACGCGATGCTCGCCCTGTGCGAGACCGTCCGGTGCCGCCGGGGCCAGCTCCTCGCCTACTTCGGCCAGGACCCCGCCGAGGACGGCTGCGGCAACTGCGACACCTGTCTCACCCCGCCCGAGACCTGGGACGGCACGGTGGCCGCGCAGAAGGTCCTCTCCACCGTGGTGCGGCTGCAGCGCGAGCGCGGCCAGAAGTTCGGCACCGTGCAGATCGTGGACATCCTGCTCGGCAAACGCACCGCCAAGGTGATCCAGTTCGACCACGACCAGCTCTCCGTCTTCGGCATCGGCGATGACCTCGCCGAGGGCGAATGGCGTGGCGTGGTGCGGCAGTTGCTGGCGCAGGGGCTGCTGGCCGTGGAGGGGGAGTACGGCACGCTGGTGCTCACCGAGGCCAGCGGCGAGGTGCTGCGCCGCGAGCGCGAGGTGCCGCTGCGCAAGGAGCCCAAGCGCCCGACCACGGCCCGGGCCGCCGGCCGGGGCGACCGCAAGAGCAGGGCGGCGGCGGCCGAGCTGCCCGCCGAGCTGGTCCCCGTCTTCGAGGCGCTGCGCGCCTGGCGCGCGGAGCAGGCGAAGGAGCAGGGCGTCCCGGCGTACGTCATCTTCCACGACGCCACGCTCCGCGAGATCGCCGGCAGCCGCCCCCGCTCGGTGGCCGAGCTGGGCACGCTGAACGGGGTCGGCGAGAAGAAGCTCGCCACGTACGGCGAGGGGGTGCTGGCGGTGCTGGAGGCCCAGTCGTCCCCTGCCGGCGCCCCGGAAGCGGCACCGAAGGCCCCGGCCGGCCCCGTCCCGGCGCCCGTCGCCGATTCCCCCGACCTGCACTGGCCCGAGGGCGAGGAGGAGCCCGACTGGTCCTGACCGGCGGGTCTAGGCCAGCGCCGTCAGCCCCGGCGCGAACGTGATCAGCAGCGGCAGCAACGGCACCAGCGCCGCCACGGCCGCGGTCAGTGCCCGGTGTCCGCGCGGCAGCCGGGGCGGTGGCTCCAGCAGCCGGTCGACCCGCTCCCCGAGCAGCCGGCGGCTGGAGGCGCAGGACAGCACACCCCGGTGCTGGTTCAGCTCGATCAGCGCCAGCGCGGTGGTGACGTGCCCGCAGCGCCGCGAGGCGGCGTCGTCGGCGGCCAGCTCCACCAGCCGGTGCGTCTGGTCGCAGAAGTGGGCGAAGAGCGGGATGCGCGGAAAGCCCGTGGCGAGCGCGCTGGACAGATGCAGCAGCCAGTCGTGGTGGGCGCGGGCGTGCCCGCGCTCATGGGTGAGCACCGCGTCGACCTGGTGCCCGGTGAGCCGCTGCAGCGCGCCCGTGGTCACCACCAGCTGCGCCGGATGGCCGGGCATCCACCAGGCGTCCGGGTACTCGTCCTCCAGCACCAGCAGCGGACCACGCGCCGGCGGCAGCCCGCCGGGCAGGTCCGGAGCCCGCTCCCGCAGCTGCGCGCGGGCCACCCCGCGCCGCCGCCGCGCCTCGGTCAGCTCGCGGCCCAGCATCGCCGTGGTCCAGGCCGCGCCGGCGGCCAGCAGCAGGGTCAGGGCGGCGGCCCAGGCCGGTGCGGCCGACAGGTCGTAGGCGGCGGTCACGGCGGGCGGGGCCGGGGCGAAGACGTGGTCGCGGACGGTGTGGAAGACGGCCGCCGCGCCCAGGACCAGCGCGGTCAGGCAGCACAGCAGCACCGTGGCGACCAGGCACTGCCACACCCAGAGCGCCACCACCGGCTCCCGCTCCGGCCACGCGGCACGGGTCAGCGCCCGGGGCGCCGGTACGGCGGCGGCCAGGGCGAGGACGGTCAGCAGGAGCAGGCAGACGGTCATGCCGGGGCTCCGGTTCCTGGTCGGACGTGCCTGGTCGGAAGGGTGCGCGGCCCGCCGCGGAGCAGGGTGCGGGCCGCCTGTTGCGTACACCGCCAGTATGACGGCCCGCGCCCGCCGAAGACAGGCGTACGGCCGCACACCCGCCCCTGCATCCGGCCCCGCCTCAGCCGCCGGCGATCCGGCCCTCGACCTCGCCCAGCCCGATCCGTCCCCCGTCCTTCCCCGGTGCCCACGCCGTGAGGGTCACCACGTCCCCGTCCTCCAGGAACGCCCGCTTGCCGTCGGCGAGATCGAGCGGGTCACGGCCGTTCCAGGTCAGCTCCAGCAGCGACCCCCGCTGCCCCTGACCGGGACCGCTGACCGTGCCCGAGGCGTAGAGGTCGCCGGTGCGCAGCGAGGCACCGTTCACCGTGAGGTGGGCGAGCTGCTGGGCGGCGGTCCAGTACATGGTGGAGAAGGGCGGCTCGGCCACCACCTGGCCGTTGACGGCGACGGAGATCCGCAGGTCGTAGCCGCCGGGCTCGACGCCGGGTGCGGAGTCGTCGAGGTAGGGCAGCAGCGGGTGGGTGCGCTCGGGCGGGGCCACCCGCGCGTCCTCCAGCGCGGCCAGCGGGGTGATCCACGCCGAGACCGAGGTGGCGAAGGACTTGCCGAGGAAGGGCCCGAGGGGCACGTACTCCCACGCCTGGATGTCGCGCGCGGACCAGTCGTTGAGCAGGCAGAGACCGAAGACGTGGTCCCGGAACCCGGTCAGCGGGACCGGCGTGCCCTGCGCGGAGGGCACGCCCACCACGAAGCCGACCTCCGCCTCGATGTCCAGCCGGATCGAGGGTCCGAAGACCGGTGCCGGGTCGGCGGGGGCCTTGCGCTGGCCGCGGGGGCGGACCACATCGGTGCCGGATACCACGATCGTGCCCGCACGGCCGTGGTAACCGATCGGCAGGTGCTTCCAGTTGGGGGTGAGTGGGTCGGGGGAGTCGGGGCGGAAGATCTGGCCGACGTTGCGGGCGTGGTGCTCGGAGGCGTAGAAGTCGACGTAGTCGGCCACCTCGAAGGGCAGGTGCAGGGCGACCTGCGACAGCTCGTGGAAGTGGGGCTCGACGGCAGCCCGGTGCGCGGGCAGCGTGACCCACCCGGTGAGGGCCGCGCGCACCTCGGACCAGACGGCGGGCCCGGCGGCCAGCAGCGCATTGAGGTTCGGCGCGGTGAGCAGGTCCGCGTGCGGGAAGTCCAGCGCGCGGGCGGCGCCGCCCGCGTCCAGGACGTGGTCGCCGAGCCGGACACCGACCCGGCGACCGGTGCCGTCGGTGTGGTCGGCGGGCGAGAACACGCCATAGGGAAGGTTGTGCGGACCGAAGGGGTCGCCCTCGGGAACGTCGAACGGTGGCACGGGGGGCATGGGGTGCTGCCTCACTCTCATCCGCTTCGGCCTGGGTTGATGATCCATAGCGTCGGGCCACACGTTACGGCCGGAAGCGGTGTGTTGGGCAGGGCGCGGCGGCCGGCGGGAGCCGTGTCTAAAGAGTTCGCAATGCCCGAATAGCACTTGTCGGAGGGAAGTGTTCCGGCTTAGCGTCCTCCGGGGGACACGGACGGGGTGGGTCCGGTCCGAAGCGGAGACACGTGGGGGGACCCGTGGCCGGAAGACGCTTTGGCGCGCCCGTCGAGGCGGACTGCGAAGTGCCGGGCCTGATAGTCAAGTTCGGCGGATATCCGCTGCACCACGGCGGTGTCGGCGCGATCCGCAGCCTCGGCCGGCTGGGTGTGCCGATGTACGCCGTCACCGAGGACCCGTACACCCCGGCCGCGGCCTCCCGCTATCTGGAGCGGGCCTTCGTCTGGCCGACCACCGGCGCGGAGGAGCCGGAGCACCTGGTGGAGGGGCTGCGCCGGATCGGCCGCCGCATCGGCCGCCCCGCCGTGCTGATCCCGACCGACGAGGAAGCGGCCGTACTGATCGCCGAGCACCAGGACGAGCTGTGCGGCGCCTTCCTCTTCCCGCCCGTCGACCCGGCCCTGCCGAGGCGGCTGGCCAGCAAGCAGGGACTGCACGAGCTGTGCGAGGAGCACGGCGTCGCGAGCCCCGCGACCGTCTTCCCGTCCTCGTACGACGAGGTCGTGGCCTTCGCCGACGAGGCGCTGTTCCCGGTGGTGGCCAAGAACCGGGAGGCGTTCGTCCGGCGCAGCCGCCCCGCCGTGGGCGGCACCACCCGGATCGGCAGCCGCTCCGCTCTGCTGGCCCTCGCCCGCGACTGGGGCGACGACCCCGGTGTGATCCTCCAGGAGTACCTGCCGAGGGAGGCGGCCGAGGACTGGATCGTGCACGCCTGCTTCGACGCGGACGCGAACCCGCTCGCCGTCTTCACCGGGGTCAAGGTCCGCTCCTGGCCCCCGCACGCGGGCATGACGGCCCACGCCTACGTCGTCGACAACCCCGAACTCGCCGATCTGGCGACGAGGTTCGTCAAGCAGCTCGGCTTCGCCGGCGTCGTCGACCTCGACCTGCGCTTCGACCGCCGCGACGGCCAGTACAAGCTGCTGGACTTCAACCCCCGGATGGGCGCCCAGTTCCGGCTCTTCGAGAGCGAGTCGGGCGTGGACGTCGTACGGGCCCTGCACCTGAACCTCACCGGCCGGGCCGTCCCCGAGGGGGAGCAGCGGGCCGGGCGGCGTTTCGTCGTGGAGAACATCGACCTGCCCGCGCTGCTCGCCTACCGGCGCAGTGGCTACACCACGCCGTCCGCCCCCGTACGTGCCGAGGGCACGGAGCTGGCGTGGCTGGCGGGCGACGACCCGATGCCGTTCCTCACGATGCTCGCCCGCTTCGGCCGCCCCGGCGCCAAGCACCTGTACCAGCTCTGGCGGACCAGCCGCCGGGGCGGCGGCCCCGCGCGGCCCGCGAAGTAGGCGGGGTCACGCACCCGCACGGCGTGCCGGCCGCCGCCCGTTTGCGGGCGCGCGGAGCTGAGCGGCGTCAACTCCGTTATCGGGGTGGTGAATCGGGAGGACGGGTGATCCGTATTCTCTGATCATGGCCGCTCCATCCCCTCTCTTCCGTCCCTCGCTCATCGCCACCGACCTGGACGGGACGCTCCTGCGCGGTGACGACACGGTCTCCGCCAGATCGCTCGCCGCGCTCGCGGAGGCGGCACGGGCCGGGGCCCGGCACCTGGTGGTGACGGGCCGTCCCGCGCCCCGCGTGCGCCCCCTGCTGGCCGCGCTCGGCGGTACCGGTCTCGCGGTGTGCGCGCAGGGTGCCCAGGTGTACGACGCCGCCACCGGCGCCCTGCTGTGGTCGGTCCAGCTGGACCGGGAACTGGCCGAGACCGCGCTCGGCAAGATCGAGGCCGAGGTCGGCCAGGTGCACGCGGCCGCCGACCAGGACGGCGTCGACGGGCTGACCCTGATCGAGGCCGGCTACCGGATGCCGCATCCGACCCTGCCCGCGGTACGGGTGGAGCGGCGCGAGCAGCTCTGGCGGGCGCCGATCAGCAAGGTCCTGCTGCGCCACGACCGGCTGTCCGACGACGAACTGGCGGCCACCGCCCGCTCGGTCGTCGGCTCGCTGGCCACGGTCACCATGTCGGGCCCCGGCACGGTCGAGCTGCAGCCCTGCGGGATCACCAAGGCGACCGGTCTCGCGCTGGCCGCCGGGCATCTGGGCCTCGGCGGCGCGGACACCGTCGCCTTCGGTGACATGCCGAACGACATCCCCATGTTCCGGTGGGCGGCCCACGGCGTCGCGATGGCCGGCGCCCACCCGGAACTGAAGGCGGTCGCCGACGAGGTCACCCTCTCCAACGAGGAGGACGGGGTGGCCGTCGTCCTGGAGCGCCTGTTCGCCCCCTGAAGCCGACAGCGCCCCCGCCGCACGCGTGAGGCGTGGGACGGGGGCGCCGCGACGGCCGTACCGGCTCAGTACGCGCTGTTGACGTTGTCGATCGAGCCGTAGCGGTGGTACGCGTAGTTGCAGGCGGCGGTGATGTTGGCGACCGGGTCGTACGGGTCGAAGGACGTCCCGGCGACGTGGTACGTCCGGAAGGTCGGGTCGATCACCTGGAGCAGGCCCTTGGACGGGGTGCCGTTGACGGCGTTGATGTCCCAGTTGTTGATGGCGAGCGGGTTGCCCGAGGACTCGCGCATCACGTTGCGGTGGATGCCGTCGTAGGTGCCCGGTATGCCCTTCTGGGCCATGATCGCCAGGGACTGGCGGATCCAGCCGTCGAGGTTGTTCGGGTACGCGGCGGAGGCGGCGGGCTTGGCGGCCGGGGCGGCGGAGGCGCTGGTGGCGCCGACGAGGGGGAGCGCGAACATCGCGGCACCGGTACCGGCGACGGCGAGCGTGCGGACGAGGCGCTTGGTGCGGGCACGGCGCGGCTGAGCAGCAGCAGACATGTCGGTGTTTCCTCTCCGTCGCCTGCGAGGTGAGCTGTCGGGTTCGGGCGGGGAGGTGCCCGGCCGCGTCGCCCCCGGTGCCCGACGGGCACCGGGGGCGATGTCGGCTTCACCCCGAGCCGTCCCGGCGCGACACGGGTCGCACCGGTCCGGCGGCTTACCTGGGTCCCCCGCTCCTGCCGTACGAATGAGTTCGTGGGTGGGTGTGTCAGACGCGGCAGGATTCGGCGTTCGCCTGACAGGGCGGGAACGTATGCGACCGCACATGTCCGGAACAAGTACCGGATTAACCCAAAGCGCTAGTTGACCTTGGTGTGTCCGGAATGGCCCGCTTGATCCTTTGTGGTCGCCACCGCTCAACTTCCTTGCCGGGAAAGGCGGGAAGGGGGTGAGGGGGGATCGTGCGGGGGTATTCCCGGCCGGGTGGTCCGCGTGAGCCAACTCACGGAATCGCAAAATACGCAAAATCAGACATGGGGGATTATGTGGATTTGAGGCGTCTATGCGTATCAAGGGTTATTGGTCCCCCGTGGCCGGAACCTCGCGGGCTCTCCCGTTCGTTGGCCTGGTGTGACCCCGGAGTGCCGGATCGTCCGGCCGACTACTCCCATACCGTCCGTCGTCCACCCATCCGGTACACGACGGACGAAATCCGATACCTCACCAGCTGGACCGGTGGGTGCGATCGGTGATCGAAAGAGGACCGGATACGCTGACTTGACTGATGGCAGCGACCTATCGACAAGCCGTGAAGTCGCCAGCAGACACCAGCAGACAGGAGAACCTCGTGACCGTCGTCGGGCCGTTCGGGCTGAGCGTGCGGGACCAGGCACTGGAAGCCGATGTCCAGGCCGGACTGGCGGCTGTCGAGGCGGGCCTGCTAGAAGCCACCAAGAGCGACGTCCCCTTCATCACCGGGTCCGCGCAGCACCTGGTGCGGGCCGGCGGCAAGCGGTTCCGCCCGCTGCTCGTGCTGCTGTCCGCCCAGTTCGGTGACGGGCACGCCCCGCGCGTCATCCCCTCGGCCGTCGTCGTCGAGCTGACCCACCTGGCCACGCTCTACCACGACGACGTCATGGACGAGGCGACCGTGCGACGCGGCGTGGACAGCGCCAACACCCGCTGGGGCAACTCCGTCGCGGTGCTCACCGGCGACTTCCTCTTCGCCCGTGCCACGCAGATACTCGCCGATCTCGGCCCCGAGGCCGTCCGGGTGCAGGCCCTCGCCTTCGAGCGCCTCGTCACCGGCCAGATAATGGAGACCGCGGGTCCCCAGGACGGCCGCGACCCGGTCGAGCACTACCTCGACGTGCTCTCCGGCAAGACGGGCTCGCTGGTCGCCGTCTCCTGCCGGTTCGGTGCCATGATGTCCGGCGCCGACGAGAGCGTGATCGACGTGCTCGCCCAGTACGGCGAGCGGCTCGGCGTCGCCTTCCAGCTCGCCGACGACGTTCTGGACATCGCCTCCGAGTCCGACGAGTCCGGCAAGACCCCCGGCACCGACCTGCGCGAGGGCGTGCCCACGCTGCCCGTGCTCCGGCTGCGCGAGCGCGCCGCCCGGCTGGGCGAGCCCGCCGACCTCGCGCTGTGCGAGCTGCTGGACTCCGACCTCAGCGACGACGCCCGGCTCGCCGAGGCGCTCACCGCCCTGCGCGCCCACCCCGCGCTGGACCAGGCCCGCCGTGACGCGGTCCGGTACGCGGAGGAGGCCCGCGCGGCCCTCGCCCCGCTGCCGGACTGCTCGGCCAAGACGGCGCTGATCGAGCTCTGCGACGCCGTGGTCCACCGGGCCGGCTAAGGGCTGTCCCGTACCCCCGGCGGACGCGCGACGCCGGCCACGGCGCCCCGCCGCTTTGCCGGATCGCCCGCACCCGCCCGGTATGAGGACGGCCCTCCGCCTCGCGGCGCACCGCGTCCGACGCCGCGCGCCGGTCCACCTGGGATCACGGGACAGGGCACCCGCCCGACCCCTACGGGTCGGCGTGGGCGTCCGGCGCGTAGGTCATACCGCAGGTGTAGGCCGAGTTGGCTCCGTGGGCTGACGCCGCAGGACTGCCGAATTGGTCTGATGGGAACCAGGGAAACCACCACCCCTCACCGATCCGGGTGAGAATGGCGGCTCGGGTGGACCCCGCAGAGCGCAGCCGCCGCCGACGACGGAGGTAAGGCAGACATGGCCCCGTACGAATCCGACCACGCGACCGGCACCGGACCCGACGAGGACCCGCGTACCGGCCGCCGCAAGGCCGCCAGGTACGTCGTGCCCGTCGCGGTGGTGGGTGTCGCGGCCGCCACCATCGGACTGGTCCCGGCGCTCGCCGCCTCCGGCGACCCGGACCTGCCGGAGATCACCGCGCAGCAGCTCGTCGAGAAGATCGCCAAGTCCGACGTCCAGCGGATGTCCGGCACCGTCAAGATCAGCACCGACCTCGGCCTGCCCGACCTCGGCAGCCTCCAGAACGCGATGGGCTCCGCCCAGGGCGGCGACGGCTCCTCCGCCGACCCGCGGACCAGGCTGACCGAGCTGGCGTCCGGCACCCACACCCTGCGCGTGGCCGCCGACGGTCCCGAGAAGCAGAAGGTCTCGCTGCTGGAGCGCGACGCCGAGTACAGCCTCATCCACGACGGCAAGGACGTGTGGGGCTACGACAGCGCGAGCAACGAGGTCTTCCACACCACGGACCCGGACCCCGGTGAGAAGCCTGGGCACCGGCCCGGCGCCACGCCCGACGACTTCGCCGAGGAGGCGCTGAAGTCGGTCGACGCCACCACCTCGGTCACCGTCGACGGCACCGCCCGCATCGCCGGCCGGGACGCCTACCAGCTCGTGATCAAGCCCAGGCAGTCCGGCTCCACGGTCCGAGACGTCACCATCGGCGTCGACGCGAAGACCGGCCTGCCGCTGAAGTTCACCCTCACCCCGAAGAGCGGCGGCGCCCCCGTCCTCGACGCGGGCTTCACCAAGGTCTCCTTCGCCGCCCCGCCCGCCTCCACCTTCGACTTCCGCCCGCCCAAGGGCGCGAAGGTGACCGAGGAGAAGCCGGGCGGGCACGAGCACGCCCCCGGCATCGGCGGGCAGTTCACGCCGGGCGACCTCGGCGGTGCCGACACCATCGGCGAGGGCTGGACCACCATCGCCACGTTCGACACCGGCGCCGAGGGCGGCAAGACCTCGCTGCCCGGCGGCCCGATGGGCGGCTTCCTCGGCTCGCTCGGCGACCAGGTCTCCGGCGGATTCGGAAAGGGCACCGTCTTCTCCACCCGCCTGGTCAACGCCCTGATCACCGACGACGGCAAGGTCTACGCGGGCGCGGTCACCAAGGACGCCCTGGTCAAGGCGGCCGACGCGGACAAGTGACCCGCCCGCCGGACCACCCGGGACACGAGGGGAACCGATGGAGCCACCGTCAGCCACGGGGTACGAGGCCGCGCCCGTCATCGCCACGCGCGGCCTCACCAAGCGGTACCGGGGCGGACAGCTCGCCGTGGACGGCCTGGACCTGACCGTCCCGGCGGGCAGCGTCTTCGGCTTCCTCGGCCCCAACGGCTCGGGCAAGACCACCACCATCCGCATGCTGATGGGCCTGATCGAACCGACCTCGGGCACCGCGCACGTCCTGGGCCGCCCCATGCCGGGCGCCACCCGCGCCGTCCTGCCCGAGGTCGGCGCCCTCATCGAGGGCCCCGCGCTCTACGGCTTCCTCTCCGGCCGGGACAACCTGCTGCGCTACGACGCCGCGGACCCGGCCGCCGACCCCCGTACCCGGCGGGCCCGCACCGCCGCCGCGCTGGAGCGGGTGGGGCTCGCCGCGGCCGGGGGCAAGAAGGCGAGGGCGTACTCGCTCGGTATGAAGCAGCGCCTCGGCCTGGCCGCCGCGCTGCTCCGGCCGCGCCGCCTGCTCGTGCTGGTCGAGCCCACCAACGGGCTCGACCCGCAGGGGATGCGCGAGATCCGCGGCCTGATCCGGGAACTGGCCGCCGACGGGACCACCGTCTTCCTCTCCTCCCACCTCCTCGACGAGATCGAGCAGGTCTGCACCCACGCGGCGGTGATGACCCGCGGCCGGCTCGTGATCCAGGGCGCGGTGCCGACCTGTCCGCCGGGGCGCGCCGCCGGCTCGCCGTGACCACCCCGGACCCGGCCGACGCGGCCCGTGTGCTCGAGGAGCAGGGCGTCACCGGCCTCACCGTGACCGGCGAGACGGTCACCGGGGAACCGCCCGACCGCGACCTCGCCGAGGTGAACGCCGCCCTGGTCGCCGCGGGCGTGCGGGTACGGGGGTTCACGCCGGAACGAGCCTCGCTGGAGGACGCGTTCGTGGCACTGACCGGAGAGGGCTTCGATGTCGCGGGCTGAGACCACCCACCCGGGCGCGCCCCGGCCGCTGTGGACCTTCGGGTTGCTGCGCAGCGAGCTGGTGACCACCCTGCGGCGCCTGCGGACGCTGGTGCTGCTCGCGGTACTGGCCGCGGTGCCGGTGCTGATCGGGATCGCGGTGCGGGCCGAGACGGGAGGCGGCGGGAGCGCGGACCGGGGCGGTGAGGGGCCGGCGTTCATCGCTCAGGTCACCAACAACGGGCTGTTCCTGGTCTTCACCGCGCTCGCGGCGACCCTGCCGTTCTTCCTGCCGATGGCCGTCGGGGTGATCGCCGGGGACGCGGTGGCGGGGGAGGCGGGCGCGGGCACGCTGCGCTATCTGCTGGTCGCCCCGGCCGGCCGTACCCGGCTGCTGCTGACCAAGTACGCGACCGTGCTGGCCTTCTGCCTGCTGGCCACCCTGGTCGTCGCGGTGTCCGCGCTGGCCGTGGGCGCGCTGCTGTTCCCGCTGGGCGAGGTGACGACGATCTCCGGCACCCGGATCGGCTTCGGCGAGGGCCTGCTCCGCGCGCTGCTGATCGCCCTGGTGGTGGCCGCCTCGCTGGTCGGGGTGGCGGCGCTCGGGCTCTTCGTGTCGACGCTGACCAACAGCGGGATCGCGGCCATGGCGACCACGGTGGGGCTGCTGATCACCGTCCAGATCCTCGACCAGATCCCGCAGCTCCACGCGATCCAGCCGTACCTGTTCTCCCACTACTGGCTGTCCTTCGCCGACCTCCTGCGCGACCCGGTCCTCTGGGACGACCTGCGCCGCGACCTGGTCCTCCAGGGGATCTACGCGGCGGTGTTCGGCACGGCCGCGTGGGCGCGGTTCACGGCGAAGGACATCACGGCCTGAGGGCTGTCGTCGCGCGCCCGCCGGGGACGACGGGACAGCCCTCGGGATCTTTCGTCCGGATCGGTCGGGGCACGTGGTCGCTGTCGTGCCGCAGGTCCGCCGCCTCGGGCGACGGCAGCCCGGCGAGCCTGCTCCACTCCTGCTGCGAGGGCGGCTGGTGCGAGGCTGTGACGTCGCGGTGACGCACGAGGGCGCCGTGGGCGGCGAGACTGGACGCAGGAGGCGTACGACCGGGTGTGACGCCGGGGGGAATGAGGGAAATCGGATGTCTCGACTCAGCTTCGAGAAGCGGCGCGAGGACCGGCCGGTCCAGGTCCGCGTCTCGGCCACCGGCGCGGCGTCGGTCGCCGGCACCCCCGTTCTGCGGACGCCGGGCGAGGACATCCACGACGCCGTCCTCAACCACCTCCACCACCTGGCCGTGTCCCACGGCGCCCCGATCCGGGCCGCCATCCACGACGACGCGGCGGGCTGCCTGGTCCCGCTGGAGGTCTCGCCGGACGGGACGACACGGATGACGGGGGAGCCGACGAGGCTGCCCGCCGCGCCGGGGACCGTGCAGCCGCCCCGTGGGGTGTTCGGGCCGCCGCCCGTGATGGGGGCCGAGCAGGTGGAGCCCATACCGCAGCCGAAGCCCCGGGCTGCTCCAGGAAGCGTCGACTTCCGGAAGCGCAAGCCCGGTCCGGCGCCCAGAACCGCACCCGAGCCGGATCCCGGCCTCGTCCTCGTCGACCGGCCCGCTGCCGAGACCGAGCCCCAGCCCGTTCCGCCGAGCCGGTTCGACGCCATCGCCGAGGAGATGCTCGCGGAGGTGCCGGTGGGGGAGACGCCGGACGGGGCCCAGGTGTGGACGACCGCGCTGGGGCGTGTCGGGGACGCCGTACGGGACGGAGAGGTCGAGCGGGCCGCCGAGTTGGCCAGCCGGGCGGTGGCGAAGGCGTCCGGTGCGCTGGGTCCGCGGCACCCCGAGGTGCTGCATCTGCGCGAACTGTGCGCGTACATCGCGTACTTGACCGGCGACCCGGCCCGCGCCTTCGACCTCTCGCTGGACCTGGCCCGCAAGCGCGCCGAGTCGGGCGACCCGGTGGCGGCCTACGGCAACGTCCGCAGCGCGGCGACCGCCTGGCGCTCGGTGGGCGACGCGGAGCAGGCCCTCCGGATGGGCCGCGAACTCATCGACGTATGGACCACCTTGGCCTCGAACCCCGGCCCGGCCGCATCCGACCCCCGCCCCCTGGAGTCGGCCCACACCCGCATGACCCGGCTGACGGCCCGGGCGGCGGCCGGGACGTGAGCCCGGCTCAGGCGCAGCTCTCGGCGGCCCGCACCACCCCGAGCACGACCGGGTAGCCGGTGATCTGCCGGTTCGGTCCCGGCCGGGTCTCGCAGATCTTCCACTCGGCCGGGTCGTCCACCGAACGCCCCTTGCCGCTCACGTCCTTGAAGGCCACTTCGGTGTCGGGGCCCATCTGCTCGGCCGCGCGGCCGGCGTTGCCGCCGACGACGTCCGGCATGGTGGCGGTGACGGGCCGCGGGCGCGCACTCGGGGACGCGGAAGCGCCGGCCGCGGGGGCGGGTCCCTCCGCCCTCGCGCACGCGCCGGCCGGGGCCAGCAGAACGACGGCGACGAGGGGTCCCAGCAACGGTCTTTTAGTCATGCCCCTGTCTACTACTGCACGCAGAACTCGTTTCCCTCGGGGTCCGCCAGCACCGTCCACGCGCCCGCCGGCCCGCTCACCTCGCGCAGCACGGTCGCTCCCAGCGCGGTGAGCCGGGCGACCTCCTCGACGCGCCCCTCCGGCCCGGCGTGCAGGTCGAGATGGAGCCGGTTCTTGCCGCTCCTGGCCTCCGGCACCCGCTGGAAGAGCACCCGCCGCCCCAGCCCGGTCCCCGTATCCGGGTCGTACGGATCCCCGGGGTGCCGCACGGCCACCAGATCCCGGAACGCCGGCCGACCGTGGTACTCCACGGTCGCCTCCCCGGGCAACGCCCCCGCCGCCAGCAGCCGCTCGATCAAAGCGCTGTTGTCCTCCGGCTCGTAGTGCAGGGCCGCCCCCCAGAAGTCGGCCTGCGTGTGCGGATCGACGGCGTCGACGACGATTTTCCAGTGCAGTGGCCGGGCCTGCGACGAAGAAGAATTCATGGTGGCGTTATAGCGCTTCCCGCCGCACGGCACGACCGCCCGGACCGTGCGCGGGCCATGTCGTGCCCGCCCTGTGTCCGTCGTACGGACCGCGAGGCTGTCGAGGCCGTGAAGGCCGCCGGGGGAGGGCGGAGGCGGCCGCACCCCCGATCGGCCGTGTGTGCGATCCGGGCCTGACTGCGGAATGCGCCGAAAAGGAGCGATGCTTCCCGATATCATTATGCGGTTCCTGAGCGGGTCGTGCGTCACGCCCCGGCGAGAGGAGTTGCACGTGCTCTTCGTGCAGGGAGCGTCAGTGACCGCCGTGGTGCGCGGCAGTCTCGGAGAGCCGGTGATCCTGCTCGCCGGTGAATCCTGTCCAGGAATGCTGGACACGCGCTGGATCGAGGTAATCCGGGCGGCGGCGATCATGCTTGATGCCGCAGAACTGGAATGCCTGTGGGCCGCGATGTGCACATTGAGCATGCGGACTCCGGATTCCCTCGTCGCGGCCGACGAGAATGTGCTCGCCCTGTACAAGGTGTCGCCGGCCTGACCCGGTCCCCGCGTCCCGAATCCGGACACGGTAAGGCCGCCCGTGGTCGAGAACCCCGACCACGGGCGGCATGGAAGACGGAGGGGCTAGCGCCGCCAGTAGGGGAAGCACATCCAGCGGTGGTGGAAGCGGTCCCACCGGTAGCGGTACGTCATGCGGTGACCGTAGTCGTACCACCGGCAGGAGCGGGCCCGGTCGCGCCAGTCGTGGTCGGACCAGCGGCCGTTGTCATACCAGCGGTCGTCGTCGTACCGGCGGCCGTTGTCGTACCAGCGGTCGTCGTCGTACCGGCGGCCGTTGTCGTTCCAGCGTCCGTCGTCGTACCGGCGGTCGCCGCGGTCGGCGTGACGCAGCCCCCCGAGGCCGCGGTCCATGTGCCGGCCGCCGTCGAATCCGTCGCGGTGCGAGGCCGACGGCGCCGAGACGACGGAACCGTCGAGCGGGGCGGCGGAGGCCTGCGTGGCCAACGGTGCCACCACCGCGCCCACGGCCAGGAGTGCGCCTGCCACTCCCTTGGCAATATTCTTCACTGCTTCTCCTTTCGAGCCGGGATGGAGCGGTTTTCCGTTCCACCGGCGGGCCGAAGCTATCCCAAATTCCCTGTCCGTCATCGACGGTGAATTCCCCGCACCCTGTGACCGGTGGAGTGTGCGGATGAGGAAAGTACAGGTCAAAGGCGCTTTCTCGGCGGGCCTTCCGTGGCCTGTTCCTGAACTGTCGGGGCCACTCCAAAAGGTGAACCGGCAGGCGGGTCCAGGAGTGGGGGAAGTGGTGAGCTGTGATCTCCGGCGTTGTCCGGGCGCCCCTCGGAAATCGGAGTGCCGCGTGGAAAAGGGCCGGGCCCGAACGGTGTGGGGTGAGAATTCCGTGCGGAGGCCGCCCCTCGTTACGTCGAGGGCGCCGGCGGGAAAGGTGCGGGGCGAGGGATCGCCCGGAGGGCGTAGTGCCGGCGGATCGCGCCCCCGGTGCCGGTGTGTCGGCGTCGTGCGCCCGACGGTCCGGCGGCTCCGGCCGGTGGCCCTCCCTCGGAAGCCCGGGGGCTGTCCCGCAACCCTCGGCGGGCGTGCGCCGTTCCCGTGGACGGCGTGCCGGTCCACGGCCCCGGCCGCGCCGGACGGCGCCGAACGCCTTCTCGCCGATGTGGAGAACGGACCACGCTGTCCGCAACCACCCCTGCGAGCTGCGGCTTTGTGATGAGTCGACTCTCAACTATTGAACGGTCGAGCGAATTTGAACGCATGTCGGACATGGAAGGTTTGCATCGGAGCTCCGCTTTCGGCTACCGTCCAAGCTCTCCGGACGAAACGTCCAGAGACATTGGACAGTGGATGTGTTGCACGACTACGAATTCCCTTCTCGTAGTGCCGCTGTTCAGGCCGCTGCGGCCGGGCGCCCTACGCCCGGCCGCAGCGGAACGGAGAAGCCGCCGGACCGGTTCCGTCGCGCCTCGGGTGCCCATCCGAGCCGACGGCCGGCCCCGGAGGGGCCTCCTGATCGCCGTGCGGCCGCACACCGGCCGCGCGTTCTTACCCGAATGAGAGGAACTCCCATGGACATCAAGCAGCTCGACGCCGAGACCGCGGAACTGCTGCCTGGCCGCGAGGCGCTGGCCCGGTTCTCCTTCAACCTCATGAAGTCGACGTCCATCTCGAAGAAGCTGCTGAACCTGGACGCCCACAACGAGTCCGCGGCCGTGAACCAGTTCTCGCCGCTGGCCGTCGCGCAGTCTGCGTCCTCGCAGGCCATCAACGTCCACCAGTAGTACGTCGACGCCGCGGGGCAGGCGCAATCTGCCCCGCGGCGTCCGCCGGGCGCCGTCCCCTCCGGGTCGACCCGGGCGGGACGGTGCTCCCGGCTTCCTCCGGCGGTCCCTCGCGGGTGCCGCGAGGAGTCCGAGCGACACCCGCGCCGCGGAGAAGACTATGACGCTGCCCGCAGAACACAGCTCGTCCCACACCCGGAACGCTCCCACGGTCCCCCTGCCCGGCTTGCCGCCTCCCGGCGAGGGACGGCCCGTCGGACCACGGGACGCGTCCACGGCCACGACACCCCTCGCGATGACCGGGGGCGTGCCGCCCGCCGGACCGGTGCCCCACCTCACCAACGGACTGAGCACCCTCGGCCAGTACCAGGGCTCCGGCTTCACCGACCGCAGATACGTCGTCCGACGCGGCGACGGCCAGGTCCTGATGCTGTCCCATCTGCTCTACCTCGTCGTCGCCTCCGTCGACGGCGTGCGCACCGTCGAGACCATCTCCCACCGAGTCAGCGGCCGGTTCGGGCAAGAGGTCACCGAGGACAACATCGCCCACCTCATCAACAACCGGCTCACTCCCCTCGGAGTCACGGTCCCGCTGGGAGAACTTCCGCGAGACTGCGAGAACGCACCGTCCTCCGACCTCCTGCTGGCCCTGCGCGGTCACCGTGTGCTCCTCGGCGAGGCACGGGTGGCCCGGGTCGCCGCCGCCCTGAGCTGGCTGCACCGCCCACCGGTGGTGGGGATCGTGCTGGCCGGAACCGCTGCCGTGGACGTGTGGCTCTTCGCGGTCCACGGCGCCATGACACCGCTGCTGCGCGTGCTGGAACAGCCGGTCTGGATGCTCGCGGTGTTCCTGCTGACTCTCCTCTCCCTTCTGTTCCACGAGTTCGGCCACGCCTCGGCCTGCCGGTACAGCGGTGCCGCCCCGGGGAAGATCGGGTTCGGCATCTACCTGATCTGGCCCGCCCTCTACACCGACGTCACCGACGTCTACCGGATCGGCAGGGGAGGCCGGCTGCGTACGGGGCTCGGCGGCGTCTACTTCAACGCCGTCTTCATCCTCGCGCTCACCGTCGGCTACCTGCTGACGGGACAGGCGTTCTTCCTGGCCGCCGTCTACCTCGCGCACTTCGAGGTACTGGAGCAGCTGATGCCGGCGCTGCGGCTCGACGGCTACTACATCCTCGGCGACCTGGCCGGCGTGCCCGACCTGCTCGGCAAGGTCAAGCCGATCCTGCTCAGCCTGCTGCCCGGCCGCACGCCCGCCGGGGCCGCCGACCTGAAGCGCTCGGCGCGCGTCATCGTCTCCTCCTGGGTGCTGACGATGATCCCCCTGCTCCTCGCGGAAGTGTGCTACCTGCTGTGGAACCTGCCCCGGCTGGCCACCACCGCCTTCCGCAGCCTCGCGGAGCAGGTGACGGGCACCGTCCAGGCGTTCGGGGCGGGCCACCCGGCCGCGGGCACCGTCGGTGTGATCGGCGCCCTCATGATCGCCTGCCCGATGGCGGGCGGGGTCTACCTCGCGGGCCGGGTGACGGCGCGGCTCGTGCGGGCCGCCGCACGGGTCACCCGGGGCAGACCCGCCCTGCGCCTGGCCGCGGTCACCGCGGTCTGCGCCACCGCCTGCGTCCTCGGTGCCGCCTGGTGGCAGGACATGACCCCCGCGCCGCTGCCGCCGGCGGCCCCCGTGACTCCCGCGCTGCAGCCCGGCGTGCCCCGCATCCGGATCGCGAAGAGCCCCGCCGCCGTGCCGCCCCGGACCCCGCCGGTGACCCGGCCGAGCCGGGGCCCGTACCCCACCGGACACGCGTCGGCGCCGGGCACGCGCGTCGTTCCGCCCACGGCCGCCGCCTCCTCGTCCGCCCCGGCCGCCCGCCCCGCGCCCGTCCGGTCCTCCCTCCCGCCGCGCGCGGCCACCTCCTCACCCCCCGTCAGCAGGCCCGCCCCGGCGCCCGTGCCCAGTACCGGGCCCGAGGTGACGCCGTCGAGCCCGCCGTCGCCCTCCGTGCCCGGCCCGGTGACCTCTCCCCCCTCCGCTTCGGCGATCCCGTCGCCGAGCCCCAGCACGACCTGACTCCCCCCGTCGCACCGTTCTCAGGAGACTGACATGAAGCACCGCAAGCCCAGTACGAGCACCGTGGCCCGGGCCGCCGTGAACATCGGAGTGGCCGCCGGCGCCGGTCTGGCCATCACCGCCACCACCGCCTCGGCCACCACCGGTCCGACCGGTGGTGCCGCCATCGCCGTGGACATGGCGCACAGCCGCGCCTACCGAACCCACGTCACCGACTTCGACGAGACCTTCCGGATCCACGAGTACGGTCCGTCGGTCGCCGTGACGGCGGACAACCGTGCGCTGGCCGAGTCGGTCGGATGCTCCCCGCTCTCGCCGTGCCGGTCCGTGGCCCTCTCGTTCCAGATCGTCACCACCTCCGGCAGCAACGCCCGGCTGATCCGCGCCACCAACATCGGCCGTGCGGCGAACGAGCACTGCCCGTCCTGCCAGACCTTCGCCGGGGCCTACCAGTTCGTGGTGTCCACCCCGCGGGCCTTCACGCTCGGAGCGGGCGCCCGGCGGGAGCTGGCGGCGCTGGGCCACCGCGCGGCGGAACTGCGGTCCTCGCGGCTGCCGGTCTCCGTGATCCGGCAGCGCGCCGACGCGCTCTCCCACGAGGTCAAGGCGGTTCTCGACCGGGAGGCCGCTCGGGCCCCCCGGGCCCGCAAGGGTGACCCCGGGGCGGACTTCGCCCCCTTCGTCACGATGCGCCGTCACGTCGACTGACACCCGTCCGGCCAACCGCTCCCGGCCCGGCGGTCATCCGGCCCGGACGTCCCCGCCCCGCCGGCGACGTCCGGGCCGCCGCCTCACCCGCGGCCGCCGGCCCCGCCAACCCCGTCACCGTCCCACCCCGGAAGATCCGAGAACGTGACCAGTCCGCATCCCGCAACATCGCGCGTGCGCGTCCTCCAGCTCCTCTCCGAAGGACACGCGGCGCAGGACGTCGCCCGGAGGCTGGGCATCCCGGCCAGCACCGTCTACCGCTGGCGGCGCTCCCTCGACGTCCCGGACGGCCCGTCCCCGGCCCCCGGCCGCGTGCAGGAACTCGAGGCCGAACTGCTGCTGTGCCGCAGGACGATCGACGCCCTGAACGACGTGATGCCCCCAAAAGACGCTACGAGGTGATCGCACGCGTGGCGGCGCAGGGTTTTCCCGCGCGCAGGGTCGCCGCCCTGCTGCACGTCTCCGAGTCCGGCTACTACGCGTGGCGTGAGCGCCCCGCGTCGGACAGGGACCTGCGGCACGCCTGGCTGACCCGGCTGATCACCGACCTCCACCGGCAGTCGGGGTCCTCCTGGGGCTACCGGCGCATCCACGCGGAACTCGACCGTCGTCTCGGGATCAAGGTCAGTCACGGGACCGTGGAACGGCTCATGCGGCGGTCCGGTCTGCGGGGGACGCCCGGACGCCTCCCGGCGGCCGGCGGCTCCGGGGAGTTCGCCCGGCCCGGCACCCGGTGGGTCGTGGACACGGCCGTGTGCGCCACACGGGAGGGCGACCTCTGCGTCGCGGTCGTCCTGGACGCCGTCGGACGGCACCTGCTGAGCTGGCGAGCCACCGCCGCGCCGGACCACGGGCTCCTCACGCGCACACTTCAGGCGGCTCTGGCCCGGCGGGCGAGCACGCCCGTCCCGCCGGCGTCCGGCTTCAGCTGTGTCTTCACCGAGCGGACCGTGGCGTCCGGCTGGGCACCACCCGGCGCCGTCAGGGGCGAGTGGTACGACCACGCGGTGGCCGAGACCTTCTGGGAGCACGTGCGCCGCGCGCCGCCGGGAACTCCTGCGGGCCTGCCGCCGCCGCGTCCGGAACTGTCGAGGGTGCTGAACCGCCTGGCCCGTCAGGGGCCGACGAGCCGCGAACCGAACCTTCCCCTCCCGTAAGGCGGACACATGGATCTCACCCCACCCCTGCCCCGCTCCGGAACCTCCCGGTCGTGCACGGCCAGGAGTCCGGCCGCTCCGCAGGCGCACCGCGTGCTGCTGTACTACGCCCTGGAGGCGGCGGGCCGCTCGCTGGAGGCCGACGACGTGCAGGCCGTCTTCGCCGTGGCCGAACTGGACGACGTCACCGTCCAGGCCGTCATCACCTGGATCACGACCGCGGGGAAACCAGCCCTCGCCGGGTGAGCGGTCCGGTGGCCCGCGGCGCGGCCGGTTCCGACCGGCGACGGCCGTGCCGGGAGCAGGTCAGCCCCGCTCGGGCTCGACCCCGCGCGCCTCGAGCAGCGACTCCACCAGAACCGCGACGTGCCGCCGGTCCTTCGGGCTCAACCGCTGCACGCTAGCGATGAGGATCTCCACCTCGGGGTCGGTCACCGCGGGAGCGTCCTCGAAGTACAGGTTGACCCCCGCCGCCTCCACGGCGGCCCGCTGAACGGGAGCCACCGGGATGCCGAGTCCCCTGGCGAGGCCCTCCAGCGTGGCCTTCTGCGGCACTTGGGCCAGCCGTCCCGACGTGGCCAGATGATGCACCGTCGAACGTGAGATGCCGCCCCGGCGCGCCACGTCGTTGTAGGACCAGCCGTTCTGGTCCAGCCGACCCTTGATCATTTGCTGCAGTGTGTTGAGCACCACCGCTTCTTCCTGTCGGGGAGAGGCAGCCTGTCAATGAGTCTAACGGCCCGATCCTCGGCCGGTTCCTCATGTTTCCGCTTTCGCTCCCGTGCGCCACTTCGTGCGCCCTGCGCCGTGCGGTGGCCGCCGGAGTCCGGCTCGGGACCGCCCGGGACGCACCGCGGCGGCGGGGCGTTCAGACGTCCAGCGCGTCGACCGCCGCGGCGGCCGGGTCCGTCCGGCGGGACATCGCCACCACCCGGGCCCGGTGCGCGGAGCGCATCGCGTCCCAGGTCAGGAGGGCCAGTGCCAGCCAGACCAGGGCGAAGCCCGCCCAGCGCTCCGGGGGCATGGCCTCGTGGAAGTAGAGGATGCCGAGGAGGAACTGGAAGACGGGGGCCAGGTACTGGAGGAGGCCGAGGGTGGAGAGGGGGACCCGGATGGCGGCGGCACCGAAGCAGACCAGGGGGAGGGCCGTGACGATGCCGGTGGAGGCGAGGAGGGCGGCGTGGCCGGGTCCCTCCGTCGCGAAGGTGAGGTCGCCGCGGGTGCCGAGCCAGATCAGGTAGGCGAGGGCGGGCAGGAACTGGACGGCCGTCTCGGCGGCCAGGGACTCCACGCCGCCCAGACCGACCTTCTTCTTCACCAGGCCGTACGTCGCGAAGCTCACCGCGAGGCAGAGGGAGATCCACGGGGGCCGGCCGTAGCCCACGGTCAGGACGACCACGGACGCGAAACCGACGCCCACCGCCGCCCACTGCGCCGGCCGGAGCCGCTCCTTCAGCAGCAGCACGCCCAGCGCGATGGTCATCAGCGGGTTGATGAAGTACCCGAGGGACGCCTCCACCACGTGACCCGAGTTCACGGCCCAGATGTAGACGCCCCAGTTCACCGTGATGACGGCGGCCGCCACCGCGATCAGCGCCAGCCGCCGCGGCCGGCGCAGCAGTTCGCCCGCCCACGCCCACCGGCGGACGAACCCCAGGGCCGCGGCGACGAACACGAGGGACCACACCATGCGGTGGGCCAGGATCTCCATGGCCCCGGCCGGCTTCAGCAGCGGCCAGAAGAGGGGAACGAGCCCCCACATCCCGTACGCCGCGATGCCGTTGAGCAGCCCTGTTCGGTGTTCACCCTTGGACGTCCCGGCCACGGGCTCCTCCTTCTCGCGATCCGCCACGCGAGAACGAAGGTAGCGCTGCCCCGCCCTCCATGTCATGTACGTATCGCCATACGGTCATGACCGGAGGGAGAGAGGGGAAGCGCACCCGTCCGGCTCGGTGCCTCAGCTCGCCTCGGCCTCCTTCAGCCCCTCCTCCACCGCCACGGCCAGCGGCGTCGTCGGGCGCCCGATCAGCCGCGACAGTTCGCCGCCCGGAACGACCAGCTCGCCCCGCTCGATCGACGCGTCCACCCCGGCCAGCATCTCCGCGAGCGCGTCCGGCAGCCCCGCCCCGGCCAGGATTCCCTTGAGGGTCTCGCCGGAGACGGGCCGGTAGCCGATCGGCCGCCCGGTCCGCGCGCTCAGCTCGGCCGCGTACTCGTCGAAGCCCCACGCCACGTCACCGCCCAGCTCGTAGGTGGTGTTCTCGTGGCCCTCGCCGGTCAGTACGGCGACCGCCGCGGCGGCGTAGTCGGCTCGTGCGGCGGAGGACACGCGGCCCTCGCCCGCCGCCGCGACCACCGCGTCGTGGGCCAGGACGGGGGCCAGGTTCTCGGTGTAGTTCTCGTGGTACCAGCCGTTGCGCAGCAGCGAGTACGGCAGCCCGGAGGCGAGCACCGCCTCTTCGGTCGCCCGGTGGTCGTCGGCCAGCGCCGCGGTCAGGGTGCCCGGCGCGCTGGTGTACGCGAGCAGCGCCACCCCCGCCGCCTTCGCCGCGTCGATGACCGCCTGGTGCTGGGACACCCGGCCCTTGTCGAACTCGTTGCCCGAGATCAGCAGCACCTTGTCGCCGGCCGAGAGGAGGCCGTCGAAGGTCTCGGGGGCGTTGTAGTCGGCGACGGCCAGCCGCACACCGCGCTCTGCGAACCCGGCGCCCTTGGCCTGGTCCCGCACGACCGCGGTGATCTCCTCGGCGGGGACTCGCTCCAGCAGTTGGGCGATCACGTGGCGGCCGAGGTGTCCGGTGGCTCCGGTGACGACGATGCTCATGGGGTTGCTCCTAGGGGAACGTCGAGGTTGTGACGCTAACCCTAAGATGGGCGCTAACTTAAAGATAGTACTTACTTCAAAGTAAGCTACTGCTGTGGAAGTAAGTAACCAGGCCGGCGACACCCAGTACCCCCAGCGGCTGGTGCTGGAGCATGTGACGAGCCGCTGGGGCACGCTCGTCCTCATCGAACTGCTGGACCGCTCCTACCGGTTCGGCGAGCTGCGGCGGGCGGTCGGCCGCTGGGGCGGGCGCGAGGTGAGCGAGAAGATGCTCACCCAGACCCTCCAGACGCTGGAGCGGGACGGCCTGGTCGACCGGGACGCCAAGCCGGTCATCCCGCCCCGCGTGGACTACTCCCTCACCGGCCTGGGCCGCGAGGCCGCCGAGCGGGTCAGGGCGCTGGCCGTCTGGACCCAGGACCGCTTGGAGCAGGTGGAGGAGGCCCGCCGCGCATACGACGAGGTCCGGGAGACACGCTCCCGGACCTCGTAGGACACACCGCTCGGGGGTCTCAGCCGACGACCGTCCAGGTGTCCCCGCCCGCCAGCAGCGTGGCCAGGTCGCCCTTGCCCTGCTGCTCGATCGCGGTGTCCAGCTGCTCGGCCATCAGACTGTCGTAGACCGGCCGGTCCACCGCACGGAACACCCCGATCGGGGTGTGGTGCAGGGTGTCCTGGTCGGCCAGCCGGGACAGCGCGAACGCCGTGGTGGGCGAGGCCGCGTGCGCGTCGTGGACGAGCAGGTCCGCCTCGTTGTCCGGGGTCACGGTGACCACCGTCAGCTCACCGGTCCGGTCCCGTACGACACCCCGCGAGCCGTCCGTGCCGAACCGCACCGGCTGCCCGTGCTCCAGCCGGATCAGCGCCTCCCCGGCCCGCCGGCTGTCCTTCAGTGCGTCGAAGGCGCCGTCGTTGAAGATGTTGCAGTTCTGGTAGATCTCGATCAGCGCCGTGCCCGGGTGGTCGGCGGCAGCCCGCAGCACCTCGGTCAGATGCTTGCGGTCGGAGTCGATGGTCCGTGCCACGAACGACGCCTCCGCGCCCAGCGCCAGCGACACCGGGTTGAAGGGCGCGTCCAGCGACCCCATCGGCGTCGACTTGGTGATCTTGCCGAGTTCGGAGGTCGGGGAGTACTGGCCCTTGGTGAGGCCGTAGATCCGGTTGTTGAACAGCAGGATCTTCAGGTTCACGTTGCGGCGCAGAGCGTGGATCAGATGGTTGCCGCCGATGGACAGCGCGTCCCCGTCACCGGTGACGACCCACACCGACAGGTCCCGCCGCGAGGAGGCGAGCCCGGTGGCGATGGCCGGGGCGCGGCCGTGGATGGAGTGCATCCCGTAGGTGTTCATGTAGTACGGGAAGCGGGAGGAGCAGCCGATGCCCGAGACGAAGACGATGTTCTCCTTCGCCAGGCCGAGTTCGGGCATGAAGCCCTGCACGGCCGCGAGGATCGCGTAGTCCCCGCAGCCGGGGCACCAGCGGACCTCCTGGTCGGACTTGAAGTCCTTCATCGACTGCTTGGCCCCGGCCTTGGGGACGAGCTGGAGCAGCTCGCGTGCGGAGTCAGTCATCGATGGCCTCCTTGAGCGCGGCGGCGAGCTGTTCCGCCTTGAACGGCATGCCGTTGACCTGGTTGAACGAGCGGGCGTCGACCAGGTACTTCGCCCGGACCAGGGTGGCGAGCTGCCCCAGGTTCATCTCCGGGACCACCACCTTGCCGTAGCCCTTCAGCACCTCGCCGAGGTTGGCCGGGAAGGGGCTGAGGTGGCGCAGGTGGGCCTGCGCGACGGACTCCCCGGCCGTGCGCAGCCGCCGGACCGCCGCCGTGATCGGGCCGTACGTCGAACCCCAGCCGAGCACCAGCGTCCCGGCGCCGTCCGGGTCGTCCACCTCGATGTCGGGGACGTCGATGCCGTCGATCTTGGCCTGGCGGGTGCGGACCATCAGGTCGTGGTTGGCCGGGTCGTAGGAGATGTTGCCCGTGCCGTCCTGCTTCTCGATGCCGCCGATGCGGTGCTCCAGCCCCGGCGTGCCCGGCACCGCCCAGGGGCGGGCCAGCGTCCGCGGGTCCCGTTTGTAGGGCCAGAAGACCTCGGTGCCGTCGTCGAGCCGGTGGTTCGGGCCCTGCGCGAACTGCACCTGGAGGTCGGGGAGCTCGTCGAGGTCCGGGATGCGCCACGGCTCGGAGCCGTTGGCCAGGTAGCCGTCGGAGAGCAGGAACACCGGGGTGCGGTACGTGAGTGCGATCCGGGCCGCCTCCAGAGCCGCGTCGAAACAGTCGGCCGGGGTGCGCGGTGCCACCACCGGCACCGGCGCCTCGCCGTTGCGCCCGTACATGGCCTGGAGCAGGTCGGCCTGCTCGGTCTTGGTGGGCAGACCCGTCGACGGGCCGCCTCGCTGGATGTCGATCACCAGCAGGGGCAGCTCCAGCGAGACCGCGAGCCCGATCGTCTCGCTCTTGAGCGCCACCCCCGGCCCCGAGGTCGTCGTCACCGCGAGCGAACCGCCGAACGCCGCGCCCAGCGCCGCGCCGATGCCCGCGATCTCGTCCTCGGCCTGGAAGGTCCGCACACCGAAGTTCTTGTGCTTCGACAACTCGTGCAGGATGTCGGAGGCCGGGGTGATCGGGTACGAGCCCAGGAACAGCGGGAGGTCGGCCTGCCGGGAGGCCGCGATCAGCCCGTAGGCCAGGGCCAGGTTGCCGGAGATGTTGCGGTAGACACCGGGCGGGAAGGCCCGCGAGGCCGGCGCCACCTCGTAGGAGACGGCGAAGTCCTCGGTCGTCTCCCCGAAGTTCCAGCCCGCCCGGAACGCGGCCACGTTGGCCGCCGCGATGTCCGGCTTCTTCGCGAACTTGGTGGTCAGGAACTTCTCGGTGGCCTCGGTGGGCCGGTGGTACATCCAGCTCAGCAGCCCCAGCGCGAACATGTTCTTGCTGCGCTCGGCCTCCTTGCGGGAGAGGTCGAACTCCTTCAGCGCCTCCACCGTCAGCGTGGTCAGCGGCACCGGGTGCAGGTGGTAACCGTCGAGCGAGCCGTCGTCCAGCGGGGAATCGGCGTAGCCCACCTTCGCCAGCGCCCGCTTGGTGAACTCGTCCGTGTCGACGATGATCTCGGCGCCGCGCGGCAGGTCGCCGACGTTGGCCTTGAGCGCGGCCGGGTTCATGGCGACCAGCACGTTCGGCGCGTCGCCCGGGGTGAGGATGTCGTGGTCGGCGAAGTGGAGCTGGAAAGAGGAGACGCCGGGCAGCGTGCCGGCGGGCGCGCGGATCTCGGCGGGGAAGTTGGGAAGGGTGGAGAGGTCGTTGCCGAAGGACGCGGTCTGAGAGGTGAACCGGTCCCCGGTGAGCTGCATACCGTCACCGGAGTCCCCCGCGAACCGGATGATCACCCGGTCCAGGCGCCGTACGTCCTTCGCTCCGCCCGGACCGCGCTGCCTGCCGGCGGCGTTCTCATCGGCCTGCTCCGCCGGGCTGCTGACCTGACTGGTCACTGAACTGGACCTCCTTCGAGGCGGCCGTCCGGGGGAGGTCTTCCCCCGGACCAATCCCAGGGTCAACCCTACGTCGCTCAGGGTCGGCTTCCGAGGATCGCTTGGGTATCTCCCGTCATGTGGACTCGCCACGCCGTCCAGTCTGGGCGCCGTCAGGAGTTCAGATACGTCAGCACGGCCAGAACACGCCGGTGGTCTCCGTCGCTCGGGGTCAGGCCCAGCTTCATGAAGATGTTGCTGACGTGCTTCTCCACCGCGCCGTCGCTCACCACGAGCTGCCGGGCCACGGCCGAGTTGGTCCGTCCCTCCGCCATCAGCCCCAGCACCTCCCGCTCGCGCGGGGTCAGCGCGGCCAGCACGTCCTGCTTGCGGCTGCGGCCCAGCAACTGCGCCACCACCTCCGGGTCCAGCGCGGTACCGCCCTGCGCGACCCGCTCCACGGCGGCGACGAACTCGCGCACGTCCGCGACCCGGTCCTTGAGCAGATAGCCGACGCCCCGGCTGGACCCGGCCAGCAGCTCGGTGGCGTACCGCTCCTCCACGTACTGCGACAGCACCAGCACCCCGAGGTCCGGGTGGCGGCCGCGCAGCTCCACGGCGGCCCGCACCCCTTCGTCGGTGTGCGTCGGCGGCATCCGCACGTCCGCCACCACCACGTCCGGCAGCTCGTCCCGGCCGGCCAGCTCCGCGATGGTGGCGAGCAGCGCCTCCGCGTCCGCGACCCCGGCCACCACCTCGTGGCCGAGGTCGGTCAGCAGCCGGGTCAGCCCCTCTCTCAGCAGCACCGAGTCCTCGGCGATGACCACACGCACCTTGTTCTCCACGATTCCCCGAGCCCCCGCACACCTGTCGACAGGAGGCCCAGCATTGCAGCTTCCTCAGGCCCGCCAGGGCAGTTCTGCGGTGACGACGGTCGGTCCGCCGGGTGGGGAGTCCACGCGGAGGACTCCGTCGACCGCGTCGAGGCGTTCGGTGAGTCCGGCGAGTCCTGATCCGTGGGCGGGGTCGGCTCCGCCGATTCCGTCGTCGCGGATCTGGAGCATGAGGTGGTGGGGGGTGTGCCAGAGGTCGAGGGTGGCGTGGTGGGCGTGGCTGTGTTTGCTGATGTTCTGGAGGAGTTCGCTGGCGGTGTAGTAGGTGATGCCTTCGATGGCGGGTGCGGGGCGGGTGGGGAGGTCGACGGTGAGGGTGACGGGGACGGTGCAGCGTGCGGCGATGGCGGAGAGGGCTGCGTCGAGTCCTCGGTCGGTGAGGACGGCGGGGTGGATGCCCCGGGCGAGGTCGCGGAGTTCCTTGAGGGCGGTTTTGACCTCGCCGTGGGCTTCTTCGACCATGCGGGCGGCGGTTTCGGGGTCGTGGTGGAGTTTCTCCTTGGCGAGGCCGAGTCCCATGGCGAGGTTGACCAGGCGTGCCTGTGCTCCGTCGTGCAGGTCCCGTTCGATACGGCGCAGGTCGGCGGCGGCGGTGTCGACGACCACACCCCGGTCCGACTCCAGCTCCTCCACGCGGGCCGTCAGCCGGGAGGGGCCGAGCAGGCCGCGCACCAGCAGCCCGTCCACCGTGGTCAGGCCGCGCAGCAGCCACGGGGTGAGCAGCGTGAACACCAGCCCCACCAGCGCGGTCGCGGTGATCTCGAAGGGATTGTCCAGGTAGACGCTGTGGTGGTCGTCCCCGTAGAGCTGGATGCCGCCCTGCCCGGCCCACATCGGGAACACCCAGAACCACAGGGGGTACGTCAGCAGCGCCCAGCCGTACGTCCAGAAGCTGATGGCGACCGAGAAGGAGAACACCGCCCACGGGAAGTGCACCAGCGCGTACACCAGGTGCCGCCAGGACGAGCCGCTCCTGAGCACCGCGCCGAGCCAGGGCAGCAGCCCCGGCCCGCTGGGCTCCAGCGGTTCCGGCGCGGCCACCCGCACCTTCAGCAGCGCCCCGGCCCGCGCCCGCTCCAGCGCCCCGAAGCCCCGGCAGCCGACCAGGGCCAGCGCGAGCACCGGCACCCCGACGAAGGTGACCAGCAGGCCGGCGCCGAGCGAGATCATCGTTACCGTCCACACGAACAGGGCGACGGCCACCGGCAGTCCGGTCAGCGCGTATCCCAGCTGCCGCCAGGTCCGCGCCTCCAGCGGCGCCCGCAGCGCGGCGGGAAGGCGGTGGCGGCCCGGCTCTTCCCGGTACGTCGTGAGTTGCGTGGCCATCGGTGTGGTCCCCGTTCTCCTGGTGTGGGCTTGTCCGACCAGACTCCTGCTCGGGGCCGGGTGCGGACCATGACGTGGGTCCCCGTCTCGGACGGGGGGTTCTCCCTACCGTCCGGCGGGGTGCTCGTCGTCGCGGTCCCGCCAGGGCAGTTCTGCGGTGACGACGGTCGGTCCGCCGGGTGGGGAGTCCACGCGGAGGACTCCGTCGACCGCGTCGAGGCGTTCGGTGAGTCCGGCGAGTCCTGATCCGTGGGCGGGGTCGGCTCCGCCGATTCCGTCGTCGCGGATCTGGAGCATGAGGTGGTGGGGGGTGTGCCAGAGGTCGAGGGTGGCGTGGTGGGCGTGGCTGTGTTTGCTGATGTTCTGGAGGAGTTCGCTGGCGGTGTAGTAGGTGATGCCTTCGATGGCGGGTGCGGGGCGGGTGGGGAGGTCGACGGTGAGGGTGACGGGGACGGTGCAGCGTGCGGCGATGGCGGAGAGGGCTGCGTCGAGTCCTCGGTCGGTGAGGACGGCGGGGTGGATGCCCCGGGCGAGGTCGCGGAGTTCCTTGAGGGCGGTTTTGACCTCGCCGTGGGCTTCTTCGACCATGCGGGCGGCGGTTTCGGGGTCGTGGTGGAGTTTCTCCTTGGCGAGGCCGAGTCCCATGGCGAGGTTGACCAGGCGTGCCTGTGCTCCGTCGTGCAGGTCCCGTTCGATACGGCGCAGGTCGGCGGCGGCGGTGTCGACGACCACACCCCGGTCCGACTCCAGCTCCGCTATCCGGCGCTCCAGTTCGTCCGACGGCGCCAGCAGCGAGCGGGCCAGCGCCCGGTCCACGTTCGCCAGACCCCGCGCCAGAAGGCCGAGCACCGGCCACAGCACGAAGAACGAGACCAGCATCGCGGTGAAGGTCAGAACGCCCCAGGGCAGCCGGATCAGGCAGTAGAGCAGCGACCGCCAGCCCACCGGGTCCCGCAGCGCCTGCCACAGCCGGCGCACCACCCCGCCGCCCCGCGCGAACGGCAGCGGTGACGGCTCCGGCACCCGCACCCCGAGCAGCACCCGCACCCGCGCACGCTCCAGCCTGCCCAGCAGCCGGGCACCCAGCAGGGACCCCGCCAGCAGCGGCAGCCCGAGCACCGTGACGGTGAGGCCCCCGCTCACGGACAGCACGGTCACCGCGTACACGAAGCCCGCCACCGCCAGCGGCAGGTTCAGCAGGAGATGCGCCACCTCCTTCCAGGTGTGCGCGTCGAAGGCGAGCCGGGCGGACGGCGGACGTTCGGTGTCGCCGGCCGGTCCGGCGGCGGGAGGGGGAACGGTCATGGCGGTCAGCCTGCCGTGCCCGAAGGCCCGTACGCCATGCGGTGGACCGCCTCCCGGGCCCTGGGGAAAACCCCACCCCCGGCCTCCCCGGGCGTCACGGCCTGCTTACCGGCGCTTTATCAGGGCCTAGACTCCCGTGCGTACGCAAACCTCCGGCCGCATCCGTCACACGGTGCGCGGAGGTCACGGAGGACACCCGGTCAGGGAGCGAGGGACGGACGGTGCGGGAGACGTTGGGGGTGACGACGGTCGCCGCGGGCGGCGCAGCGTCGGACTACTTCGGGTCCTACGCGGTCGTGGGCCTGCTCGCCGTCGTCGGCGTGCTCTTCGTCGCGGCCGCCTTCGGCGCGGGCCGCCTGCTGCGCCCCGTGGTGCCCACCCCCGAGAAGCTGATGACCTACGAGTGCGGGGTGGACCCCGTCGGGGAGGGCTGGGCCCACACCCAGGTCCGGTACTACGTCTACGCGTTCCTGTACGTCGTCTTCGCCGTCGACTCGATCTTCCTGTTCCCCTGGGCGACGGTCTTCGCCGCCCCCGGTTACGGCGCGGCCACCCTGGTGGAGATGTTCGTCTTCCTGGGCTTCCTCGCCGTCGGCCTGCTGTACGCCTACAAGAAGGGCGTCCTGACATGGACGTGAACCCGGCCGCCCCCGAGCCGGTGCTGCTGCCCGAGCCGAAGCGTCTGGGCGCACTGGCCCGGCTGGCCCCCGAGCCGATGAAGGTCGTCCTCAACTGGGGCCGCCGCTACTCGCTCTGGGTCTTCAACTTCGGCCTCGCCTGCTGCGCGATCGAGTTCATCGCCGCGTCGATGGCCCGCCACGACTTCATCCGGCTCGGCGTCATCCCCTTCGCGCCGGGCCCCCGCCAGGCCGACCTGATGGTGGTCTCCGGCACGGTCACCGACAAGATGGCCCCTGCCGTGAAGCGGCTGTACGAGCAGATGCCCGAGCCGAAG
This sequence comes from Streptomyces sp. NPDC001781, assembly GCF_053596035.1. NCBI lineage: Bacteria > Bacillati > Actinomycetota > Actinomycetes > Kitasatosporales > Streptomycetaceae > Streptomyces > Streptomyces sp. NPDC001781. The sequence goes on along the minus strand of NZ_JBSFFI010000003.1, from coordinate 177,413 downwards.
TACGTCATCTCCTTCGGCGCCTGCTCCAACTGCGGCGGGCCGTACTGGGACTCCTACTCCGTCACCAAGGGCGTCGACCAGATCATCCCGGTCGACGTGTACGTGCCGGGCTGCCCGCCCCGCCCCGAGGCGCTGCTCCAGGGCATCCTCAAGCTCCAGGAGAAGATCGCCCGCGAGTCCCTGGCGGAGCGGTACGGCGAGGGGGGCGCCGCCCGCCCGTCCGCCGCCGCGCTCCAAAGCGGCCTGGTCCGTCCGCCGGCGGCTCCCTCCTCCAAGGGGGAAGCGCGATGAGCACCGGCTGGCTGCCCGCCCCCGCGGACGAACTCTTCGGTCCCGACGCCACCGCCGAGGAGTCCTACGACGTCCTCACCGTCGACGTGCCCCCGGTCGCGTGGCTCACCGCGCTGGAGACGGCTCGTACCACGCTGACCTGCACCTATTTCGACTGGCTGAGCGCGGTGGACGAACCCGGCACCGGGTTCAGGGTCTCCGCCCACGTCGTCGCCCTGCACCCGGTCCGCCGCCTGCTGGTGCGCACGACCGTCCCGCACGGGGCGCCGGTGCTGCCGAGCGCCGTCGGCGTGTACGCGGGCGCCGCCTGGCACGAGCGGGAGACCCACGAGATGTTCGGGGTCGACTTCACCGGCCATCCCGCGCTGGACCACCTGCTCCTGCCGGAGAACTTCGAGGGCCACCCCCTCCGCAAGGACTTCGTCCTCGCCGCCCGCGTCGCCAAGGCGTGGCCGGGGGCGAAGGAGCCGGGGGAGCCGGAACACGGCGGGCCCAGGCGACGGCAGATGCTGCCGCCTGGCGTGCCCGATCCGAACGAGTGGGGCCCGCTGAAGGGCCAGTTGCCGCCCGCGCCCGCGCGTCCCGCGAGGGGAGTGGCGGCGGGCGAGCGGCCGGCTCGGCGGCCCCGGCCCGCGGGGGAGCCGGTGTCCGGCGCGGAAGAGGCCGTGCGGCCGCGCCGGGCGCGGAGCGCGAGTGAGGGGTCGGCGAGTCAGGCTGCTCCGGAGCCGGGGGCTGCGTCGCCTCGGCGGACGCGGAGTGCCGGCGAGGGCTCGGCGAGCCAGGGTTCGGCGGAGCCGGCTGCCGGGGCGCCGCCGCGTCGGATGCGGAGTGCCTCGCAGGGGTCGGCCAGTCAGGAGGGCGCGGAGGCTCCGGCCGGGACGCCGGGCGGGCCGCGCAGGTCGCGCAGCGCCTCGCAGGGGTCGGCTTCGCAGCGTGCGGAGACGCCGGAGCCGACGGAGCGTGCCGAGTCCTCGGGATCGAGCGAGCCGACAGGGCCGGCCGAGCCGGCCGGAGCTGCTGAGCCGGGCGAGCCGACGAAACCCGCCAAACCGGCCGAGCCGGCGCGGCGTCGCAGCGCCGACGCGCCCTGGCACCATGCCCGTCCGGCCTTCGAGGAGGCCGACGAGGCCGCCGAGCCGCCCAGGACACCCCCTGCTCCCGAGCCCGGACCCGCCGAGAACCCCGACGACCCCGCAGGAGGCGCGCAGTGAACGACGTGCTGGACGTCGCCCTGCGACTCGTCGTCGTGTTCGTCGTGTTCCTGACGTTGCCACTGGTCATCGGCCAGACCGAGCACAAGGTGATGGCGCACATGCAGGGCCGCCTCGGCCCGATGTACGCGGGCGGCTTCCACGGCTGGGCCCAACTCGTGGCGGACGGAGTGAAGTTCGCACAGAAGGAGGACGTGGTCCCGGCGGACGCCGATCGCCGCGTCTTCCAGCTGGCCCCCGCGGTCGCCCTGCTGCCGTACCTCGTCGTGCTGCTCGCCATCCCGGTCGGCCCGAGCGCCGGTGCCGTCGGCCAGGTGCTGGACGCGGGCATCTTCTTCGTGCTCGCGGTGATGGGCGTGGGCGTCCTCGGCTCGCTGATGGCGGGCTGGGCCAGCGCGAACAAGTTCTCCCTGCTCGGCGGCCTGCGTACCGCCGCCCAGCTGCTCGCCTACGAACTGCCCATGCTGCTCGCCGCCGCCTCCGTGGCGATGGCGGCCGGCACGGTCTCGCTGCCCGGCATCGCCGACGCCTTCCACTGGTGGTGGCTGCCCTGGCAGCTCACCGGCGCGGTGGTGTTCTTCGTCGCCGGACTCGCCGAGCTGCAACGGCCGCCGTTCGACATGCCGGTGGCCGACTCGGAGATCATCTTCGGTGCGTACACCGAGTACACCGGGCTGCGCTTCGCCCTGTTCCTGCTCGCCGAGTACGCGGGGATCGTCGTCCTGTGCGGTCTGACCACCGTCCTCTTCCTGGGCGGCTGGCACGGCCCCTGGGGTGCCGACGGGCTCGGCTGGGTGTGGACCCTGGTGAAGACCGCGCTCCTCGCCTTCCTGGTGATCTGGCTCCGGGTCACCTACCCCCGGCTGCGCGAGGACCAGCTCCAGAAGCTGTCCTGGACCGTCCTCGTCCCGCTCGCCCTCGCCCAGATCGCCCTCACCGGCGTCGTCAAGGTGGTGACCGCCTGATGTCCGTCCCCTTCTCCGGCCTTGCCAAGGGCCTCGCCGTCACCCTGCGCACGATGACGAGGAAGACGGTCACCGAGCAGTACCCCGACGTGCAGCCCGACCTCCCGCCCCGCACACGCGGGGTGATCGGCCTGTTCGAGGAGAACTGCACGGTCTGCATGCTCTGCGCCCGCGAGTGCCCCGACTGGTGCATCTACATCGACTCCCACAAGGAGACCGTCCCGGCCGCCGCACCCGGCGGACGGGAGCGCAGCCGGAACGTCCTCGACCGGTTCGCCATCGACTTCTCCCTCTGCATGTACTGCGGCATCTGCATCGAGGTCTGCCCCTTCGACGCGCTGTTCTGGTCCCCGGAGTTCGAGTACGCCGAGACCGACATCCGCGAACTGACCCACGAGCGCGACAAGCTCCGCGAGTGGATGTGGACCGTCCCGGCCCCGCCCGCGCCGGACCCACACGCGGAGGAACCGAAGGAGATCGCCGCGGCCCGCAAGAGCGCCGACAGGCTGGCCGCCGCCCAGGCCGCCGAGCAGGCTCGGGCCGCCGAGCAGGCCGGCCAGGACCCGGACCAGGAGGGAGAGCAGTGAGCCTCGCCGCCACCGCCCCGCACGGCTTCCTGTCCCCGACCGGAGTCGAGGTCGCGTTCCTCCTCGTCGGCCTGGTCACCCTCGGCGCCGCGCTGATCACCGTCACCACGCGCCAACTGGTGCACGCCGCCCTGTGGCTGGTGGTCACCCTCGGCGGCCTGGCCGTCGAATACCTCCTGCTCACCGCCGAGTTCATCGCCTGGGTGCAGGTCCTCATCTACGTCGGCTCCGTCGTCGTCCTCCTGCTCTTCGGACTGATGCTCACCCGGGCCCCCATCGGCCGCTCCCCGGACGCGGATTCGGGCAACCGGCTGCCCGCGCTCGTCGTCGCCGCGGGCTCGGCGGGTGCCCTGGTCTGGGTGGTGACGGACGCGTTCCGCGCCACCTGGATCGACCTGGACGGCCCGGCCGCCGGCACCACACGCGTCACCGGCGAGAGCCTCTTCAGCCACTGGGTGCTGCCCTTCGAGGCGCTCTCCGTGCTGCTCCTCGCGGCCCTGGTCGGCGCGATCGTGCTGTCCCGCAAGACCAAGGCGGAGGCGGCCGGCACCCCGGGCCCGGCCAGGACCTCCGGCGACGAGGAAGGCGCCCGCTGATGCACCTCGCCTACCCCGCCGTACTCGCCGCCCTCCTCTTCTGCACCGGCGTCTACGGCGTCCTCGCCCGCCGCAACGCGATCCTGGTCCTGATGTCGGTCGAGCTGATGCTCAACGCCGTCAACCTCAACCTCGTCGCCTTCGACGTCTGGCTCAGCCGGGCCGCCAGGGACACCCTGCACTCCGGCCAGGCGCTGACCCTGTTCACCATCGCCGTCGCGGCCGCCGAGATCGGCATCGGCCTGGCGATCGTCCTCGCCGTCCACCGCGACCGGGGCACTGCCGACATCGACCGGCTCCGCGACACCGCCGAGACCCCCGACGACGACCCCGGCCGTCCCGACGCCTCCGGGACCGAGAAGGCAGAGGCCACCGCGTGACCACCACCACCCTCGCCGCTCTCGTCCCCCTCCTGCCGTTCCTCGGCGCCGTGGCCGGACTCCTGCTGGGCCGCACCGCGCCCGGCTTCGTCCGCCCGCTCGCCGTGCTGCCGCCGCTGGCCTCGCTCGTGCTGGCCGCGCTGGTCGCGGTCCGTCAGGGCGGCGGCCGGCCCGTCGACGCGTACACCCTGCTGACGCCCACCGGCTCGGTCCCCGTCGACCTGGCGCTGAACGTCGACGGCTTCGCCGCGCTCGTCGCGATCCTGGTGGCCTTCGTGGCGACCTGCGTGCAGGTCTACTCCACCGGCTACCTGCGCGACGACCCCCGCTACCCCTCCTACGCGGCCCTGGTCTCCCTCTTCACCTCCGCGATGCTCCTCGTCGTCTACTCCGGCGACCTGATCGTGCTGCTGGTCGGCTGGGAGGTCATGGGCATCTGCTCCTACTTCCTCGTCGGCCACTACTGGGGCACCCCCGAGGCCCGCGCCGCCTCCCTCAAGGCGTTCCTGGTCACCAAGCTCGGTGACGTCCCGTTCCTGATCGGCCTGTTCGCGCTCGGCACCGACGCCGGGTCCTTCCGCATCACCCGCGTCCTCGGCGCCGTGGCGAGCGGCGGACTCCACCACCCCACCCTGATCGCGCTGCTGCTCCTGGCCGGCGTGGCGGGCAAGTCGGCGCAGTTCCCGCTGCACACCTGGCTCCCCGACGCGATGGCGGGCCCCACGCCCGTCTCCGCGCTGATCCACGCCGCCACGATGGTCGCCGCCGGTGTCTACTTCGTGGCCCGCCTCCTCCCCGTGTTCGAGGCGTCCGCCGCCGCGATGACCGTCCTCGCGGTGATGGCCGCCGTCACCATGGTGGGCTCCGGTCTCGCCGCGCTCGCGCAGGACGACATCAAGCGCGTCCTCGCCTACTCGACGATCGGCCAGCTCGGCTACATGACCGGTGCCCTCGCCGTCGGCGACCGCAGTGCCGCCGTCTTCCACCTCCTCGCCCACGGCGCCTTCAAGGCGCTGCTGTTCCTCGCCGCCGGAGCCGTCATCCACGCCGCCGGCACCAACTCGCTGGCCGCCATGTCCCGGATGAGCCACCTGCGCGACCGTGTCCCGGACGCCTTCTGGACGATGACCGTGGCCCTCCTCGCGCTGGCCGCGATCCCGCCCTTCAGCGGGTTCTTCTCCAAGGAATCCGTCCTCGGCGCCGCCGAACGCCTCGCCACCGGCCACCCCGGCCCGGCGCCGGGCGCCGCCGGCTGGATCGTGCTCGTCGCCGCGCTGGCGACGGCCCTGCTCACCGCCGCCTACGCCACCCGCCTCTGGCTGCTGGCCTTCCGCGGCCGGGGTGCCGAGGCCCCCGGCCTTCCCCAAGCTCTCAACTCCGTTCGAGCAGGGGAGAACCCGATCCGCCAGCCGCTCACCATGACCGTCGTGCTCTGGGTGCTGGCCGTGCCCTCACTGGCCTTCGGCGCGCTCGCCTACCGCACGCTCCCCGGCTGGTTCGACGGCGTGAGCCTCGCGCCGACCCTGCTCACCTCCGTCCTCGGCACCGGCCTCGCGGTGGTCGGCGGCCTGCTGGCCCACGGCGCCTGGCAACGCGCCGCCGCCCGCGCACCCCGGATCCCGCTGGGTGCCGTCGCCGCCCATCCGGAGGGCGACGCGGGGCTGGTCGAGGCCGAGGCCATCGCCGCCCACGAACCGGCGTACGGCGACATCGCCAAGGCCCCCGACCCGGCCGACCCCGGCCGCCTGCTGCTCGGCCCGCTGTACGGGCCCGCCGCCTCGGGATTCCACCTGGACGCCGTGTACTCGGCGCTGTTCGTCCGCCCGGTACTGGGCGCGGCGAGCCTGGTCCGCTTCCTGGACCGCGAGGTCGTCGACACCTACGTGCGCGGCGCCGCCGCCCTGCCCCGGCTGCTGGGCGCGGCCGTACGGCGGGCGCAGACCGGCAATGTGCAGACCTATGTGAGCGCGCTGCTCGCCGGCACCGTCGTCCTGACGGTCGCCGTCCTCCTCGTCGCCTCGGGAGCGTGAGCGGGCGTGATCGGTATCAGCGGATCAGTGATGCAGTTCCTTCTGGTGTTCGTCGTCGCCGTGCCGCTCCTCGGCGCGGCCGCCGCCCTCCTGCCCGCCCCGCCCGGACTGAGGGGGAAGTCGCCCGACCAGGCCGTGCTCCGGCACGGCGTGACCGTGACCGGCGTGGTCCTCGTCGCCGCGATCGTCCTGGCGCTCGGTCTCGACCACGACCACCCCTCGAAGATGCAGGCCACGACCGACATCAGCTGGATTCCCGCACTCCATGTGCGCATCCACCTCGGCATCGACGGCATCTCCCTCCCCCTTCTCCTGCTGACCGCGCTGCTGACCTTCCTCTGCGCGCTCCACTCCTACTTCAAGCCGCCCGCGGGGCCCTCCCCGAAGGGCTTCACCGCCCTGGTCCTGCTGCTGGAAGGCGGCACCCTCGCCTCCTTCGCCGTGCTCGACCTCGTCCTGTTCTTCCTGGCCTTCGAGACCGTGCTGATCCCGATGTACTTCCTCATCGCCCGCTGGGGCGGCGAGGGCCGGACCCGCGCCGCGTGGAAGTTCATCCTGTACACGCTGCTCGGCTCCGTGGTCATGCTGCTCGGCCTGCTGCTGATCGGGATCAGGGCGGGCACGTTCGACATGGTGGCACTCGCCACTGACAATGGCCGGTCGCTCACCATGTCCGTGCAGTTCATCGCCGTCCTGGCGATCGGGATCGGCCTCGCGGTCAAGGCACCGATGTGGCCCCTGCACAGCTGGCTCCCCGACGCCCACACCGCCGCCCCGACCACCGGCTCGGTGCTGCTCGCCGGCGTGCTGCTGAAGATGGGCACGTACGGGTTCGTCCGCATCCTGCTCCCGGTGGCGCCCGACGGTTTCCGGGTCTTCGCCCCGTACCTCGCCGCGTTCGCCGTCGTCGGGATCGTCTACGGGTCCCTGGCCTGCCTCTCCCTTGCCAGGCGGGGCGCCAAGGGCGACCTGAAGCGGCTGATCGCGTACTCCTCGGTCGGCCACATGGGCTTCGTGCTGCTCGGCATCTCCACCATGACCCCCACCGGCGTCAACGGCGCGCTGTTCGCCAACATCGCCCACGGCCTCATCACCGGTCTGCTGTTCTTCCTGGTCGGCGCTCTGAAGGACCGCACCGGCGGCACCGACCTCGACACCCTTGCCGCGCACGGCGGGGGTGCCCTGTACGGCCGCGCCCCGCGTCTCGGCGGCCTGCTCGCCTTCGGCGCCGTCGCCTCGCTCGGTCTGCCCGGACTCGCCGGGTTCTGGGGCGAGATGCTCGCGCTGTTCGGCGCGTTCCAGCCCGCCGCCGGGCTCAGCCGGGCCGCCTACCTGGTGTTCCTGGCGATCGGCGCCTTCGGCACCCTGCTGACCGCCGCGTACCTGCTGGTCGTGGTCCGCCGGGTCTGCATGGGCGATCCGCGCCAGGACCTGCCCGAGCTCGCCGACGTACGCGGCTACGAGTTCGCCGCCTGGACCCCGCTCGTCGTCCTCACCGTCCTCGCCGGACTCTGGCCCAGGGCCCTGCTCGGCCTCAGCGACCCGGCCGTGCAGCAACTCCTCGCGGGAGGCACCCGATGACCGCCCCGGCCCAGCCCCTCGCCCAGGCCACAGCGGGACACCTGGCCGCACCGGCGGTCAACGCCCTGGTCCAGTCCGTCGACTGGCTGGCCATCGCCCCGCCCGTCGTCGTCGCCGTCACGGCCCTCGCCGTGCTCGTCACCGACCTGTTCCTGCCCGAGGACCGCAAACGCCTCCTCGGCTGGTTCTCCGTCGCGGGCCTGGCCGCCGCCGGGCTCATGCTGCTGCCGCTGCTGGACGGCGACCGCGCCACCTTCTGCCTGGCCCGCTCCACGCGCGCGTGCAGCTACACCGCCGACCACTTCACCGTCGTCATCCAGTTCCTCGTCCTCGGCGGCGCCCTGCTCGCGGCCCTGCTGTCCGTGACCGCCGTCCAGGACGACCGGCGGCGCGTCCCGGCCGGGGAGTTCTGGTTCCTGCTGCTCTCCTCGGCGGCCGGTGCCGCGCTGCTGCCCGCCTCCCGCGACCTCGCCACCCTGATCGTCGCCCTGGAGGTCGCCTCCCTGCCCGCGTTCGCCCTGGTCGGCATCCGGCACGGCGAGGCACGCTCGGCCGAGGCCGCCCTGAAGTTCTTCCTCTCCTCGGTCACCGCCACCGCCGTCAGCCTGCTGGGCGTCAGCTTCGTCTACGCCGCCACAGGCACCCTGCACCTCACCGAGATCGCCCGCCGCCTGCCCCAGACCGACGGCCAGCTCCACACCCTCGTCCAGACCGGTGTCGTCCTGACCCTGGTCGGCTTCGCCTTCAAGACCGCCGCCGTGCCCTTCCACTTCTGGGTCCCCGAGACCTATGTGGGCGCGCCGCTCCCGGTCGCCGCCTACCTCTCGGTCGTCGGCAAGGCGGTCGGCTTCTCCGGCCTGATCCTCGTCACCGTGATCGCCTTCCCGTCGTACGCCGACGTCTGGGGCCCCGCCCTCGCCGTCCTGGCCGCGCTCACCATGACGGCGGGCAACGCCGGCGCCCTCCGGCAGCGGGCCACGCGCGCGTACAGCGCCGTACGCCTGCTCGCCTGGTCCTCGATCGGCCAGGCCGGCTACCTCCTGGTCCCGATCGCCGCCGCCGGGTACACACGGGACGGCGAGAGGGCGATCGGCTCCACCGTCGCCTACGCCCTGATGTACGCCGCCGTGAACCTCGGCGCCTTCGCGGTGGCAGCCCTGGTGGGCCGCACGAAGCCGCTCAACCGGATCGCGGACTACCGGGGCCTGTACGCCACCAACCCCGTCACCGCCGTCCTCCTGGCCTTCTTCCTGCTCTGCCTGGCCGGGCTCCCGCCGGGCGTGATCGGCCTGTTCGCCAAGGTCACGGTCTTCTCGGCGGCCGTGGACGCCGGGCTCGGCTGGCTCGCCGTGGTCATGGCCGTCAACGTGGTGATCGCGCTCTACTACTACCTCCGGTGGACGTCCCTGCTGTTCCGCGCCCCCGAGGGCGAGCCCGTACGCCACCGGGTCCCGGCCCCGCTCACCGTCGCGCTCGCCCTCACCGCGGCCGCCGGCGTGGCCCTCTCCGGCGCGCCCCAGCTGGTGCTGCGCTTCGCCGCCACCACCCTCTTCTGACGGCCCGGCCGATCCCGCTCACTCGTACGGACGTCCGCGCCACCGCGCCCACCTGGGAACTCGCCGCCTTCGCCTGGCGTTGTCCTGAACGGGAGGGTCCACTGGACCGAAGGGTTCCCGCGCCGCACGATCGGGAGGGTCAGGGTGCACCGCCGGCACAACGGGCTCAGGACCGCAGTACTTCTCGGGGCACTGTCGGCGATCATCATCGTCATCGGCAGCTTCTTCGGCCGTACGGGGCTGATCGTCGCGGTCCTGGTGGCGCTCGGCACGAACGCGTACGCGTACTGGAACAGCGACAAGCTGGCCCTGCGCGCGATGCGGGCACGACCGGTGAGCGAGTTCGAGGCCCCCGAGCTGTACCGGATCGTCCGTGAGCTCTCGACGCAGGCGCGCCAGCCCATGCCCCGGCTGTACATCTCGCCCACGGAGGCGCCCAACGCCTTCGCCACCGGCCGCAACCCGCGTCACGCGGCCGTCTGCTGCACCGAGGGCATCCTGCGCCTGCTGGACCCGCGCGAGCTGCGCGGTGTCCTCGGCCACGAGCTGAGCCACGTCTACAACCGGGACATCCTGATCTCGTCGGTGGCCGGCGCCCTCGCCTCGGTGATCATGTTCCTGGTCAACTTCGCGTGGCTGATCCCGGTCGGCCGCTCGGACGACGACGAGGGCCCCGGGCTGATCGGCATGCTGCTGACCATGCTCCTCGGCCCGATCGCGGCCACCCTCATCCAGATGGCCGTGAGCCGCTCCCGCGAGTACGAGGCGGACGCCTCCGGCGCCCAGCTCACCGGCGACCCGCTGGCCCTCGCGTCGGCGCTGCGCAAGCTGGAGGGCGGCACCCAGCAGCTCCCGCTGCCCCCCGAGCCGCGCATCGAGACCGCCAGCCACATGATGATCGCCAACCCGTTCCGTCCCGGCCAGGGACTGTCGCGGATGTTCTCCACGCACCCGCCCATGGCCGAGCGGATCGCCCGACTGGAGAAGATGGCAGGTCGAAACCGGTGAAAACCCTTCTGAACATCATCTGGCTCGTCCTGAGCGGCTTCTGGCTGTTCCTCGGCTACGTGCTCGCCGGCGTGCTGCTCTGCGTCACGATCATCGGCATCCCCTTCGGGATCGCCGCCTTCCGCATCGCCGTCTACGCCCTGTGGCCCTTCGGGTACACCACCGTCGAGCGGCGGGACGCGGGCGCGCCGTCCTGCGTCGGCAACGTGCTCTGGCTGGTGCTGGCGGGGTGGTGGCTGGCCCTGGCCCACATCACCACGGGCATCGCGCTGTGCCTGACGATCATCGGCATCCCGTTCGGCATCGCCAACTTCAAGCTGATCCCGGTCTCGCTGCTCCCGCTGGGCCGCGAGATCGTCCGTACCGACGAGCCGTTCGGCGCGCGCGTCGCCTGAGGCAACCGGAACCGGCCCGCGCGGCGTCCTGGCAGGGGACGGGGCACACCGGCTTCTTACGGAGCGAGGGTGTGCGCAAGCGGCACCGAAGGGCAGGTTCCTGGCATGAGCATTCTCGGTTGGATCATCCTGGGCCTGCTGGCCGGTGCCATAGCCAAGCTGCTGCTGCCGGGCCGCGACCCCGGCGGCTTCCTCGGCACGACCCTGATCGGCATCGCGGGCGCGTTCCTCGGCGGCTGGATCTCGTCCCGCTGGCTGGACCACCCCGTCTCCAAGCACTTCTACGACGGGGCGACCTGGGCGGCCGCGATCGGCGGCTCGCTGGTGCTGCTGATCCTGTACCGGGTGGTCTTCGGCAACTCGCGCGACTGAGTCCCGTCCGCGGGTCAGTCCTCGGAACGCCGCTCACTGCGGTGCGTGCCGCGGGCCAGTTCCTGGAGGATCTCGTGCTCGGACCGCCGCGTCGTACGGGCCAGCGTGTGCAGCAGCGCCGCGCACAGGGCCGCCGTACCGTCCAGCAGCGTCTCCGTCGCCCCGGGGTCCTCCTGCCTCCGCTCCTCCAGATACTCCGTCAGGAGGTCGTCCCCGGAGACATAGGCAGTCATGAACTCGATACCGGTGCGCACACGGTCGTAGTCACTGCTCATGCCGGAACGATCGCACATACCGAGCCCCGCCGCCGGGGAAGCCGGGGCGGGGCGGGGTGCGCGGCCACAACTACCGGTAGTTCACGAACTGGAGCGCGAAGTCGAAGTCCTTGCCCTTGAGCAGGGCGATGACGGTCTGGAGGTCGTCGCGGCTCTTGGAGCTGACACGCAGCTCCTCGCCCTGGACCTGCGCCTTGACGCCCTTGGGGCCCTCGTCACGGATGATCTTCGCCACCTTCTTGGCGTTGTCCTGGGAGATGCCCTCCTCGATGGACGCGAAGATCTTGTACTCCTTGCCGGACAGCTGCGGCTCGCCCGCGTCCAGCGCCTTCAGCGAGATGCCACGCTTGATCAGCTTGGACTCGAAGACGTCGAGCACGGCCTTCACCCGGTCCTCGGAGTTGGCCTCCATGAGGATCTTCTCGCCCGACCACGAGATCGAGGCGCCCACGCCCTTGAAGTCGTAGCGCTGCGAGATCTCCTTGGCGGTCTGGTTGAGGGCGTTGTCGACCTCCTGCCGCTCGACCTTCGAGACGATGTCGAAACTGGAGTCGGCCATGTCCTGTGGCTCCTTGCATCGGGGGCGGAACGGGGTGCGCACCGTCCGGCCGCACCGCATCCGCCCCAGCCTAGCCACCCCCGGCCCCGGAAGACGGCGATCAACCGGGTGGCGGAGCACCCCCGCGCATCAGGTATTGTTTACGTCGTTGCCAGGGAGCACCGCCAAGGCGGGCCCTCTTACAACAACCCCCGGCGGTGTGCCCGAGCGGCCAAAGGGAGCAGACTGTAAATCTGCCGGCTCAGCCTTCCCAGGTTCGAATCCTGGCGCCGCCACACTGGGGAAAACCCCCTCCGACCAGCCTTTACGGCAGGTGGGAGGGGGTTTCTTCGTTTCCGGTGCCCGTTCGAATCGTCGCGGACAGGCGCGGACGTGTCTCACTCAGTCCCGCCCGAATCCCACTTCTGATCAGTGCGTGTCCCCCAGGTGTCCCCCGGGGGAGAGCATGATCACTCCGCCTCGTTCCCACTCCCTCAGGGCCGCGTCGAACCGGCTGTTCGCTCGCTCCCGCGTCTGGTCGAGCAGCTCGGTGCACACCCTGTGCGGCACCGCGATCCCGTGCCCCGCGCGACGGGCGTACTCCATGGCGTCCACTTTGGAGCTCACGACGTGTGGCGGGGTGGGAACCGGACGGGAGTCCCTCCTGGCACGGGCTTTCAGGTGGCGTGTCTCGTCAGCCGATCCGTCGTCGGTCCAACTGAGGCCCGCTCGAACGATGCCCTGCCGAAGCGTGAGCGTCCCCCCACGCCGTCTCGGAGAGGTGACACCGGCTCACCCCGAAGCCCGGTCGCTGCAACCCTGCCGGCTCGGCCTTCCCAGGTCCGAGTCCTGGTGCCGCCGCACGGCCAAGGGCCCGTGACCTGTTGCTCGACAGGTCACGGGCCCTTGGCCGTGTTTGCGGAGAGCCAACCGGCGCGGGCCCCCCAGAAGGGTCCGCGCCGGTCGTCGTGAGTCCGGGCCCGCCCGTCAGGGCGCCGGATCAGCGGCGGCCGTCGTGGTCGTGGTGGTCACGGCCGTTGTTGTCGCGACCGTCGTGGTCGCGGCCGCGGTGGTCGCGGTTGTCGTCCCAGCGCGAGCCGCGGTTGTCGTCCCAGCGGTGGCCGCGGTTGTCGTCCCAGCGCGGGCCACGGAACCCGCCCCACGTCGCGCTGTCGACGAAGCGGCGCTCGTCGTTGCGGAGGGTGGCGGTGTCGCGGCGGTTGTCCCAGACGTAGTTGCGGCGGTCCTGGAAGACGTCGCTGTCGGTGTCGCGGCCGATGCCCGTGTGGACTCGGACGGTCTCGTGGCCGCCGAGGCTGAAGTCACGGAAGGTGTAGGTCACCCCGCGCCGGTCCTCCGTCAGCCTCCAGCCGTCGAGGTCGACGCGGTGGCGGGAGTTGTTGGTGATCTCGACCCACTCGCCGTTCAGGGAGCGGTTGGAGCCGTCGTCCCAGCCGGGGGAGTCGTACTGCACGCGGCTGATCTCGACGTTGTCGCGGTGAAAGCGGTCCGCGGCGGTGGCCGGCAGGGCCGCCGCTCCGACCAGCGCCCCGGCAGCGAGAGCGGCGGCGGCCAGGCGACGGGCGGTCACGGAAGACGAAGTCACAGGATCTCCTGCATGGTGCGGGCACCCGCCCACGGGACGACCGGGGCGGAAAGCGTGCGATGTGCGGACGGCGACCTGCTGGCCGCGCAGACACCACTTTGACGGGATGCGGAGGAGATGTGGTGGAAAAGTGAACCGTGTTACCGATCGACCATGTTTCCGTTACCGTCGGCTGTACTGTCCATTCATAGGAAGAATGCACCGAATTGACGCCGTGAAAGGCTCAATTCCCGTGCGGTCACTGGGCAGAAGCGTTCCTGCGCCATGCCACGCCACCCCGGCGCCCTCGCACCCGTCACCCGAAAGTGAGTAACAGCCTCGTCAGACCCGCAGGGCACACTGGTCCCATGTCCTCGCGCCGCAGCACCTGCCCCATGTGTCACCGCGAGATCGCCGTCGTCGCCGGCCGATTCGCGCGCCACGACCCGCCCGGCGGGCGGGAGAGCCGGGAGATGGTCTCCTGCGCGGGCTCCCGGCAGCACGCCCTGATCGGCGCCGCCCAGCCCACGCTGGACGGCCATGTCGTCCCCGGCTTCCCCGGCCAGCTCCCGCTGTTCTGAGCCGGCCGGGGCGCCACTGAGGGCCCCTCAGTTCCCAGCGACCGCCTTCACCGCCACCGCCACCGGCACCGAACCCTCGATCAGCTCCAGCGTCAGCCCCGCCGTCGACGAGGACTCCACCAGTTCCGCCAGCACGGCCGCCACGTCGTCCCGCGGGACCGGGCCCCGCCCGGTGTGGGCCGCCAGCTTGACCAGCCTCGTGCCCGGCTCGTCCGTCAGTGAACCGGGGCGCAGGATCGTCCAGTCGAGGGCGTCCTGCGCGGTGACGTACGCGTCCGCCTCGCCCTTGGCCCGCAGGTACACGTCGAAGACCTCGTCACCGGTGTGCCGGGGGTCCGCGCCCATCGAGGACACCACCACGAACCGGCGCACTCCGGCCCGCACGGCCGCGTCGGCGAACAGCACCGCCGCGCCCTTGTCCACCGTCTCCTTGCGCTCCGTGCTGCTGCCCGGACCGGCGCCCGCCGCGAACACGACGGCGTCGGCACCCCTGAGCGCCTCCGCGGCCTCCTCCACCGACGCGGACTCCAGGTCCAGCACGACCGGCTCGGCGCCGGCCGCCCGCAGCTCCGCCGCCTGTTCAGGCTTGCGGATGATGCCCGCGACCTCGTCCCCGCGCGCCGAGAGCAGCCGCTCCAGCCGCAGCGCGATCTGACCATGACCTCCAGCTATGACAATGCGCATGGCTACGACCGTACGCCCGCCGCGACCCATCCGCCCCATGAGCCCGCCCCGGCCGGCGAACGTCGCCCCGCAGGACCGGGGCGCGTGAGGGCGAGCAGGGGCGCACGCGGCCCCCACCCGTGCCACGAGTGAGTCAACTTCCCATGGGAGAAGCGCTGTCAGGACAGCCTCTTCCGTGCCTGCCGGGGCAGCCCCAGCTCTGCCTCGGCGTCCGAGTTGCAGTACTCCCGCACCGCGCTGGTACGGGCCACCACCCGTCCCCGGTGCACGACGATCCTGCTGTACGCCAGCGACAGCGCCCCCGCCAGCTCCTCCCCGCGCACCGCCAGAAGTTCGGCGGGGAACCCCGCCTCCACCCGAACCTCCGGCAGCCCCAGCACCGCCCGCGCCGACGCGCTCACCGTGTCGTACGCGTCGGCCGGGCGCATCCCGTGCACGGAGGCGAGGAGGTACGCCGCCTCCAGGGGGTCGCCGCGGCCCACCGGGTTGGCCAGGTCCCGCAGGGCGCCGCTGCCGGCCGCGACCCTCACCCCGGCCGCGCGCAGCAGCCGTACCGGCGCGATGCCCCGGCGGTCGGTACCGGCGCAGCCGCCCTGGGGGAGGCAGACCACCGCGATCCCGGCGGCCGCGAGCCGGTCCGCGACGCGGTGCGCGGTCTCGGCGGGCAGCCGGGAGAGGGCCGCGCACGGGCCGAGGGCCACGCAGGGACGCATGCCCCCCGCCATCGCCGCGAGCCGGGACAGCCGGGCCGAGTCCGCCGCGTCGGTGTGCAGATCGACCGGGCAGCCCTGCTCGGCAGCCACCTCCAGCACCGTCTCCACGTAGCCGATGGGGTCGGGGTCCAGGTCGGGGCAGCCGCCCACCACGTCGGCACCCATCTTCACAGCGTCCCGCAGCATCGCCAGCCCGTTCGCACCGGCCACCCCGGTCAGCAGCCTCGGCATCGCCACCGCGGTCAGCTCCGCGAGCCCGCGCAGCGAACGGCGGGCCTGGAGCACCGCCCCCAGCGCGCCGAGCCCCTGCACGTCGCCGATCCGTACCTGGGCCCGTACCGCCGTCGCGCCGTGGCCGAGCTGGAGCAGGGTCGCCTCGGTCACTCTGCGTGCCACCTCCTCGGGGGCGGCCGGGGGCGGGCCGGGCGGCTCGGCGGTGAGGCAGGTGTCGCCGTGGGCGTGCGGCTCGGCGGGGGCCGGGAGCAGCAGGTAGCCGCGCAGGTCCACGCGAGAGGCGCCCGCGCGGGCCGGGCCGCGGGCCAGGGTGCCCGCCGTACCGACCGCCTCGATACGGCCGCCGCCGAGCCGCACGTCCACCGTCCGGCCGTCGGTGAGGCGTGCCCCGCACAGCACGAGGGCGCCCTGGTCGGGTGCGGAAGAGGGCTGCTGCCGGCTGTCTGGCATCGGGCGCTCGGACTCCAGGAGGCGGGGGACACGGGAGCAAGATCACGCAGAGTGTCCGAGCGTAGGGTCGGCGGCCGCGCGGACCGCGCAGGAGGGCAATAGTCGTACCGGCGTGCCACGGGTCTTCCAGGGGTGCCGGAGCGGCCCCGGGGGCCGGGGGGACGGCCCGCGATGGGCGCCCGGATACGGATTTGGGCGATCGGCGGCGGACCGTGTAATGTCTTCCTCGCTCGCCCCAATAGCTCAGTCGGCAGAGCGTCTCCATGGTAAGGAGAAGGTCAACGGTTCGATTCCGTTTTGGGGCTCTGGTGTGAGAGGTACCCGTCGCGAGACGGGTTCCGATCTCATCAAAGCGGTGTAGCTCAGTCGGTAGAGCAAGCGGCTCATAATCGCTGTGTCACCGGTTCAAGTCCGGTCACCGCTACTGACAGTAGCCGATTGCGGGGTCGGTCCTTCGATCGGCTACTCTTACATGCGTTGAACTAGCCCATCCGTTCGTCCTAGGAGCACTCACGTGGCTGCCACCGACGTCCGCCCGAAGATCACGCTGGCCTGCGTGGAGTGCAAGGAGCGGAACTACATCACCAAGAAGAACCGGCGTAACAACCCGGACCGTCTTGAGATGAAGAAGCACTGCCCGCGTTGCAATGCGCACACCGCGCACCGCGAAACGCGATAAATCAGGCTCGTACTCGAGGCCGCCCCCGCAGTATTGGGGGGCGGCCTCGAGTCGTTTTTCCCAAGCGTCACTCCGCTAGACCAGGAGGTACCGGGCCCATGGCGCTCGACCAGTCCTTCGTGGGGCGTAGCTACCCGCCCACCGAGCCCTACGAGGTGGGCCGGGAGAAGATCCGCGAGTTCGCCGAGGCAGTCGGCGACACCAACCCGGCGTACCGGGACCCGGAGGCCGCCAAGGCGTACGGGCACGCCGACGTGATCGCCCCGCCGACCTTCGTGTTCTCCATCACCTTCCGCGCCGCCGGACAGGTCGTCGAGGACCCCCAGCTCGGCCTGGACTACAGCCGGGTGGTGCACGGCGACCAGAAGTTCGCCTACACCCGCCCGGTGCGCGCCGGCGACCGCCTCACCGTCACCTCCACCATCGAGGCCATCAAGTCCATGGCGGGCAACGACATCCTGGACATCCGGGGCGAGGTGCACGACGCGTCCGGCGAGCACGTGGTGACCGCCTGGACCAAGCTGGTGGCCCGCGCGGCCGAGGAGGCCTGAGCAGCGATGACCGCGAAGATCGCGTACGACGACGTCGAGGTCGGCACCGAACTCCCGGCAGGTACCTTCCCCGTGACCCGCGCCACTCTGGTGCGCTACGCGGGTGCCTCCGGGGACTTCAACCCGATCCACTGGAACGAGCGGTTCGCCAAGGAGGTGGGACTGCCGGACGTCATCGCGCACGGCATGTTCACCATGGCCGAGGCCGTCCGCGTCGTCACCGACTGGACCGGTGACCCGGCCGCCGTCGTGGAGTACGGCGTCCGCTTCACCAAGCCGGTCGTCGTGCCCGACGACGACAAGGGCGCGCTGATCGAGGTCTCGGCGAAGGTCGCGGCCAAGCTGGACGACCACACCGTCCGCGTCGACCTCACCGCGACCTGCGCGGGGCAGAAGGTGCTCGGCATGTCCCGGGCGGTCGTCCGCCTGGCCTGACCGACCGCGTCGGGAGCAAGGGGCGTCCGGCGATGCCGGGCGCCCTTCACCGTTCCCGCCGCCCCGTAGTCTTGCCACCGTGCACGTACTCCACGACGCCCCCCTCGCCCCGCTGACCACCTTCCGGCTGGGCGGTCCCGCCACCCGGCTGGTCACCGCCACCACCGACGCCGAGGTGATCGACGCCGTCCGTGAGGCCGACGGCAACGGCACCCCGCTGCTGATCATCGGTGGCGGCTCCAACCTGGTCATCGGCGACAAGGGCTTCGACGGCACCGCCCTGCGCGTCGCCACCCGGGGCGTCGAACTGCGCGGCACCACGCTGGAACTGGCCGCCGGCGAGGTCTGGACCGACGCCGTCGCCCGCACCGTCGAGGCCGGGCTGGCCGGGATCGAGTGCCTGGCCGGCATCCCCGGTTCGGCCGGCGCCACCCCGATCCAGAACGTCGGCGCCTACGGCCAGGAGGTCTCCTCCACCATCACCGAGGTGACCGCCTACGACCGCCGCGCGGGCGAGACCGTCACGCTCACCGGCGAGGAGTGCGCCTTCTCCTACCGCCACAGCCGCTTCAAGGCCGACCCCGAGCGCTACGTCGTGCTCCGCGTCCGCTTCGGGCTGGAGGACGCGGGCGGCCTGTCGGCGCCGATCCGGTACGCCGAGACCGCGCGCGTGCTCGGCGTGGAGCCCGGCGACCGGGTGCCGCTGGCCGACGCCCGCGAGAGCGTGCTGAGGCTCCGGGCGGGCAAGGGCATGGTCCTCGATCCCGAGGACCACGACACCTGGTCCGCCGGGTCCTTCTTCACCAACCCGATCCTGGACGAGGAGCGGTTCGCCGCCTTCCAGGACCGGGTGCGCGACCACCTCGGCGCGGACGCCGTGCCGCCCGCCTACCCGGCGGGGGAGGGGCTCACGAAGACCTCCGCGGCCTGGCTGATCGACAAGGCCGGCTTCACCAAGGGATACGGCACCGGGCCCGCCCGCATCTCCACCAAGCACACCCTGGCCCTCACCAACCGGGGCGAGGCCACCACCGAGGACCTGCTCGCGCTGGCCCGCGAGGTCGTCGCCGGGGTCAGGGACGTCTTCGGTGTGACGCTGGTCAACGAGCCGGTGACCGTGGGCGTCAGCCTCTAGTCAGCCCGGCCGGTGCGCCGCCCGCACCGCCGCACGCGGGCGGCCTCACAGGCCCACCGGCTCGGTCAGCCACTTGTCCACGCCGGTCAGCAGACGCTCCTTCGTCTCGGCCGGCGCCGCCGAGCCGCGCACCGACTGGCGGGCCAGCTCGGCGAGTTCGCCGTCGGTGAAGCCGTGGTGGTGGCGGGCGATCTCGTACTGGGCGGCCAGCCGGGAGCCGAAGAGGAGGGGGTCGTCGGCGCCGAGGGCCAGCGGGACGCCGCTCTCGAACAGAGTGCGCAGGGGGACGTCCTCGGGCTTCTCGTAGACGCCGAGCGCCACGTTGGAGGCGGGGCAGACCTCGCAGGTGACGCCCCGGTCCGCCAGCCGCCTCAGCAGACGCGGGTCCTCCGCCGCGCGCACCCCGTGCCCGATCCGGGTCGCGTGCAGGTCGTCCAGGCAGTCCCGCACCGAGGCCGGGCCGGTCAGCTCGCCGCCGTGCGGCGCCGAGAGCAGGCCCCCCTCGCGGGCGATGTGGAAGGCCCGGTCGAAGTCGCGGGCCATGCCGCGCCGCTCGTCGTTGGACAGGCCGAAGCCGACGATGCCCCGGTCCGCGTACCGCACCGCCAGCCGGGCCAGGGTGCGGGCGTCCAGCGGGTGCTTCATCCGGTTGGCGGCCACCAGCACCCGCATCCCGAGCCCGGTGTCGCGGGAGGCGGTGTCCACCGCGTCCAGGATGATCTCCAGCGCCGGGATCAGCCCGCCCAGCCGGGGGGCGTACGAGGTGGGGTCCACCTGGATCTCCAGCCAGCCCGAGCCGTCCCGGACGTCCTCCTCGGCGGCCTCCCGCACCAGCCGCTGGATGTCCTCGGGCTCGCGCACGCACGAGCGCGCGGCGTCGTAGAGCCGCTGGAAGCGGAACCAGCCGCGCTCGTCGGTGGCCCGCAGCCTCGGTGGCTCGCCGCTGGTGAGGGCCTCGATCAGGGTCTCGGGCAGCCGGACGCCGTACTTGTCGGCCAGCTCCAGGACGGTGCCGGGGCGCATCGAGCCGGTGAAGTGCAGATGCAGATGGGCCTTGGGAAGCTCCGAGAGATCACGTACACGCTCCATCCGGAGATCCTGCCGCACCCGGGGCCGCACCGGTAGCCGGTTCCCCTTCCGCGGTCCTGCTCGCACACAGAAACGGGGCCCGGTCCCCCCCCGCGGGAGTGGACCGGGCCCCGCCTGGCGGGTGCTCTCAGTCGCGCGCCTCGGCCAGCAGCTTCTGCATCCGGCTGACGCCCTCGACCAGGTCCTCGTCACCCAGCGCGTAGGACAGCCGCAGGTAGCCCGGCGTGCCGAACGCCTCACCGGGGACGACCGCGACCTCGGCCTCCTCCAGGATCAGCGCGGCCAGCTCGACCGTGGTCCCGGGGCGCCTGCCCCGGATCTCCTTGCCCAGCAGGTCCTTCACCGACGGGTAGACGTAGAAGGCCCCCTCGGGCTCCGGGCACAGCACGCCGTCGATCTCGTTCAGCATCCGCACGATCGTCCGGCGGCGCCGGTCGAACGCCTCGCGCATCTCCGCCACGGCCTTCAGGTCGCCGGACACCGCGGCCAGCGCGGCGACCTGCGCCACGTTGGAGACGTTGGAGGTGGCGTGCGACTGAAGGTTGGTCGCGGCCTTGACCACGTCCTTCGGGCCGATGATCCAGCCCACCCGCCAGCCGGTCATCGCGTACGTCTTGGCGACACCGTTGACCACGATGCACTTGTCCCGCAGCTCCGGCAGGATCGCCGGCAGCGAGGTGAAGGTGGCGTCGCCGTAGACCAGGTGCTCGTAGATCTCATCGGTCAGCACCCACAGGCCGTGCTCGACGGCCCAGCGGCCGATGGCCTCCGCCTCGGACTCGCCGTAGACCGCGCCGGTCGGGTTGGACGGCGAGACGAAGAGGACGACCTTCGTCTTCTCGGTGCGGGCCGCCTCGAGCTGCTCGACGGTGACGCGGTAACCGGTCGTCTCGTCGGCCACGACCTCCACCGGCACACCGCCGGCCAGCCGGATCGACTCCGGGTACGTGGTCCAGTACGGGGCCGGGACGATGACCTCGTCGCCCGGGTCGAGGATCGCGGCGAACGCCTCGTAGATGGCCTGCTTGCCGCCGTTGGTCACCAGGATCTGCGAGGCGTCGACCTCGTAGCCCGAGTCCCGCATGGTCTTCGCGGCGATGGCGGCCTTCAGCTCCGGCAGGCCGCCGGCCGGGGTGTAGCGGTGGAACTTGGGGTTCCGGCAAGCCTCTACGGCTGCCTCGACGATGTAGTCCGGGGTCGGGAAGTCGGGTTCACCGGCGCCGAAGCCGATCACCGGACGTCCGGCGGCCTTGAGGGCCTTGGCCTTGGCGTCCACGGCGAGGGTGGCGGACTCGGAGATCGCGCCGACTCGGGCGGAGACCCGGCGCTCGGTGGGAGGGATTGCAGCGCTCATACACCCATCGTTCCAGACCGGAAACACGGCGGGCACACGGGTTTCACAGACTGAACAGCACCGGGCGGCCGGCGGAACAAGGGTCCGAATCCGGGCCGCGGCCAGGACGATCTTCCACTCCGGGCGCCCGGCCGGGCACTTTCTGTTCGACGCCGGGCCGTGGAGCACGTACACTCATCCCTCGTTGGCCTCCAGCAGCCACCGCGTGAGCGCCCCGCACCGGGCGGTCGTGCGGATGCGGTAGGTTGGGGGACACCAAAGGGTCGTAGCTCAATTGGTAGAGCACCGGTCTCCAAAACCGGCGGTTGGGGGTTCAAGTCCCTCCGGCCCTGCTACACACACCGCCAGGATGTGTGCGCATGTACGTACAGCAATGCACCGCCGTGCGGCTCTGAATTCACCGGGCGCGGCACGGCCACGATTCCGGGATCAGGTGAGGACGCATGACGGACGCCGTGGGCTCCATCGACACGCCTGACGCCCAGGACGAGCTGTCGGATGCCAAGAAGCCCCGCAAGGGCGGCAAGCGTGCCAAGAAGGGCCCGCTGAAGCGCCTTGCCACCTTCTACCGCCAGATCATCGCGGAACTCCGCAAGGTCGTCTGGCCGACCCGCAATCAGCTGACGTCGTACACGACCGTCGTGATCGTCTTCGTCGTCATCATGATTGGCTTGGTCACCGTGATTGACTATGGCCTCAACCACGCGGCCAAGTACGTCTTCGGCTGAACCAAGAGCGAAGGGCGCCGTGGTACCGGCGCCTTTTTTCGCATGTTCCACCCCTATGTATCCAGGAAGAAGCAGCCATCGTGTCTGACCCGAACCTGAACGACGCCACCGAGGCTCGCCGAGACACCGCCGAGGCGGTGGACGCCGAGCTCGACATCGTCGAGGGCGCGGACGAGCAGGACGAGTTCGAGGCTGCCGAGGCCGCTGCGGGCGAGCCCGCCGAAGCGGTCACCGAGGTCGAAGAGGACGTCGTCGAGACGGCCGCGACGGACGAGGCCGGCGACGTCGCCGAGGCCGAGGAAGCCGTCGAGACCGTCGAGGAGGAGCCGGCCGAGCCGGTCGACCCCGTCGCCGCGCTCCGCGAGGAGCTGCGCACGCTGCCCGGCGAGTGGTACGTCATCCACACCTACGCGGGTTACGAGAACCGCGTGAAGACGAACCTGGAGCAGCGCGCCGTCTCGCTGAACGTCGAGGACTACATCTTCCAGGCCGAGGTGCCGCAGGAAGAGGTCGTCCAGATCAAGAACGGCGACCGCAAGACGATCAAGCAGAACAAGCTGCCGGGTTACGTCCTGGTCCGCATGGACCTGACGAACGAGTCCTGGGGCGTCGTCCGCAACACGCCCGGCGTCACCGGCTTCGTGGGCAACGCCTACGACCCGTACCCGCTCACCCTGGACGAGATCGTCAAGATGCTCGCCCCGGAGGCCGAGGAGAAGGCCGCCCGCGAGGCCGCCGAGGCCGAGGGCAAGCCCGCCCCGCAACGCAAGGTCGAGGTCCAGGTGCTGGACTTCGAGGTCGGCGACTCGGTCACCGTCACCGACGGCCCCTTCGCCACCCTCCAGGCCACGATCAACGAGATCAACGCCGACTCGAAGAAGGTCAAGGGCCTCGTCGAGATCTTCGGCCGCGAGACCCCGGTCGAGCTCAGCTTCGACCAGATCCAGAAGAACTAGTTCTTCTGGTCACACGCTTCCGTGCAGGTCAGACCGGCTCTCAGGGCCGGTCTGACCTGCACGGTTTTTAGCCGCACATCCATACCCGCTATCGTTGTGCGGTATGCCTGCGTCCGGGTTGGTCCCCTTACGCGGGCAGGACCCGAATCGAAAGGACCCGGAGAGCTATGCCTCCCAAGAAGAAGAAGGTCACGGGGCTCATCAAGCTCCAGATCAACGCCGGTGCGGCGAACCCGGCCCCGCCGGTCGGCCCCGCGCTCGGTCAGCACGGCGTCAACATCATGGAGTTCTGCAAGGCCTACAACGCCGCGACCGAGTCGCAGCGTGGCTGGGTCATCCCGGTGGAGATCACGGTCTACGAGGACCGCTCCTTCACCTTCGTGACCAAGACCCCGCCGGCCGCGAAGATGATCCTCAAGGCCGCTGGTGTCGAGAAGGGCTCCGGCGAGCCGCACAAGACCAAGGTCGCGAAGATCACCGACGCGCAGGTCCGCGAGATCGCCACCACGAAGATGCCCGACCTCAACGCCAATGACCTGGACGCCGCGGCGAAGATCATCGCCGGTACCGCGCGCTCCATGGGCATCACGGTCGAGGGCTGAGCCCCACCTTCGTAGTTCCCCGCGGCCGCCGAACGGGCGGTCGCACGTGGTAGGGCCTGCTCGGCCCGTACACCACGACTCCTTTTCCAGAACACACAGGAGCAAGTTGTGAGCAAGCGCAGCAAGGCTCTCCGCGCTGCGGACGCCAAGGTCGACCGGGAGAAGCTGTACGCCCCGCTCGAGGCCGTCCGTCTCGCCAAGGAGACCTCCACGACCAAGTTCGACGGCACCGTCGAGGTCGCCTTCCGCCTGGGTGTCGACCCGCGCAAGGCCGACCAGATGGTCCGTGGCACCGTGAACCTCCCGCACGGCACCGGTAAGACCGCTCGGGTCCTGGTCTTCGCGACCGGTGACCGTGCCGAGGCCGCGCGTGCCGCCGGCGCCGACATCGTCGGTGCCGACGAGCTGATCGACGAGGTGGCGAAGGGCCGTCTGGACTTCGACGCCGTCGTCGCCACCCCGGACCTCATGGGCAAGGTCGGCCGCCTCGGCCGCGTCCTCGGCCCGCGTGGTCTGATGCCGAACCCGAAGACCGGCACCGTGACCCCGGACGTGGCCAAGGCCGTGACCGAGATCAAGGGCGGCAAGATCGAGTTCCGCGTCGACAAGCACTCGAACCTGCACTTCATCATCGGCAAGACGTCGTTCGACGACGACAAGCTGGTGGAGAACTACGGCGCCGCGCTGGAGGAGATCCTCCGCCTGAAGCCGTCCGCCGCCAAGGGCCGCTACATCAAGAAGGCCGCCATCAGCACCACGATGGGCCCCGGCATCCTGGTGGACCAGAACCGCACCCGCAACCTCCTCGTCGAGGAGGACCCGGCCGCCGTCTGAGCCTTCGCTCACCGGTAGCCGCGTCAGCGACGCGTACGCAGGTCGAGGACCCCGCACCCCTCCCGGGTGCGGGGTCCTCCCGTTCTCCCGTCCCCTCCCGGCAGGGAGCAGCCCTGGGTTACGGTGCGGACAGGCGCGTACAGGGTGGGGGGACCGGATGAGGAGTACGACCGTCCGCCGGGCGGGGTTCGTGGTGCTGGCGCTGGCCCTGTCCACCCCGGCCGCGTGCGGCGACGCCCACGACGAGGGCGGGGGCCGTCCGCCGGCCGCCCTGCGCTCCGCCGAGCGCTCCACCGACCGCGCCGAGTCGGTGCGGGTGCGCTCCACGCTCAGCTACGGCACGGCACTCTCCCTGTCCTCCGAGGGAGCCCTGCGCTGGCACGACGGGGTCACCGGCCACCTCACCATCCGCTACACCGGCGGCGCCCTGGCGGCCGCGATGCGCAAGGCCGGCACGCCTTCCATGGAGGCCCGCTACCTCCCGGACGCCTACTACGCCCGCATGAGCGACCGCTTCGCCAGGCGGGCCGGCGGCAGGCACTGGATCAAGTACGGGTACGCCGACCTGGCGCGCGGCGGCGAGGGCTTCGGGATGTACCTGAAGGACCAGATGCGCAACACCACCCCCAACCAGTCGGTGAAGATGCTGCTGGCCTCCGGGGACGTGCGCCGGGTCGGCACCGAGCATGTCCGGGGCGCCCGGACCGCGCACTACCGGGGCCGGGTCCGCGTCGCCGACCTGGCGACCCGGGACAGTGGGCTCGGCCGGCGGGAACTGGCCGGGCTGAAGCGGCAGCTCGACCAGGCCGGGGTGCGCGCGGAGACCGTCGACCTGTGGATCGACCGCCAAAACCTGCTGGTCAAGAAGGTGGAGCGGGCCGAGACCGCCCAGGGCAGCCTGGTCAGCACCGCCTACTACCGGGACTACGGTGTCCGTGTTCCGGCCGAGGCGCCCCCGGTCTCGGACACCCGGGACTTCACGGAGCTGGCCCGCCCCAAGGGGCCCGCCAAAAGCCGCTGAGCAACGGATTTGCCCGTCGGTGCCCGAGTCCCGTACTCTCCTCGAGAAGCCAAAGACCGCTGGTCGTTGCCGCACGCTCACCTGAGGGTGTGGTGGCCGAAGGACCTACTGCAAAGTGGGCGACCCGCGCAGGTGTCAGTGGAAGAACTCCCGGAGCAGACGCGCTCACGCGTAAGCGCCCGGTCGAGTCCGCCCCGAGCGCCTGCGCCGGGGCGTTTCGTTTTCCCAGTCTCCTCCTTCGGGTCCGCGCGGTCAGAATCACCCGGAAGGAGGCCGAGGCTCTATGGCGAGGCCCGACAAGGCTGCCGCAGTGTCCGAGTTGACGGAAGCGTTCCGCAACTCCACCGCTGCCGTGCTTACCGAGTACCGCGGTCTCACCGTGGCGCAGGTCAAGACCCTGCGCCGGTCGCTCGGTGAGAACGCCAAGTACGCCGTGGTGAAGAACACGCTGACCAAGATTGCGGCCAACGAGGCCGGGATCACCACGCTGGACGACCTGTTCAACGGTCCGACGGCTGTCGCCTTCGTCACCGGTGACCCGGTGGAGTCGGCGAAGGGTCTCCGTGACTTCGCCAAGGACAACCCGAATCTCGTCATCAAGGGCGGTGTCCTTGACGGTAAGGCGCTGTCCGCCGACGAGATCAAGAAGCTTGCGGACCTCGAGTCCCGCGAGGTTCTGCTCAGCAAGCTGGCCGGTGCCTTCAAGGGCAAGCAGTCCCAGGCTGCTCAGCTCTTCCAGGCGCTGCCCTCGAAGCTCGTCCGCACCGTGGACGCGCTCCGTGCCAAGCAGGCCGAGCAGGGCGGTGCCGAGTAATTCGGCTCGCTTTCTGACCCTTGCCGCATGAGGCGGCCGGGGTCGCAGCGGGCCGACGTACGCCCGCCACATCCAGTACATACGGCACCCGCCGATCGAGTGGAAGGACCGCCATCATGGCGAAGCTCACCCAGGACGAGCTGCTTGCCCAGTTCGAGGAGATGACCCTCATCGAGCTCTCCGAGTTCGTGAAGGCCTTCGAGGAGAAGTTCGACGTCACCGCCGCCGCCGCGGTCGCCGTCGCCGGCCCGGCCGCCCCCGGCGCCCCGGCCGAGGCTGCCGAGGAGCAGGACGAGTTCGACGTCGTCCTCACCGGCGCCGGCGAGAAGAAGATCCAGGTCATCAAGGTCGTGCGCGAGCTGACCTCCCTGGGTCTGAAGGAGGCCAAGGACCTCGTCGACGGCACCCCGAAGCCGGTCCTCGAGAAGGTCTCCAAGGAGGCCGCTGAGAAGGCTGCCGAGTCCCTCAAGGCCGCCGGCGCCTCCGTCGAGGTCAAGTAACACCTCACGGGGTTCCGCGAACCTCACCCGCGTGACCGCGGCCTGAAGAGGCTGTAACGCGAACGCACCGAAGAGCGATCATCCATCCGGGTGGTCGCTCTTCGGCGTCTGCGCGGGGGGCCACGGTTGCCTTGCGCTCGTCGTGGCGAGGGGTATGGTGATCTTCGTCGTGTCTCCGGAAGGCCCCGTTCCGGCTGGGGGGCCTTGACGAACCGCACGCAGCGCGCAATTCTCAGGACGCGTCGTCACAACGATCCGAATCCGAGGCATGGATCGACGGCGAAGAGGGCAGGATCATCCTGCGTCGAGGGCAACAGGCCGAGGGCGTCGAAGACGAGGGCGTTGAGAACAACGAGGGTCTCCGAAACCGGGACTGGACATCAGTGTGCCAAGTGGCTACACTGACCCTTTGCGCTGCCTGTTAGCTGTCCCCTGCCCGTCACCAGGGGTCTGCCCTCACTCGAGCACCGACACCGAACTTCCCTGACCTGGGGTTTCCCGTCGTGAGCCTGAGAGAGGGACCGGTACGCGCGTAGTGAGTCCGAGCCCTCGGAAGGACCCCCTCTTGGCCGCCTCGCGCACTGCCTCGACCGCGAATACGAACAACGGCGCCAGCACCGCCCCGCTGCGCATCTCCTTTGCAAAGATCAAGGAGCCCCTCGAGGTTCCGAACCTTCTTGCGCTCCAGACCGAGAGCTTCGACTGGCTGCTCGGCAACGACGCCTGGAAGGCTCGCGTCGAGAAGGCTCTCGAGAACGGTCAGGACGTTCCCACCAAGTCCGGTCTGGAGGAGATCTTCGAGGAGATCTCCCCGATCGAGGACTTCTCCGGGTCGATGTCGCTGACGTTCCGCGACCACCGCTTCGAGCCGCCGAAGAACTCCATCGACGAGTGCAAGGACCGCGACTTCACGTACGCCGCGCCGCTCTTCGTCACCGCCGAGTTCACCAACAACGAGACCGGCGAGATCAAGTCCCAGACCGTCTTCATGGGCGACTTCCCGCTCATGACGAACAAGGGCACCTTCGTCATCAACGGCACCGAGCGTGTCGTGGTGTCGCAGCTCGTCCGCTCGCCGGGTGTCTACTTCGACTCCTCCATCGACAAGACGTCCGACAAGGACATCTTCTCCGCCAAGATCATCCCGTCCCGGGGTGCCTGGCTGGAGATGGAGATCGACAAGCGCGACATGGTCGGTGTCCGCATCGACCGCAAGCGCAAGCAGTCGGTCACCGTCCTGCTCAAGGCGCTCGGCTGGACGACCGAGCAGATCCTCGAGGAGTTCGGCGAGTACGAGTCCATGCGCGCCACCCTGGAGAAGGACCACACCCAGGGCCAGGACGACGCGCTGCTGGACATCTACCGCAAGCTGCGTCCGGGCGAGCCGCCCACGCGTGAGGCCGCGCAGACGCTGCTGGAGAACCTCTACTTCAACCCCAAGCGCTACGACCTCGCCAAGGTCGGCCGTTACAAGGTCAACAAGAAGCTCGGTGCCGACGCCCCGCTCAACGCGGGTGTGCTGACCACCGAGGATGTCATCTCGACGATCAAGTACCTGGTCAAGCTGCACGCCGGCGAGACCGAGACGGTCGGCGACAGCGGCCAGTCGATCGTCGTCGAGACCGACGACATCGACCACTTCGGCAACCGTCGCCTGCGCAGCGTCGGCGAGCTGATCCAGAACCAGGTCCGTACGGGTCTCGCCCGTATGGAGCGCGTCGTGCGTGAGCGCATGACCACCCAGGACGTCGAGGCGATCACGCCGCAGACCCTGATCAACATCCGGCCGGTCGTCGCCTCCATCAAGGAGTTCTTCGGCACCAGCCAGCTCTCGCAGTTCATGGACCAGAACAACCCGCTGTCGGGTCTCACCCACAAGCGCCGTCTGTCGGCGCTCGGTCCGGGTGGTCTGTCCCGTGAGCGGGCCGGCTTCGAGGTCCGCGACGTGCACCCCTCGCACTACGGCCGCATGTGCCCGATCGAGACGCCCGAAGGCCCGAACATCGGTCTGATCGGCTCGCTCGCCTCCTACGGCCGGGTCAACGCGTTCGGTTTCGTCGAGACCCCGTACCGCAAGGTCGTCGACGGCCAGGTCACCGACGAGGTGGACTACCTGACCGCCGACGAGGAGGACCGCTTCGTCATCGCGCAGGCCAACGCCACGCTCAACGACGACATGCGGTTCGAGGAGGCCCGCGTCCTGGTCCGCCGGCGTGGCGGAGAGGTCGACTACGTCCCCGGTGACGACGTCGACTACATGGACGTGTCGCCGCGCCAGATGGTGTCGGTCGCCACCGCCATGATCCCGTTCCTCGAGCACGACGACGCCAACCGCGCCCTCATGGGCGCGAACATGATGCGCCAGGCCGTGCCGCTCATCAAGAGCGAGGCCCCGCTCGTCGGCACGGGCATGGAGTACCGCTCCGCCGTCGACGCCGGCGACGTGGTCAAGGCCGAGAAGGCGGGTGTGGTCCAGGAGGTCTCCGCGGACTACGTCACCACCGCCAACGACGACGGCACGTACATCACGTACCGCCTGCACAAGTTCTCGCGCTCCAACCAGGGCACGTCGGTCAACCAGAAGGTCATCGTCAACGAGGGCGACCGGATCATCGAGGGCCAGGTCCTGGCCGACGGTCCGGCCACCGAGAACGGCGAGATGGCCCTGGGCAAGAACCTGCTCGTGGCGTTCATGCCGTGGGAGGGTCACAACTACGAGGACGCGATCATCCTGTCGCAGCGCCTCGTGCAGGACGACGTCCTCTCCTCGATCCACATCGAGGAGCACGAGGTCGACGCCCGTGACACCAAGCTCGGCCCCGAGGAGATCACCCGGGACATCCCGAACGTCTCCGAGGAGGTCCTGGCCGACCTCGACGAGCGCGGCATCATCCGCATCGGCGCCGAG
Source organism: Streptomyces sp. NPDC001781 (assembly GCF_053596035.1). Classification (NCBI taxonomy): domain Bacteria; kingdom Bacillati; phylum Actinomycetota; class Actinomycetes; order Kitasatosporales; family Streptomycetaceae; genus Streptomyces; species Streptomyces sp. NPDC001781. Next base: position 147,775 of record NZ_JBSFFI010000003.1, on the reverse strand, counting down.
GTCACCGCGGGCGACATCCTCGTCGGCAAGGTCACGCCCAAGGGTGAGACCGAGCTGACGCCGGAGGAGCGTCTGCTCCGCGCGATCTTCGGTGAGAAGGCCCGCGAGGTCCGCGACACCTCCCTGAAGGTGCCGCACGGCGAGACCGGCAAGATCATCGGTGTCCGCGTCTTCGACCGCGAGGAGGGCGACGAGCTGCCCCCGGGCGTCAACCAGCTGGTCCGCGTCTACGTCGCGCAGAAGCGCAAGATCACCGATGGTGACAAGCTGGCCGGCCGTCACGGCAACAAGGGTGTCATCTCCAAGATCCTGCCGATCGAGGACATGCCGTTCCTGGAGGACGGCACCCCGGTCGACATCATCCTCAACCCGCTGGGTGTCCCGTCCCGAATGAACCCGGGACAGGTCCTGGAGATCCACCTCGGCTGGCTCGCCAGCCGCGGCTGGGACGTCTCCGGCCTCGGCGAGGACTGGGCGCAGCGCCTGCAGGTGATCGGCGCCGACCAGGTCGACCCCGGCACGAACGTCGCCACCCCGGTGTTCGACGGCGCGCGCGAGGACGAGCTGGCGGGTCTGCTGCAGCACACCATCCCGAACCGGGACGGCGAGCGCATGGTGCAGCCGACCGGTAAGGCGAGGCTGTTCGACGGCCGCTCCGGTGAGCCGTTCCCGGACCCGATCTCCATCGGGTACATGTACATCCTCAAGCTCCACCACCTGGTCGACGACAAGCTGCACGCCCGCTCGACCGGTCCGTACTCGATGATCACCCAGCAGCCGCTGGGTGGTAAGGCCCAGTTCGGTGGCCAGCGCTTCGGTGAGATGGAGGTGTGGGCGCTGGAGGCTTACGGCGCCGCCTACGCCCTCCAGGAGCTGCTGACCATCAAGTCCGACGACGTGACCGGCCGCGTGAAGGTCTACGAGGCCATCGTCAAGGGCGAGAACATCCCCGAGCCCGGCATCCCCGAGTCCTTCAAGGTGCTCATCAAGGAGATGCAGTCGCTCTGCCTCAACGTGGAGGTGCTGTCCAGCGACGGCATGTCCATCGAGATGCGCGACACCGACGAGGACGTCTTCCGCGCTGCGGAGGAGCTCGGCATCGACCTGTCCCGGCGCGAGCCGAGCAGCGTCGAAGAGGTCTGACGGGAGTCCGGCGGGGTCCTCTCACCGAGGACCCCGCCGACCCCCAGGCCCCCGTTTCAGACCACAGACTTACGACACTGAGAGGGATTGACGCATAGTGCTCGACGTCAACTTCTTCGACGAGCTCCGGATCGGCCTGGCCACCGCGGACGACATCCGCCAGTGGAGCCACGGCGAGGTCAAGAAGCCCGAGACCATCAACTACCGCACCCTCAAGCCCGAGAAGGACGGACTCTTCTGCGAGAAGATCTTCGGTCCGACCCGGGACTGGGAGTGCTACTGCGGCAAGTACAAGCGCGTCCGCTTCAAGGGCATCATCTGCGAGCGCTGTGGCGTCGAGGTCACGCGCGCCAAGGTGCGCCGTGAGCGGATGGGCCACATCGAGCTCGCCGCTCCCGTCACCCACATCTGGTACTTCAAGGGCGTTCCGTCGCGGCTGGGCTACCTGCTCGACCTCGCCCCGAAGGACCTCGAGAAGGTCATCTACTTCGCCGCGTACATGATCACGTACGTCGACGAGGAGCGCCGTCAGCGCGACCTGCCGTCGCTGGAGGCCCACGTCTCCGTCGAGCGTCAGCAGATCGAGAACCGCCGCGACTCCGACCTGGAGGCCCGCGCCAAGAAGCTCGAGACCGACCTGGCCGAGCTGGAGGCCGAGGGCGCCAAGGCGGACGTGCGCCGCAAGGTGCGCGAGGGCGCCGAGCGCGAGATGAAGCAGCTCCGCGACCGCGCGCAGCGCGAGATCGACCGCCTCGACGAGGTGTGGAACCGCTTCAAGAACCTCAAGGTCCAGGACCTCGAGGGCGACGAGCTGCTCTACCGCGAGCTGCGTGACCGCTTCGGCACGTACTTCGACGGTTCGATGGGTGCCGCGGCGCTGCAGAAGCGCCTGGAGTCCTTCGACCTGGAGGAGGAGGCCGAGCGCCTCCGCGAGATCATCCGCACCGGCAAGGGCCAGAAGAAGACCCGTGCGCTCAAGCGCCTCAAGGTCGTCTCCGCGTTCCTGCAGACCTCCAACAGCCCCAAGGGCATGGTCCTGGACTGCGTCCCGGTCATCCCGCCGGACCTGCGTCCGATGGTGCAGCTCGACGGTGGCCGCTTCGCGACCTCCGACCTGAACGACCTGTACCGCCGTGTCATCAACCGCAACAACCGCCTGAAGCGGCTTCTCGACCTCGGCGCGCCCGAGATCATCGTGAACAACGAGAAGCGCATGCTCCAGGAGGCCGTGGACGCCCTCTTCGACAACGGTCGTCGTGGTCGCCCGGTCACCGGTCCCGGCAACCGCCCGCTGAAGTCCCTGAGCGACATGCTCAAGGGCAAGCAGGGTCGTTTCCGTCAGAACCTGCTCGGCAAGCGAGTCGACTACTCGGCGCGTTCCGTCATCGTCGTCGGCCCGCAGCTCAAGCTGCACCAGTGCGGTCTGCCCAAGGCGATGGCGCTGGAGCTGTTCAAGCCGTTCGTGATGAAGCGCCTGGTCGACCTGAACCACGCGCAGAACATCAAGAGCGCCAAGCGCATGGTGGAGCGCGGCCGCACCGTCGTGTACGACGTCCTCGAAGAGGTCATCGCCGAGCACCCGGTCCTGCTGAACCGTGCTCCCACCCTGCACCGCCTCGGCATCCAGGCCTTCGAGCCGCAGCTGGTCGAGGGCAAGGCCATCCAGATCCACCCGCTCGTCTGCACCGCGTTCAACGCGGACTTCGACGGTGACCAGATGGCCGTGCACCTGCCGCTCTCCGCGGAGGCGCAGGCCGAGGCCCGCATCCTGATGCTGTCCTCGAACAACATCCTCAAGCCCGCCGACGGCCGTCCGGTGACGATGCCGACCCAGGACATGGTCCTCGGTCTGTTCTTCCTCACCACCGACGGCGAACTCCGTGACACCAAGGGCGAGGGCCGCGCGTTCGGCTCCACGGCCGAGGCGACCATGGCGTTCGACGCCGGCGAGCTGGCCCTGCAGTCGCCGGTCGACATCCGCTTCCCGGTGGGCACCATCCCGCCGCGTGGCTGGACGCCGCCGGAGCGCGAGGAGGGCGAGCCCGAGTGGCAGCAGGGGGACTCGTTCCGCCTGCGCACCACGCTGGGCCGCGCGCTCTTCAACGAGCTGCTGCCCGAGGACTACCCGTTCGTCGACTACTCGGTGGGCAAGAAGCAGCTCTCCGAGATCGTCAACGACCTGGCCGAGCGCTACCCCAAGGTCATCGTGGCGGCGACGCTCGACAACCTGAAGGCGGCGGGCTTCTACTGGGCGACCCGTTCCGGTGTCACCGTGGCCATCTCCGACGTCGTCGTCCCCGAGGCGAAGAAGGAGATCGTCAAGGGCTACGAGGCGCAGGACGAGAAGGTCCAGAAGCAGTACGAGCGCGGTCTGATCACCAAGGAAGAGCGCACTCAGGAGCTCATCGCGATCTGGACCAAGGCGACCAACGAGGTCGCCGAGGCGATGAACGAGAACTTCCCCAAGACGAACCCCATCTTCATGATGGTTGACTCGGGTGCCCGAGGAAACATGATGCAGATGCGGCAGATCGCCGGTATGCGTGGTCTGGTGTCGAACGCCAAGAACGAGACCATCCCGCGGCCCATCAAGGCGTCGTTCCGTGAGGGTCTCTCCGTGCTGGAGTACTTCATCTCCACGCACGGTGCCCGTAAGGGTCTGGCGGACACCGCCCTGCGTACCGCCGACTCGGGTTACCTCACCCGTCGTCTGGTGGACGTCTCGCAGGACGTCATCATCCGCGAGGAGGACTGCGGCACCGAGCGCGGCCTCAAGCTGTCGATCGCCGAGCGCGGCGCCGACGGCGTGCTGCGCAAGGCGGACAACGTCGAGACGTCCGTGTACGCGCGCTGCCTCGCCGAGGACATCGTCGTCGACGGCAAGGTGCTGGCCCCGGCCGGCACCGACCTGGGCGACGTGCTCATCGACGAGCTGGTCAAGCACGGCGTCGAGGAGGTCAAGACCCGCTCGGTCCTGACCTGCGAGTCCGCCGTCGGCACCTGCGCGATGTGCTACGGCCGTTCGCTGGCCACCGGCAAGCTGGTCGACATCGGTGAGGCGGTCGGCATCATCGCCGCCCAGTCCATCGGTGAGCCCGGTACCCAGCTCACGATGCGTACCTTCCACACCGGTGGTGTGGCCGGTGACGACATCACCCAGGGTCTGCCCCGTGTGGTCGAGCTCTTCGAGGCCCGTACCCCGAAGGGTGTCGCCCCGATCTCCGAGGCCAGCGGCCGCGTGCGGATCGAGGAGACCGAGAAGACCAAGAAGCTCGTCGTCACCCCGGACGACGGCAGCGACGAGACGGCGTTCCCGATCTCCAAGCGTGCCAAGGTCCTGGTCCGCGAGGGCGAGCACGTCGAGGTGGGCCAGCAGCTCACCGTGGGTGCCACCAACCCGCACGACGTGCTCCGCATCCTGGGTCAGCGTGCCGTCCAGGTCCACCTGGTCGGCGAGGTCCAGAAGGTCTACAACTCGCAGGGTGTGTCGATCCACGACAAGCACATCGAGATCATCATCCGGCAGATGCTCCGCCGCGTGACGATCATCGAGTCCGGCGACGCCGAGCTGCTGCCCGGCGAGCTGGTCGAGCGCTCGAAGTTCGAGACCGAGAACCGTCGTGTGGTCCAGGAGAACGGACACCCGGCCTCCGGCCGTCCGCAGCTCATGGGTATCACCAAGGCGTCGCTGGCGACCGAGTCGTGGCTGTCCGCGGCCTCCTTCCAGGAGACGACCAGGGTCCTGACGGACGCGGCGATCAACGCCAAGTCCGACTCCCTGATCGGCCTCAAGGAGAACGTCATCATCGGTAAGCTCATCCCGGCCGGTACGGGCCTCTCCCGCTACCGCAACATCCGGGTCGAGCCGACCGAGGAGGCCAAGGCCGCGATGTACTCGGCCGTCGGCTACGACGACATCGACTACTCGCCGTTCGGCGCGGGCTCCGGCCAGGCCGTTCCGCTGGAGGACTACGACTACGGTCCGTACAACCAGTAGGCGAGCGGCCGTAAGGCACTCGAACTGAAGGGCGGCATCCCCCGGGGATGCCGCCCTTCGGCGTTTTCCCCTCGTGCCGCGGACATTCGGGCGCATGATGGAAGACCCCCGGCCGGGGGTTCGGGAGGTGCTCCGTGTCGCATCCGTCGTCGCAACCGTCGTGGCAGCCGCCGCGCCCGCAGAACTGGCCCGCGGCGAACTGGCCCGTGGCGCCGCACCCCGGCGTCTTCCCCGGTCACTTCCCGCCGCAGCCTCCCGCCTACTGGCCGATGCCGCCCCAAGGGCCGGTCGGGGGAGCGGCGTTCATGCTGGCCTCGCACGCCGACCGGGAGCGGGCGGTGGGCGTGCTGAGTGCCGGCTTCGCCGAGGGGCGGCTGGAGAAGGACGAGTTCGACCTGCGGGTCGGCCGGGTCCACGCGGCCCGTACGGTGGGGGAGCTGTCCCTGGTGGTGGCCGACCTGCCGCAGGGCCCCGTGCCGCATCCGGGGCCCGTGGCGGCCGTGCCGCAGGTGTTCCTGGCCACACCGCGGCCGGCGCGGAACGGCAGGGCGCTCGGGTCCGCGGTGTGCGGGCTGCTGTGCGTGCCGACCGCGGGGCTCACCGGAATCCCGGCCGTGGTGCTCGGGCACACCGCCCGCGCGGAGATCCGGCGCACCGGTGAGGACGGCGACGGCCTGGCTCTGACCGGCCTCGTTCTGGGCTGGCTGTCCCTCGGCGGCTGGGCGCTGTTCTGGCTGCTGCTGATCGCGGTGGACGTGCTGGACTGACGGCGGGGGGATGGCAGAGGTGTGGCGCGGTGTGCGCGCCACGTGAAATCGAAGATCGTTGACGGCGTCGGGACTTGACATGCCCTGTCCGTCACGGGGGCCGCCTCGCATTTGTTTTGACCGAAGTCCGTGCGATAGGTACGCTCAGACCTTGTGCCTGGGGTGTGCCCTGGCTCCCGTGTGTGCCACTCACCGCACGGCGAGCCGTCAGCGGCCACCGAGATCCGCGCTCTTCCCTTTGCGGCGGGAGTCCGCGGGTTCGACACACCCGACCGCGTGGGTCGGTAGTCGTTCCAGGTTAGCTTCACCATTCGGCACACAGAAACCGGAGAAGTAGTGCCTACGATCCAGCAGCTGGTCCGTAAGGGCCGGCAGGACAAGGTCGAGAAGAACAAGACGCCCGCACTCGAGGGTTCGCCCCAGCGTCGTGGCGTCTGCACGCGTGTGTTCACGACCACCCCGAAGAAGCCGAACTCGGCCCTGCGTAAGGTCGCGCGTGTGCGTCTGACCAGCGGCATCGAGGTCACGGCCTACATTCCGGGTGAGGGACACAACCTGCAGGAGCACTCCATCGTGCTCGTGCGCGGCGGCCGTGTGAAGGACCTGCCGGGTGTTCGCTACAAGATCATCCGCGGCTCGCTCGACACCCAGGGTGTCAAGAACCGCAAGCAGGCCCGCAGCCGCTACGGCGCCAAGAAGGAGAAGTAAGAATGCCTCGTAAGGGCCCCGCCCCGAAGCGCCCGGTCATCATCGACCCGGTCTACGGTTCTCCTCTGGTGACCTCCCTCATCAACAAGGTGCTGCTCAACGGCAAGCGCTCCACCGCCGAGCGCATCGTCTACGGCGCCATGGAGGGTCTGCGTGAGAAGACGGGCAACGACCCGATCATCACGCTGAAGCGCGCGCTGGAGAACATCAAGCCGACCCTCGAGGTCAAGTCCCGCCGCGTCGGCGGTGCGACGTACCAGGTGCCGATCGAGGTCAAGCCCGGTCGCGCCAACACGCTCGCGCTGCGCTGGCTCGTCGGTTACTCCCGCGCCCGTCGCGAGAAGACGATGACCGAGCGTCTGCTCAACGAGCTTCTCGACGCTTCGAACGGCCTCGGTGCGGCCGTCAAGAAGCGCGAGGACACGCACAAGATGGCCGAGTCCAACAAGGCCTTCGCGCACTACCGCTGGTAGTCGCTACCCACATCGAGACCGAGAGAAGACTGAAGCCTTATGGCTACCACTTCACTTGACCTGGCCAAGGTCCGCAACATCGGGATCATGGCCCACATCGACGCGGGCAAGACGACCACCACCGAGCGGATCCTGTTCTACACCGGTGTGTCGTACAAGATCGGTGAGGTCCACGACGGCGCCGCCACGATGGACTGGATGGAGCAGGAGCAGGAGCGTGGCATCACGATCACGTCTGCTGCGACCACCTGCCACTGGCCCCTCGAGGGCAGTGACTACACCATCAACATCATCGACACCCCGGGTCACGTCGACTTCACCGTCGAGGTGGAGCGTTCGCTCCGCGTGCTCGACGGTGCCGTGACGGTGTTCGACGGTGTCGCCGGTGTGGAGCCGCAGTCCGAGACGGTGTGGCGTCAGGCCGACCGTTACGGCGTGCCGCGCATCTGCTTCGTCAACAAGCTGGACCGTACCGGCGCCGAGTTCCACCGCTGCGTGGACATGATCTCGGACCGCCTGGGCGCCCAGCCGCTCGTCATGCAGCTCCCGATCGGTGCCGAGGCGGACTTCAAGGGCGTCATCGACCTGGTCCGCATGAAGGCCCTCGTGTGGTCCGCCGAGGCGGCCAAGGGCGAGATGTACGACACCGTCGACATCCCGGCCACGCACACCGAGGCCGCCGAGGAATGGCGCGCCAAGCTGGTCGAGGCCGTCGCGGAGAACGACGAAGAGATCATGGAGCTGTACCTGGAGGGCGAGGAGCCCACCGAGGAGCAGCTGTACGCCGCGATCCGTCGTATCACCATCGCGTCCGGCAAGTCCGACGGCACCACCGTCACCCCGGTGTTCTGCGGCACCGCGTTCAAGAACAAGGGCGTCCAGCCCCTGCTCGACGCGGTCGTGCGCTACCTGCCGACCCCGCTCGACGTCGAGGCCATCGAGGGCCACGACGTCAAGGACCCCGAGGTCGTCGTCAAGCGCAAGCCGTCCGAGGACGAGCCGCTGTCCGCGCTCGCGTTCAAGATCATGAGCGACCCGCACCTGGGCAAGCTCACCTTCGTCCGGGTCTACTCGGGCCGCCTGGAGTCCGGCACCTCGGTGCTGAACTCCGTCAAGGGCAAGAAGGAGCGCATCGGCAAGATCTACCGCATGCACGCCAACAAGCGTGAGGAGATCGAGTCGGTGGGCGCCGGCGACATCGTCGCCGTCATGGGCCTGAAGCAGACCACCACCGGTGAGACGCTGTCCGACGACAAGAACCCGGTCATCCTGGAGTCCATGGACTTCCCGGCGCCGGTGATCCAGGTCGCCATCGAGCCCAAGTCCAAGGGTGACCAGGAGAAGCTGGGTGTGGCCATCCAGCGTCTCGCGGAGGAGGACCCCTCCTTCCAGGTCCACTCGGACGAGGAGACCGGCCAGACCATCATCGGCGGTATGGGCGAGCTGCATCTCGAGGTGCTGGTCGACCGCATGCGCCGTGAGTTCAAGGTCGAGGCCAACGTCGGCAAGCCGCAGGTCGCGTACCGCGAGACGATCCGCAAGGGCGTCGAGCGTCACGACTACACCCACAAGAAGCAGACCGGTGGTACCGGTCAGTTCGCGAAGGTGCAGATCGCGATCGAGCCCATCGAGGGCGGCGACGCGTCGTACGAGTTCGTGAACAAGGTCACCGGTGGCCGCATCCCGAAGGAGTACATCCCTTCGGTGGACGCCGGTGCGCAGGAGGCCATGCAGTTCGGCATCCTGGCCGGCTACGAGATGACGGGCGTCCGCGTCATTCTTCTCGACGGTGGCTACCACGAGGTCGACTCCTCCGAGCTCGCCTTCAAGATCGCCGGTTCGCAGGCCTTCAAGGAGGCCGCGCGCAAGGCTTCGCCCGTGCTCCTCGAGCCGATGATGGCCGTCGAGGTCACCACGCCCGAGGACTACATGGGTGAGGTCATCGGCGACATCAACTCCCGCCGTGGCCAGATCCAGGCCATGGAGGAGCGGGCCGGTGCCCGCGTCGTGAAGGGCCTCGTGCCCCTCTCGGAGATGTTCGGCTACGTCGGAGACCTCCGCAGCAAGACCTCGGGTCGCGCAAGCTACTCGATGCAGTTCGACTCCTACGCCGAGGTTCCCCGGAACGTCGCCGAGGAGATCATCGCGAAGGCCAAGGGCGAGTAACGCACCGCGTTTGCACGCTTTAGGCTTGACACCGAACGCCGGGGTCGGACCACTCGGAAAGACCCCGGCGGGCGGCATCCCAGCAAAGATCACCTGGCGCCGATGAGTAAGGCGTACCAGAACCACTCCACAGGAGGACCCAGTGGCGAAGGCGAAGTTCGAGCGGACTAAGCCGCACGTCAACATCGGCACCATCGGTCACATCGACCACGGTAAGACGACCCTCACGGCCGCCATTACCAAGGTGCTGCACGACGCGTACCCGGACCTGAACGAGGCCTCGGCCTTCGACCAGATCGACAAGGCTCCCGAGGAGCGCCAGCGCGGTATCACCATCTCGATCGCGCACGTCGAGTACCAGACCGAGACGCGTCACTACGCCCACGTCGACTGCCCCGGTCACGCGGACTACATCAAGAACATGATCACCGGTGCCGCGCAGATGGACGGCGCCATCCTCGTGGTCGCCGCCACCGACGGCCCGATGCCGCAGACCAAGGAGCACGTGCTCCTGGCCCGCCAGGTCGGCGTTCCGTACATCGTCGTCGCCCTGAACAAGGCCGACATGGTGGACGACGAGGAGATCCTGGAGCTCGTCGAGCTCGAGGTCCGTGAGCTCCTCTCCGAGTACGAGTTCCCGGGCGACGACCTGCCGGTCGTCAAGGTCTCGGCGCTCAAGGCGCTCGAGGGCGACAAGGAGTGGGGCAACACCGTCCTCGAGCTCATGAAGGCCGTGGACGAGAACATCCCGCAGCCCGAGCGTGACGTCGACAAGCCGTTCCTGATGCCGATCGAGGACGTCTTTACGATCACCGGTCGTGGCACCGTCGTCACCGGTCGTATCGAGCGTGGTGTCCTCAAGGTCAACGAGACCGTCGACATCGTGGGCATCAAGCCGGAGAAGACCACCACCACGGTCACCGGCATCGAGATGTTCCGCAAGCTGCTCGACGAGGGCCAGGCCGGTGAGAACGTCGGTCTGCTGCTCCGCGGCATCAAGCGCGAGGACGTCGAGCGCGGCCAGGTCATCATCAAGCCCGGTTCGGTCACCCCGCACACCGAGTTCGAGGCCCAGGCCTACATCCTGTCCAAGGACGAGGGTGGCCGCCACACGCCGTTCTTCAACAACTACCGCCCGCAGTTCTACTTCCGTACCACGGACGTGACCGGCGTCGTGACCCTCCCCGAGGGCACCGAGATGGTCATGCCGGGCGACAACACTGAGATGACCGTTTCGCTCATCCAGCCCGTCGCCATGGAAGAGGGCCTGAAGTTCGCCATCCGCGAGGGTGGCCGCACGGTGGGCGCCGGCCAGGTCACCAAGATCGTCAAGTAAGTACCCCTTGCTTGAGGGTCACTGACTGACCCGGGGAGGCCCGCACGACTTCGGTCGTGCGGGCCTCTTCGCTGTTCTGCCCGTGGCCCGTTCTGAGCATGGGCGGATCAAGGGATGCGCAAGACGCGCTAGCGTACGTCGAAGCACGGCTCGACCAGGGGGAGGACGCGAAATGGCGTGGAGTGAGTGGGAGCAGGCCAAGGCGGTTTCTGTCGGGCGGCAATCCGCGCAGATGCAACTCAACGGCGTCCCGTCCGATGCCGGCGGGTCGGGCACGCTTGTCTCCGACCGTCCCGCTTGGGCGAAGGCCGGGAATGACGTTGCTGCCTTGCGTGACGGCATGGACAAGGCCCGCGGGCGTCTTGAAGACGGCCAGGAGGGCCTCGCCAAGCAGGCCGGTTGTCAGACCGCCGCAGCTCAGAGTGATGTCTTCGCGTCCTGGAAGAAGTACGTGACCAAGGTGAGCGACCGCTGCGCGAAGTTGGCGACTGTGCTGGAGAGCGCCGGCAAGAACGAGCTGAGGACCGAAGAGGCCATCAAGGCCGAGATCGGTGCGATGAGGACGGCCTACGCTGACACGCCGGCCACCGGCAAGCACGGGAAGTGATCGGCGGTCATGGACCTGGCGACACTGAAGGCCATCAAGCCGTCCGAATACTCCGATGCGGCGGACGGTTACCGTGCCACCGGCGAGGGCGCCGCCTCCGCGAAGGAGCGCGTCGACAACCAGATCATTCGAGCTATGAAACAGGCGCTCAAGGGGGAGGCCGCCACAGCGGCAGTCCAGCAGCTTCAAGCCCTGTCCGAGAACTTCCACTATGTGCAGGTCGAATGTGGCTTGGTCGCCACAGCCTTGGAAGGCTTCGCCTACGACATCGAAGCGGCCAAGAGGAAACTGGTGGCCGCACTGGAGGACGCGCAGGCCGCGAAGTTCACGGTGGACTCCGCCGGTACAGTCACCTACCCGGCCGGGGGCGAGAAGAACGACGGCAAGCTTCCGGACGGCGGGGCAGCTTCCGGGACCATGGACCCGACGGTGGCCGCCATCAACCGGCAGGCCGGCAATTTCGACCCCAACCCCAACTATCGGCTTGCCCAGGACATCGCAGACCGCATAACGGCTGCTCTCCAGGAAGCCGCGGACGCGGACGACAAGTGGGCTCCCAAGCTGCGGGCTCTCAAGGCCGATGACGACCTGACGGTCTCGTCGAGCGACTGGACGGACGTGGAGCGGGACACCGGTGGTGTCCTCAAGGGCGCGGCCGACTACCTGGAGTCGCTTCCTCACCCACCGACGGATGGCAGACCGAAAGACAACGCCGCATGGTGGAAGAGCCTGACGGACGAGCAGCGAGCGGACTACTTGTCCGTCCACCCCGGCGCGGTCGGTGCCATGGACGGCCTTCCTGCCGACATCCGTGACGAGGCCAACCGCACGGTCCTCTCCGAAGCTCACGGCAAGGCGGCGCTGGGCTACGAGGCGTGGCTCAAGAAGCACCCGGAGCCGGAGAAGTACACGGACTACATCAATCCGATGACAGGGACCGTGATGAAGGGCGTCCAGGTCGAGAGCCAGGAGTGGCTGGACTGGCAAGAGGCACGCGCGGATGCGCGGGCACCGCTGGGGGGCATGGAAGCCATCCAGACGCGCTTCGACAGCTACCCGAGGGACGAGGGCCGTCCGTACCTGTTGGGTTTCGATGACAAGAACAATGGGCGCGTCATCATCTCTATCGGTAATCCGGACAAAGCGGATAACGTGGTGACCTATGTGCCAGGGACCGGTACGAAATTGAGCAGCATCGGTGGCGACATCCGTCGAGCCGATGTGCTCCAGGGCCAGGCCACCGTCGTCGATCCCGGGCATAGGACCGCATCGATCATGTGGCTGGGATACGACGCGCCGCAGGAGTTGTTGGGCGATGCAACCGACCCGAAATACGCCGACGACGCCCGTGGGTCGTTGAGTGATTTCCTGACTGGTATCGACACCACCCATGACGGCGACGTGAACTCGACGGTCCTCGGTCACAGCTATGGCACGCTCGTGGCCGGTGAGACGATGCGCGACTATCCGCGTCTACCAGTTGACAATGCCATCCTGGTGGGTAGCCCAGGTGTCGGGGTGAATCACGCTCAGGATCTCAACCTTCCGGTTGACCGTGTGTACGCGGCGACAGCGAAAAACGACCTGGTGAATCTCGCGCCGCCGCCGGCCGGAGCGTTGGCGCCGCTAAACCCCAAGGCGTACGCACGTCTCTTCGACGACCACTCGATCATGTACGGGTACGATCCCACGTCCGACGAATTCGGTGGGCGGACGTTCGCGGTCGCGGACGGGAAGCTGCCCGGATCGGACGGCCTGATGCCTGCGCACTCGCAGTACTGGGAGGGGAATTCGTTGAAAGCCATGGCGAAGATCGCGACCGGAGGAACTCCGTGAAGCTGCGATGCTGCGTGCCGCTCGTGGCCCTGTTGGCCCTGCTGGTGACGGGATGCGGCTCGGGGAAGACTGCAGGTACGACCGATGGCACACCCACAAAGCAGGTCATGATGGATGAGCAGAAGGCAACCAAGCGGGCGGAACAGGTTGTGCAGGAGGCGGTTGCTGGTATGTCTCCCAAGCCCACTCTCAAGCCTGCCGGTCCGACCCCGCTGGGTGACTGCTTGGCTGATGACCACAGCGCGGGTGAACGTCTGCAGGTCAGCCTCACTTACCAGTTGACGGGAGTCTCTGGCCAGGACGCCAAGAAGCTGGTGCGGCAGGCCAGGGACGCGTGGGTCAAGCGCGGCTACAAGTTCCAGGGCTCCGACGGTGACTGGTCCGACCCGTTTCCTTCCGTCAGCATGCGTACGGTGCCCGACGACTTCTGGATGACGGCCTTGACCGGTGTCCTGGACAAGGCCAAGCAGGAGGGATTGGCGGCGATCAGCGTCACCTCCCCCTGCTTCGACGCGGAGGAGCCGACGGCCACCGACCCCGCATCGCTCCGGCGGACGGTCTCGGACCAGCAGGCGGAGAGTCGTGCCCGCGAGCACTCCAGTCGTGTCTATGACGCGCTGCGCGTTCCGGCCGGGGGCGCCCGGCAGGGGGAGGGGCTGGCCACGTACCAGGAGAACGGGGACGTGTTCGCGCACCACGCGTGGGCGACGCAGCCGATCTCGGACGAGACTGCTGTCCAGGCGCTGGACCGGGCGCGGGCGCACTTCGACAGCAGCGGATGGGCAGTCAGGCATGTTCCCGCCCCGACGGGAGCCTCCAGCATTCTTGCTCGCAACCCCGACGACGGGAGCGTGGCCCACTTGGCGGCCGCCGCCGACGGCACGCTGCGCGTCGGAGTTACCACCCCGGCCGCCCGTCTGGTTTGACCTGCGTCACTCCCGGGGTAATCTACTCGGCTCGATTGGCCAGGGGGGTGGGCCATATGGCAGACTGTCGGAGTTGCTCGGTCGAGTGTTGATGCTGCGCGCCTCCCGCCGGGAGGACCGGAAGCGAGTCCCACAGTACTCGTCAACCCCCTGGGGTTGGACGTACGGGAATCTTCCGGGAAGCGTGGGCGCAGCACCGACCAGGCGCCCGGTGGGCCTTCCGCCCCCGTCCCGCGGTTCCGGCAGGGCCGTGTGCATTCCCTGGAGGGATGTTCCAGTGATGGGCATCTGCGTCAGCGGAAGTGCGACACGCCCGACCGCGTGGGTCGGAGAGAAGGCAGTGTGAAACTGCCGGGTTCCAGAGCGTGAGAGAAGACAGGACTACTGAGTAGCCATGGCGGGACAGAAGATCCGCATCCGGCTCAAGGCCTACGACCACGAGGTCATCGACTCCTCGGCGAAGAAGATCGTCGAGACGGTGACCCGCACTGGTGCGTCGGTCGCGGGCCCGGTGCCGCTGCCCACTGAGAAGAACGTGTACTGCGTCATCAAGTCGCCGCACAAGTACAAGGACTCGCGCGAGCACTTCGAGATGCGCACGCACAAGCGCCTGATCGACATCCTCGACCCGACGCCCAAGACCGTTGACTCCCTGATGCGACTCGACCTCCCGGCCGGTGTCGACATCGAGATCAAGCTCTAAGGGTCGGTGATCTGAGAATGGCTAAGCAGATCAAGGGCATCCTGGGCGAGAAGCTCGGCATGACGCAGGTGTGGGACGAGAACAACCGTGTTGTTCCGGTCACCGTCGTCAAGGCCGGCCCCAACGTCGTCACCCAGGTCCGTACGAACGACGTCGACGGCTACGAGTCGGTCCAGATCGCCTTCGGCGAGATCGACCCGCGCAAGGTGAACAAGCCCCTCAAGGGCCACTTCGCCAAGGCCGACGTCACCCCGCGCCGCCACCTGGTGGAGCTCCGCACCTCCGACGCCAGCGACTACACGCTGGGTCAGGAGATCACTGCCGAGGTCTTCGAGTCGGGCGTCAAGGTCGACGTCACCGCGAAGAGCAAGGGCAAGGGCTTCGCGGGTGTCATGAAGCGCCACAACTTCAAGGGTGGCAAGGCGTCCCACGGTGCCCACCGTGTGCACCGCATGCCCGGTTCCATCGGTGGCTGTGCCACCCCCGGTCGTGTCTTCAAGGGCATGCGCATGGCGGGTCGCATGGGCAACGAGCGGGTCACCACCCAGAACCTGACCGTTCACGCCGTTGACGCGGAGAAGGGCCTGCTCCTCATCAAGGGCGCGGTTCCTGGTCCGAACGGCGGCCTCGTCCTGGTCCGCACCGCGGCCAAGGGGGCCTGAGGACTATGAGCACCATTGACATTCTGTCGCCCTCCGGCGACAACGCCGGGACCGTAGAGCTCCCGGCCGAGATCTTCGACGTCGAGAAGATCAGCGTTCCGCTGCTTCACCAGGTCGTCGTCGCGCAGCTTGCCGCCGCCCGTCAGGGCACGCACAAGGTCAAGCGTCGTGGCGAGGTCCGCGGTGGTGGCCGCAAGCCGTACCGCCAGAAGGGCACCGGCCGCGCGCGCCAGGGTTCGACCCGTGCGCCGCAGTTCGCCGGCGGTGGCGTCGTCCACGGCCCCACGCCGCGTGACTACTCGCAGCGGACCCCCAAGAAGATGAAGGCCGCGGCCCTGCGCCACGCCCTCACCGACCGGGCCCGCAACGCTCGTATCCACGTCATCACCGGCGTGGTCGAGGGCGACACCCCCTCCACCAAGGCCGCGAAGAGCTTCCTCGGCAAGGTCAGCGAGCGCAAGAACGTGCTCCTGGTCATCGAGCGCTCCGACGAGGCCGCGCTGCTTTCCGCGCGCAACCTGCCCCAGGTCCACATCCTGGAGCCGGGCCAGCTGAACACGTACGACGTTCTCGTCTCGGACGACGTGGTCTTCACCCAGGCCGCTTTCGAGTCCTTCGTGTCCGGCCCGAAGGCCAATGACACCGAAGGGAGCGAAGCCTGATGGCTACGCGCCACCCGAGCATCGCCTCGAAGGCCGCCAAGGCCGCCAAGGCCGCGCGCGTCGCCAAGGCGAAGCGTCACGCCACCGAGGGCAAGAACACCGTCGAGACCCCGCTGAGCAAGTCCTTCACGGACCCCCGTGACGTGCTGCTCAAGCCGGTCGTGTCGGAGAAGAGCTACGCGCTCCTCGACGAGGGCAAGTACACGTTCATCGTCGCCCCCAACGCCAACAAGACCCAGATCAAGCAGGCCGTCCAGGCGGTCTTCGACGTCAAGGTCACCGGGGTCAACACGATCAACCGCCAGGGCAAGCGCAAGCGCACGAAGACCGGTTTCGGTCAGCGTGCCGGCAGCAAGCGCGCGATCGTGACCCTCGCCGAGGGCGACCGTATCGACATCTTCGGCGGTCCGACCGCCTGACGGCGGTCTGGATCGTCCGATATCGGACGAGGACTGAGAAATGGGAATCCGCAAGTACAAGCCGACTACGCCGGGCCGTCGTGGCGCCAGCGTCGCCGACTTCGTCGAGGTCACGCGGTCCACGCCGGAGAAGTCGCTGGTCCGCCCCCTGCACAGCAAGGGCGGCCGTAACAACGCCGGTCGTGTGACCGTTCGCCACCAGGGTGGCGGACACAAGCGCGCCTACCGAGTGATCGACTTCCGTCGTCACGACAAGGACGGCGTGCCGGCGAAGGTCGCGCACATCGAGTACGACCCCAACCGCACCGCGCGCATCGCGCTGCTGCACTACGCGGACGGCGAGAAGCGCTACATCCTCGCCCCGCGCAACCTGCAGCAGGGCGACCGCGTCGAGAACGGTCCGGGCGCCGACATCAAGCCGGGCAACAACCTGGCGCTGCGCAACATCCCGGTCGGTACCACGATCCACGCGATCGAGCTCCGTCCCGGTGGCGGCGCCAAGTTCGCCCGCTCCGCCGGTGCGTCCGTGCAGCTCCTTGCGAAGGAGGGCTCCATGGCCCACCTCCGCATGCCGTCCGGCGAGATCCGTCTCGTCGACGTGCGCTGCCGCGCCACCGTCGGTGAGGTCGGCAACGCCGAGCAGAGCAACATCAACTGGGGTAAGGCCGGCCGTAAGCGGTGGCTGGGCGTTCGCCCGACCGTCCGTGGTGTGGTCATGAACCCGGTCGACCACCCGCACGGTGGTGGTGAGGGCCGGACCTCCGGTGGTCGCCACCCTGTGTCCCCGTGGGGCAAGAAGGAAGGCCGTACTCGTTCGCCCAAGAAGGCGTCGAACAAGTACATCGTCCGCCGCCGCAAGACGAACAAGAAGCGCTAAGGACGGGTTGAGATGCCTCGTAGCTTGAAGAAGGGGCCCTTCGTCGACGACCACCTGATCAAGAAGGTGGACGTCCAGAACGAAGCCGGCACCAAGAACGTCATCAAGACCTGGTCCCGTCGCTCGATGATCGTCCCGGCGATGCTGGGCCACACGATCGCGGTGCACAACGGCAAGACCCACATCCCGGTGTTCGTCACCGAGTCGATGGTCGGCCACAAGCTCGGCGAGTTCTCGCCGACCCGCACCTTCCGCGGCCACGTCAAGGACGACCGGAAGTCGAAGCGCCGCTAGTAGCGGATCGCATTCAGACACGTAAGTAACTGAGAGGGACAACCATGGAAGCCAGGGCCCAGGCGCGGTACATCCGCGTTACGCCCATGAAGGCCCGCCGCGTGGTGGACCTTATCCGTGGCATGGATGCCACGGAGGCTCAGGCTGTTCTGCGATTCGCTCCGCAGGCAGCCTCCGTGCCGGTCGGCAAGGTGCTCGACAGCGCCATCGCCAACGCCGCGCACAACTACGACCACACCGACGCCGACAGCCTCTTCATTTCCGAGGCCTACGTCGACGAGGGCCCGACCCTGAAGCGGTTCCGGCCGCGCGCCCAGGGCCGTGCCTACCGGATCCGCAAGCGGACCAGCCACATCACTGTGGTCGTCAGCAGCAAGGAAGGAACCCGGTAATGGGCCAGAAGGTAAACCCGCACGGGTTCCGGCTCGGTGTCACGACCGACTTCAAGTCGCGTTGGTACGCCGACAAGCTGTACAAGGACTACGTCAAGGAAGACGTGGCCATCCGTCGCATGCTGACGCAGGGCATGGAGCGCGCGGGCATCTCCAAGGTGGAGATCGAGCGCACCCGTGACCGCGTCCGCGTCGACATCCACACCGCGCGTCCGGGCATCGTCATCGGCCGCCGTGGTGCGGAGGCCGACAAGATCCGCGGTCAGCTGGAGAAGCTGACGGGCAAGCAGGTCCAGCTGAACATCCTCGAGGTCAAGAACCCCGAGACGGATGCCCAGCTCGTGGCCCAGGCCGTCGCCGAGCAGCTCTCCTCCCGCGTCTCCTTCCGCCGTGCCATGCGCAAGAGCATGCAGTCGGCGATGAAGGCGGGCGCCAAGGGCATCAAGATCCAGTGCGGTGGCCGCCTCGGTGGCGCCGAGATGTCCCGCTCGGAGTTCTACCGCGAGGGCCGTGTGCCCCTGCACACGCTCCGCGCGAACGTGGACTACGGCTTCTTCGAGGCCAAGACGACCTTCGGCCGCATCGGCGTGAAGGTCTGGATCTACAAGGGCGACGTCAAGAACATCGCCGAGGTCCGCGCCGAGAACGCTGCGGCCCGTGCGGGTAACCGCCCGGCCCGTGGCGGCGCCGACCGCCCGGCCCGTGGTGGCCGTGGTGGCGAGCGTGGCGGGCGCGGTCGCAAGCCGCAGCAGGCTGCCGGCGCCGAGGCCCCCAAGGCCGAGGCTCCCGCTGCCGCCGCTCCGGCTGAGAGCACCGGAACGGAGGCCTGACCGTCATGCTGATCCCCCGTAGGGTCAAGCACCGCAAGCAGCACCACCCGAAGCGCAGTGGTATGGCCAAGGGTGGCACGCAGGTCGCGTTCGGCGAGTACGGCATCCAGGCGCTGACCCCGGCGTATGTGACGAACCGTCAGATCGAAGCGGCTCGTATCGCCATGACCCGCCACATCAAGCGTGGCGGCAAGGTCTGGATCAACATCTACCCGGACCGTCCCCTCACCAAGAAGCCTGCCGAGACCCGCATGGGTTCCGGTAAGGGTTCCCCGGAGTGGTGGATCGCCAACGTCAAGCCCGGACGCGTCATGTTCGAGCTGTCGTACCCCAACGAGAAGATTGCGCGTGAGGCCCTCACTCGTGCGGCCCACAAGCTGCCGATGAAGTGCCGGATCGTCAAGCGCGAGGCAGGTGAAGCGTGATGTCGGCCGGTACCAAGGCGTCCGAGCTGCGCGAGCTGGGCAACGAGGAGCTTCTTGCGAAGCTCCGCGAGGCCAAGGAAGAGCTGTTCAATCTCCGCTTCCAGGCGGCGACGGGCCAGCTCGAGAACCACGGCCGTCTGAAGGCGGTCCGCAAGGACATCGCGCGGATCTACACCCTGATGCGCGAGCGTGAGCTGGGCATCGAGACGGTGGAGAACGCATGAGCGAGAAGAACGTGACTGAGAACGCAGAGGCCCGCGGCTTCCGCAAGACCCGTGAGGGTCTCGTCGTCAGCGACAAGATGGACAAGACCGTCGTCGTCGCCGTCGAGGACCGCGTGAAGCACGCGCTGTACGGCAAGGTCATCCGCCGTACGAACAAGCTCAAGGCCCACGACGAGCAGAACGCCGCCGGCGTCGGCGACCGTGTCCTCCTCGCGGAGACCCGGCCGCTGTCCTCGACGAAGCGCTGGCGCATCGTCGAGATCCTCGAGAAGGCCAAGTAATCCCTGCGGGGCCTCGCCCCGCAGACAGATTCGCCGTCCTGGCGAGGGGCTCCGTGGGGCGACTCACGGACCCCCTCGCCGGGAAACCGGCCGGGCCGGGTGAATCACCGGCGCTCAGCGCGCGGGGGACTCACGCGGCCCGCCGGGCGGCCATGTAATTCCTGCGGGAGTTCACCCGCAGGAGAGTTCCGCCAGGCTCTTTGGGTTCGACCCGACCCGGAGGGAACCGGCAGACAAACAGGAGATAGACGTGATCCAGCAGGAGTCGCGGCTGCGTGTCGCCGACAACACTGGTGCGAAGGAAATCCTTTGCATCCGTGTGCTCGGTGGCTCCGGTCGCCGCTACGCGGGCATCGGTGACGTCATCGTCGCCACCGTCAAGGACGCGATCCCCGGCGGCAACGTGAAGAAGGGTGACGTCATCAAGGCGGTCATCGTTCGCACCGTCAAGGAGCGCCGCCGTCCGGACGGCTCGTACATCCGCTTCGACGAGAACGCCGCTGTCATTCTCAAGAACGACGGCGACCCTCGCGGCACCCGTATCTTCGGCCCCGTCGGCCGTGAACTGCGCGAGAAGAAGTTCATGAAGATCATCTCGCTCGCGCCGGAGGTGCTGTAAGCATGAAGATCAAGAAGGGCGACCTGGTCCAGGTCATCACCGGTAAGGACAAGGGCAAGCAGGGCAAGGTCATTGCCGCTTACCCGCGCGACGAGCGCGTCCTGGTCGAGGGTGTCAACCGGGTCAAGAAGCACACCAAGGCCGGCCCCACCGCCAGCGGTTCGCAGGCGGGCGGCATCGTCACGACCGAGGCGCCCATCCACGTCTCCAACGTCCAGCTGGTCGTTGAGAAGGATGGCAACAAGGTCGTCACGCGTGTCGGCTACCGCTTCGACGACGAAGGCAACAAGATCCGCGTTGCCAAGCGGACGGGTGAGGACATCTGATGGCTACCACCACCACTCCGCGTCTGAAGACGAAGTACCGCGAGGAGATCGCGGGCAAGCTGCGTGACGAGTTCAAGTACGAGAACGTCATGCAGATCCCCGGCCTCGTCAAGATCGTGGTCAACATGGGTGTGGGCGACGCCGCCCGCGACTCCAAGCTGATCGAGGGCGCCATCCGCGACCTCACCACGATCACCGGTCAGAAGCCGGCCGTCACCAAGGCCCGCAAGTCCATCGCGCAGTTCAAGCTGCGCGAGGGTCAGCCGATCGGTGCCCACGTCACGCTCCGTGGCGACCGCATGTGGGAGTTCCTGGACCGCACCCTGTCGCTCGCGCTCCCGCGCATCCGCGACTTCCGCGGCCTGTCCCCCAAGCAGTTCGACGGCCGTGGCAACTACACCTTCGGTCTCACGGAGCAGGTCATGTTCCACGAGATCGACCAGGACAAGATCGACCGCGTCCGGGGTATGGACATCACCGTGGTCACCACGGCGACCAACGACGCTGAGGGCCGCGCGCTCCTTCGTCACCTCGGCTTCCCGTTCAAGGAGGCGTGAGCGAGATGGCGAAGAAGGCTCTTATCGCTAAGGCTGCTCGCAAGCCCAAGTTCGGTGTGCGTGGCTACACGCGCTGCCAGCGCTGCGGCCGTCCGCACTCCGTGTACCGCAAGTTCGGCCTCTGCCGCGTGTGCCTTCGTGAGATGGCTCACCGTGGCGAGCTGCCGGGCGTGACCAAGAGCTCCTGGTAATCCCCTCAACAGGGATTCCTGAAGCTCTCGGTAAGCATCTGGGCCGACAGGGGCCCGCCCCCACATGCCGTAGGCTTGCGGGGTCGGGCGTCTGTCGCGCCCGTACGACTTACTACGCCGTAGGTCCACCGCGCCGCACCCGTCCCGTCCCGGATCGGGGAGAGGGATGGCGCACCAGGAAACCCCGGCGAGAGAGGCCGAAGGCCAATTCATGACCATGACTGATCCGATCGCAGACATGCTTACGCGTCTGCGGAACGCGAACTCGGCATACCACGACTCCGTGACGATGCCGTCCTCGAAGATCAAGTCTCACATCGCAGAGATCCTCCAGCAGGAGGGCTTCATCACGGGCTGGAAGGTCGAGGACGCCGAGGTCGGCAAGAACCTCGTCCTGGAGCTGAAGTTCGGCCCCAACCGTGAGCGCTCCATCGCGGGGATCAAGCGCATCTCCAAGCCCGGTCTCCGGGTTTACGCGAAGTCCACCAACCTGCCGAAGGTGCTCGGCGGCCTGGGCGTGGCGATCATCTCCACGTCGCACGGTCTCCTCACCGACAAGCAGGCCGGCAAGAAGGGCGTGGGTGGGGAAGTCCTCGCCTACGTCTGGTAACGGAAGGGAACGGAGGAAACAGCTATGTCGCGTATTGGCAAGCTCCCCATCACGGTTCCCGCCGGCGTGGACGTCACCATCGACGGCCGTACGGTCGCGGTCAAGGGTCCCAAGGGCTCGCTGACCCACACCGTCGTCGCGCCGATCGACATCGTCAGGGATGAGGACGGCACCCTCGCGGTGACCCGTCCCAACGACGAGCGTCAGAACAAGGCCCTGCACGGCCTGTCCCGCACGCTGGTGGCGAACATGATCACCGGCGTGACCCAGGGTTACGTGAAGAAGCTCGAGATCAGCGGTGTCGGTTACCGCGTGACGGCCAAGGGCTCGAACCTCGAGTTCGCGCTCGGCTACAGCCACCCGATCGTCGTCGAGGCGCCCGAGGGCATCACCTTCAAGGTGGAGAGCCCGACCCGCTTCCAGGTCGAGGGCATCGACAAGCAGAAGGTCGGCGAGGTTGCGGCCAACATCCGCAAGCTGCGCAAGCCCGACCCGTACAAGGCCAAGGGTGTCAAGTACGAGGGCGAAGTCATCCGCCGCAAGGTCGGAAAGGCGGGTAAGTAAGCCATGGCATACGGACAGAAGATCCTCAAGGGCGACGCCTACAAGCGCGCCGCGATCAAGCGCCGCCACATCCGGATTCGCAAGAACATCTCCGGTACGGCGGAGCGTCCGCGTCTGGTCGTGACCCGCTCCAACCGTCACATCGTGGCGCAGGTGATCGACGACCTCAAGGGCCACACCCTGGCCTCCGCGTCCACGCTGGACGCGTCGGTCCGGAGCGGCGAGGGCGACAAGTCCGCGCAGGCCAAGCAGGTCGGCGCCCTGGTCGCCGAGCGTGCCAAGGCCGCCGGTGTCGAGGCTGTCGTGTTCGACCGTGGTGGCAACCAGTACGCCGGGCGCATCGCCGCCCTGGCGGACGCCGCCCGCGAAGCCGGCCTGAAGTTCTGAGCCGGTTCCGTAGCTAGCGGAAACAGAGAGAGGTAATTCCAATGGCTGGACCCCAGCGCCGCGGTGGCGGTGCCGGTGGCGGCGAGCGGCGGGACCGGAAGGGCCGTGACGGCGGCGCAGCCGCCGCCGAGAAGACCGCTTACGTTGAGCGCGTTGTCGCGATCAACCGTGTCGCCAAGGTTGTGAAGGGTGGTCGTCGCTTCAGCTTCACCGCGCTGGTCGTGGTGGGCGACGGTGACGGCACCGTGGGTGTCGGTTACGGCAAGGCCAAGGAGGTGCCGGCCGCCATCGCCAAGGGTGTTGAGGAGGCCAAGAAGCACTTCTTCAAGGTCCCCCGTATCCAGGGCACCATCCCGCACCCCATCCAGGGTGAGAAGGCTGCCGGCGTCGTGCTGCTCAAGCCCGCGTCCCCGGGTACCGGTGTTATCGCCGGTGGTCCGGTGCGTGCCGTGCTCGAGTGCGCCGGTATCCACGACATCCTGTCGAAGTCCCTGGGCTCCGACAACGCGATCAACATCGTGCACGCGACCGTGGCGGCCCTCAAGGGCCTGCAGCGTCCCGAGGAGGTCGCGGCCCGCCGCGGTCTGCCGCTCGAGGACGTCGCCCCCGCGGCTCTGCTGCGTGCGCGTGCCGGGGCTGGTGCGTAATGGCGCAGCTCAAGATCACGCAGGTCAAGTCCTACATCGGCAGCAAGCAGAACCACCGTGACACCCTGCGTTCCCTTGGTCTCAAGGGGATCAACACGCAGGTCGTCAAGGAGGACCGCCCCGAGTTCCGCGGCATGGTGCACACCGTCCGCCACCTCGTGACGGTCGAGGAGGTCGACTGATCATGGCGGAGCAGAACCCGCTCAAGATCCACAACCTCCGTCCGGCCCCCGGCGCCAAGACCGCCAAGACCCGTGTCGGTCGTGGTGAGGCGTCGAAGGGTAAGACGGCCGGTCGTGGTACCAAGGGCACGAAGGCCCGTTACCAGGTTCCGGAGCGCTTCGAGGGTGGCCAGATGCCCCTCCACATGCGTCTTCCGAAGCTGAAGGGCTTCAAGAACCCGTTCAAGACCGAGTTCCAGGTCGTGAACCTCGACAAGCTGGCCGCGCTCTACCCCGAGGGTGGCGAGGTCACCGTCGAGGGTCTGGTGGCCAAGGGTGCCGTTCGCAAGAACAGCCTCGTCAAGGTCCTGGGCCAGGGCGAGATCTCCGTGGCGCTGCAGGTGACGGTCGACGCCGTCTCCGGCTCCGCCAAGGAGAAGATCACCGCCGCCGGCGGTACGGTCACCGAGCTGGTCTGAGGCCCTCAAGGGTCCCTCAGGGTCACTCGATGACGTAGACGATCCCGACCGGGGATACCCCACAGTGGGGTATCCCCGGTTGGTCGTTCCTAGGGGGGCGGTGTCGCCGGTAAGGTGGCCAGCGCTGTTCCCTTCCACTTATTCGTCGAACCTCTAGACCGTCACCCTTGACGCAGTTGCGCGGGGGTCGCAGGAGGCACCGTGCTCACCGCGTTCGCCCGGGCGTTCAGGACGCCCGACCTGCGCAAGAAGCTGCTCTTCACGCTGGGCATCATCGTGGTCTACCGGGTCGGTACCCACATCCCGATCCCCGGCGTCAACTACAAGGCCGTCCAGACCTGCGTGACCGAGGCCTCCGGCAACCAGGGCCTGTTCGGTCTGGTCAACATGTTCAGTGGTGGAGCGCTGCTCCAGATCACGATCTTCGCCCTCGGCATCATGCCGTACATCACGGCGAGCATCATCCTTCAGCTTCTGACCGTGGTGATCCCGCGGCTGGAGGCCCTCAAGAAGGAGGGGCAGGCCGGCACCGCGAAGATCACGCAGTACACCCGCTACCTCACCGTGGCGCTCGCCATCCTGCAGGGCACCGGCCTGGTGGCCACAGCCCGCAGCGGCGCGCTGTTCAGCGGGTGCACGGTCGCCGGGAACATCGTCCCGGACCAGGCGATCTTCACCACGATCACCATGGTGATCTGCATGACCGCCGGTACGGCGCTGGTGATGTGGCTCGGTGAGCTGATCACCGACCGCGGCATCGGCAACGGCATGTCGATCCTGATGTTCATCTCGATCGCCGCGACCTTCCCGTCCGCGCTGTGGGCCATCAAGAAGCAGGGCACGCTGGCCGGCGGCTGGATCGAGTTCGGCACCGTCATCCTCGTCGGCCTGGTCATGGTCGCGCTCGTGGTCTTCGTGGAGCAGGCCCAGCGCCGCATCCCGGTGCAGTACGCGAAGCGGATGATCGGCCGCCGGTCCTACGGGGGTACGTCGACGTACATCCCGCTGAAGGTGAACCAGGCCGGTGTGATCCCGGTCATCTTCGCCTCGTCGCTGCTCTACATCCCGGCGCTGATCGCGCAGTTCGCGGGCGGGGACTCGGGCTGGAAGCGATGGATCACGGCCAACCTGACCAAGGGCGACCACCCGATCTACATCACGATGTACTTCCTTCTCATCGTGTTCTTCGCGTTCTTCTACGTGGCGATCTCGTTCAACCCCGAGGAAGTCGCCGACAACATGAAGAAGTATGGTGGCTTCATTCCGGGTATCCGGGCTGGCCGGCCGACCGCTGAGTACCTGAGTTACGTGCTCAACCGGATCACCTGGCCCGGCTCGCTGTATCTGGGTCTGATCGCTCTCGTACCGACGGTGGCGTTGGTGGGCTTCGGAGCAAGTCAGAACTTCCCCTTCGGCGGGACGAGCATCCTGATCATCGTGGGTGTGGGTCTCGAGACGGTGAAGCAGATCGAGAGCCAGCTCCAGCAGCGCAATTACGAAGGGTTCCTCCGCTGATGCGTATCGTCCTCGTCGGGCCGCCGGGTGCCGGTAAGGGAACGCAAGCCGTCCGTCTCGCCGAGAAGCTGGGCGTACCGCACATCTCCACGGGCGACCTGTTCCGCGCCAACATCTCTCGGCAGACGGAGCTGGGCAAGCTGGCCAAGTCCTACATGGACGCGGGCAACCTCGTTCCGGACGAGGTCACCATCGCCATGGCCAAGGACCGCATGGAGCAGCCGGACGCCGAGAACGGCTTCCTGCTCGACGGCTTCCCGCGCAACGTCTCCCAGGCCGAGGCGCTGGACGAGCTGCTGCAGAGCGAGGGCATCAAGCTGGACGCCGTCCTGGACCTGGAGGTCCCGGAGGAGGAGGTCGTCAAGCGGATCGCCGGCCGGCGCATCTGCCGCAACGACTCCTCGCACGTCTTCCACGTGACGTACAGCGCGCCCGAGACCGAGGGCGTCTGCGACGTCTGCGGCGGCGAGCTGTACCAGCGCGACGACGACTCCGAGGACACCGTCCGCAAGCGGCTCGAGGTCTACCACACGCAGACCGAGCCGATCATCGACTACTACAAGGCGCAGGGGCTCGTCGTGACGATCTCCTCGCTGGGTCCGGTGGACGAGATCACCAAGCGGGCGCTGGAGGCACTCAAGCGCGAGAAGGCCGGCAGCGAGTAAGACCCCCGGTCCTTCCGGCCGCGGTGCCCGCCCTGGGCGCCGCGGCCGTAGTGTTGTGCAGGTAACCCCAGTCGGTGACGAGTGACGGAGAGCGCAGGCCCCCATGGTGCAGATCAAGACCCCCGAGCAGATCGCGAAGATGCGGGCGGCGGGCCTGGTCGTCGCCGCGATCCACGCGGCCACCCGCGAGGCGGCGGTGCCCGGCGCGACCACCAAGGACCTGGACGACGTGGCGCGCAAGGTGCTGGACGAGCACGGCGCGAAGTCGAACTTCCTCGGGTACGGCGGCTTCCCCGCGACCATCTGCACGTCGGTCAACGACGTGGTGGTGCACGGCATCCCCTCCGAGAACGTCGTGCTGGGCGACGGCGACATCATCTCCATCGACTGCGGCGCGATCGTGGACGGCTGGCACGGTGACGCGGCCTACACCGCCTTCGTCGGCTCGGGGCACGCTCCGGAGCTGGTCGAGCTGTCCCGCGTGACCGAGGAGTCGATGTGGGCGGGGATCGCCGCGATGAAGCCGGGCAACCGGCTGGTCGACATCTCCCGCGCGATCGAGACCTACATCCGCCGGCAGCCGAAGCCCGGCGGCGGCAAGTACGGCATCGTCGAGGACTACGGCGGCCACGGCATCGGCACCGAGATGCACATGGATCCGCACCTGCTGAACTACGTCGAGCGGCGCCGCGGCAAGGGCCCCAAGCTGGTCCCCGGTTTCTGCCTGGCCATCGAGCCCATGGTGTCCCTCGGCACACCCCGCACGAAGGTCCTCGAGGACGACTGGACCGTCATCACCACGGACGGCACCTGGTCCTCGCACTGGGAGCACTCGGTGGCCCTCACCGAACAGGGCCCGCTGGTCCTCACCGCCCCGGACGGCGGCAGGGCCAAGCTGGCGGAGTACGGCGTCACGGCCGCCCCCGATCCGCTCGCATAAGGATCAGCGGTATGGGGCAGAATTCTTCGATTCGTTTTTCCGGGTGCGCTGACGTAGACTGACTCGTCGGCTCTCGTGCACCCGCATGTCCGCATGCGCCCATCAGGGAAACGCGGGGGAGTCGATCAAGGTAGTCGATTCGAAGGGCGAAGCGTGGCCAAGAAGCAAGGTGCCATCGAGATCGAGGGCACTGTCGTCGAGTCTCTGCCGAACGCCATGTTCAAGGTCGAGCTCCAGAACGGCCACCAGGTCCTGGCACACATCAGCGGCAAGATGCGCATGCACTACATCCGCATCCTCCCTGACGACCGGGTCGTGGTGGAGCTGTCTCCGTACGACCTGACGCGTGGCCGGATCGTCTACCGGTACAAGTAGATCTTGCCCGCATCCCGGCTCGCGCCGGGGTGATGGCACTGACCCGGAGAACCTCACCCCATGAAGGTCAAGCCGAGCGTCAAGAAGATCTGCGACAAGTGCAGGGTGATCCGCCGTCACGGCCGGGTCATGGTCATCTGCGACAACCCGCGCCACAAGCAGCGCCAGGGCTGACGCAGGGCCGAACCCTCTGCACCTCTCGCAGAGTTTCGCGCGACGCAAGCTGAATTGTTCATACGCAGAGCCCGAGCCAACCAGCTCGACACCCTCGGTCGGAGGCCGAGGACCCGGTTCGTACCTCGTACGGCGGCCGGGAGCCGGTTCTGTGGAAGACCTCCGAAGAATCACCAGGAGCCATTGAATGGCACGCGTTTCCGGTGTTGACATCCCGCGCGAAAAGCGCGTGGAGGTCGCCCTCACCTACGTGTTCGGCATCGGCCGGACCCTCTCCCAGGAGACGCTGGCTGCGACCGGCGTCGACCCGAACACCCGCGTCCGCGACCTGAGCGAAGAGCAGCTCGTCGCGATCCGCGAGTACGTGGACAACAACATCAAGACCGAGGGTGACCTCCGTCGCGAGATCCAGGCCGACATCCGCCGCAAGGTCGAGATCGGTTGCTACCAGGGTCTCCGTCACCGTCGCGGCCTGCCCGTCCGCGGTCAGCGCACCAGCACCAACGCCCGCACCCGCAAGGGCCCGCGTCGCGCCATCGCCGGCAAGAAGAAGCCGGGCAAGAAGTAGTCCTCAGCGGACAACGCTTCATCAGCGGTCTTCGCTGTAGGACCGACCACCTCCCCGTAGGAGTTTGTAGATGCCCCCCAAGGGACGTCAGGGCGCTGCCAAGAAGGTGCGCCGCAAGGAAAAGAAGAACGTCGCTCACGGCCACGCGCACATCAAGAGCACGTTCAACAACACGATCGTCTCGATCACGGACCCGTCCGGCAACGTGATCTCCTGGGCCTCCGCCGGCCACGTCGGCTTCAAGGGCTCCCGGAAGTCCACGCCGTTCGCCGCGCAGATGGCCGCCGAGTCGGCTGCCCGCCGCGCCCAGGAGCACGGCATGCGCAAGGTCGACGTGTTCGTCAAGGGCCCGGGTTCCGGTCGTGAGACCGCGATCCGCTCCCTGCAGGCCACGGGCCTCGAGGTCGGCTCCATCCAGGACGTCACCCCGACCCCGCACAACGGCTGCCGCCCGCCGAAGCGCCGCCGCGTCTGACGCACAGCGCTCCGCTGGTTTCGCGGGTCCGGGCGGTACGGCTCTTTCGGGCCGTGCCGCCCGTACCCTTGCAGTACTGAGTCGGGCGTCAAATAGCGGGCGCCCCTGACTGAAGGATTCACACATGCTGATCGCTCAGCGTCCCTCGTTGACCGAAGAGGTCGTCGACGAGTTCCGCTCCCGGTTCGTGATCGAGCCGCTGGAGCCGGGCTTCGGCTACACCCTCGGCAACTCCCTCCGCCGTACCCTCCTCTCCTCGATCCCCGGTGCCGCTGTCACCAGCATCCGGATCGACGGTGTCCTGCACGAGTTCACCACCGTGCCGGGCGTCAAGGAGGACGTCACCGACCTGATCCTCAACATCAAGCAGCTCGTGGTCTCCTCGGAGCACGACGAGCCGGTCGTGATGTACCTGCGCAAGCAGGGCCCGGGTCTGGTCACCGCCGCCGACATCGCGCCCCCGGCCGGTGTCGAGGTGCACAACCCCGACCTCGTCCTCGCCACGCTCAACGGCAAGGGCAAGCTGGAGATGGAGCTGACCGTCGAGCGCGGTCGCGGCTACGTCTCCGCCGTGCAGAACAAGCAGGTGGGCCAGGAGATCGGCCGTATCCCGGTCGACTCGATCTACTCGCCGGTTCTCAAGGTCACGTACAAGGTCGAGGCCACGCGTGTCGAGCAGCGCACCGACTTCGACAAGCTGATCGTCGACGTCGAGACCAAGCAGGCGATGCGTCCGCGTGACGCCATGGCCTCCGCCGGCAAGACCCTGGTCGAGCTGTTCGGTCTCGCGCGCGAGCTGAACATCGACGCCGAGGGCATCGACATGGGTCCGTCCCCGACGGACGCCGCGCTGGCGGCCGACCTCGCGCTGCCGATCGAGGAGCTCGAGCTCACCGTCCGGTCGTACAACTGCCTCAAGCGTGAGGGCATCCACTCCGTGGGTGAGCTCGTCGCCCGCTCCGAGGCCGACCTGCTCGACATCCGCAACTTCGGTGCGAAGTCCATCGACGAGGTCAAGGCCAAGCTCGCGGGCATGGGCCTGGCGCTCAAGGACTCGCCCCCCGGGTTCGACCCGACCGCCGCTGCCGACGCGTTCGGCGCGGACGACGACGCGGACGCGGGCTTCGTGGAGACCGAGCAGTACTGAGTGCTCCGCGGGGAGGCCGTACTGCGTCTGCGGGCCGGCTGTGGCTGGTCGCGCAGTTCCCCGCGCCCCTTCCGAGCGGGCCTCTTCGAGGCCTGCTCGGATCTCCGAAGAGCAACCGCTCGCTCGGATACTGACCTCGGTACCTGACACGGCCGGGGCAGACACATAGGAGAAACATCATGCCGAAGCCCTCCAAGGGTGCCCGTCTGGGCGGCAGCGCCGCGCACGAGAAGCTGCTCCTCGCGAACCTCGCGAAGAGCCTCTTCGAGCACGGCCGCATCACCACCACCGAGGCGAAGGCGCGCCGTCTGCGCCCGTACGCCGAGCGTCTGGTCACCAAGGCGAAGAAGGGCGACCTTCACAACCGCCGTCAGGTGCTCCAGGTGATCACGGACAAGAGCGTCGTCCACACGCTCTTCGCCGAGATCGGCCCGCGCTACGAGAACCGCCCCGGTGGTTACACCCGCATCACCAAGATCGGTAACCGCCGTGGCGACAACGCGCCCATGGCCGTCATCGAGCTGGTCGAGGCGCTGACCGTCGCGCAGCAGGCCACCGGTGAGGCCGAGGCCGCCACCAAGCGTGCGGTCAAGGAGTCCGAGGAGGCGAAGGTCGAGCAGACCGAGGCCACCGAGGCTCCCGCCGAGGAGTCCAAGGACGCCTGAGGCTGACGCCTGAGAAGCGGGCCCGTCCCTGTGGGGGCGGGCCCGCTTTCACGTTTTCCCCCAGCACGGCGCCCTTGAGAGGATTCCCGCGTGAGTGACGAAGCACAGCCCGGACATGTCCGTATCCGCCTCGACCTGTCCTACGACGGCACCGACTTCCACGGGTGGGCCAAGCAGGCCGGCGGGCGGCGGACCGTGCAGGGCGAGATCGAGGACGCCCTGCGCACGGTGACCCGGTCGAAGGAGACGTACGAGCTGACGGTGGCCGGGCGGACGGACGCCGGGGTGCACGCGCGCGGCCAGGTCGCCCATGTCGACCTGCCGGAGCCGGTGTGGGCCGAGCACCGGGAGAAGCTGCTGAAGCGGCTCGCCGGCCGGTTGCCCAAGGACGTACGGATCTGGTCCCTGACCGAGGCCCCGCCCGGTTTCAACGCCCGTTTCTCCGCCGTCTGGCGGCGCTACGCGTACCGCGTCACCGACAACCCCGGCGGGGTGGACCCGCTGTTGCGCAACCATGTCCTGTGGCACGACTGGCCGCTGGACGTGGACGCGATGAACGAGGCGGCCCGTGCCCTGCTGGGCGAGCACGACTTCGCGGCTTACTGCAAGAAGCGCGAGGGCGCCACCACCATCCGCACCCTCCAGGAGCTGAGCCTGGTGCGCGGGGCGGACGGGGTGATCACGGCCACCGTGCGCGCGGACGCCTTCTGCCACAACATGGTGCGCTCGCTGATCGGCGCCCTGCTGTTCACCGGCGACGGCCACCGCGGGCCCCAGTGGCCGGGGAAGGTGCTGGCGGCCGGGGTACGGGACTCCGCCGTGCACGTGGTGCGGCCGCACGGGCTGACGCTGGAGGAGGTCGGCTACCCCGCCGACGAACTGCTGGCCGCCCGGAACAAGGAGGCGCGCAACCGGCGCTCGCTGCCGTCGGCGGGCTGCTGCTGAGCGGGCCGGAGTGCGCGGGCGGGGGAGCGCCGGCGGCCGCTACCGGTTGGCGGCCGCCGACGCCTGGGCCTCGCCGCGCCGCCGGATCTGGCGGAAGGAGAACTGCGCCAGGTCGTTGCCGGCCGCGAACACCTTGGTGTCCTTGGTGGTCACGTCCTTGCCGTCGGTGAACCCGGCGATGGTGAAGTAGGCGTACCGGCCGAGGGTGTTGGTGGTGGAGCGGCAGATCGCGGAGTCGCAGAACGCCTTGACACCCTTGCCGGGCAGCGCGGCGACGATGCTCTTCCGGTCGGCACGGTCCTTGAAGCGCCGGGCGTCGGTGTCGTTGTCGAAGACGGCGACACCCACGGTCACGGCCACGCCGTCCTTCACGTAGCTGACCCGCATCAGCCGGGTGCACCTCCCCGCGGCGAGCGCCTTGGCCAGGGTGCCGCCGGCGCCGGACGCGCAGTTCCGGCTGTCGCTGGTGGCGCCCTTCTTGTACACCGTCTCGCCCATGGTGAGCTGGGTGCCGGGGAACAGGGTCTCCGGGCTCAGCGGGGCGGTGTCCTTGTCGGCGCCGGCTATGAAGTCCTTCGGGTCCAGCGGCGGGGGCGCGCTGGTCGGGGCGAAGGAGGGGGCCGTGGTCGCCGTGCCGCCCGGCAGGGAGGCGGTCGCGGGCAGGCTGGAGGGACCTCCCGCCCGGCTGTCACCGCCCGCGTTCGACACGGCCATGGCGACGGCGGTGCCTATCGCGCCCGTGGCGAGTACGCCGCCCGCGACGAGCAGCACCTTGCGACGCTTCTTACGGTTCTCCGAGGCGTCCGCGAGCGCGGCCCAGTCCGGGGTCCCGTCGTCGTCGCCGCTCTTCCACGGCTGCTGGGATTGAGGTGTCCAAGGGTCCCACTGAGACTGGGGACCCCCCTGCCCGTAACTCATGGGGCGCATCTTAGAGGGGGTCGCGCGGTCCCGGCGCGCCCGAGGGGAACGGGCTCCGAGGCGATACGGGGACCTTCGGCGCACGGGGGAACATTGCGGCCGGGAGGATTTCCGGCAAGCTCGTTTTGACCCGTCCGGGGGCGGACCGGTAACCTAGCTCCTCGTTGTGTATTGGCTTGCTCATTCTCACGGGACGGGCCCTTACACCGGTCCACCGGGCCGATGACCAGCGATCAGCACGCGGTTGCGTCACCGCAGTGCGATCGAGGCTGTCGTGATCGTTTCGGTGACCTGTTCAGGACCATTCACTCGAAGCGAAGGCTACGAACCGTGCGTACGTACAGCCCCAAGCCCGGCGATGTGACGCGCCAGTGGTACGTCATCGACGCTCAGGACATCGTCCTGGGTCGTCTCGCCACCACCGCCGCGACCCTTCTCCGGGGCAAGCACAAGCCGATCTACGCGCCGCATGTCGACACCGGTGACTTCGTCATCGTCGTCAACGCCGACAAGGTGCACCTGTCCGGCAACAAGCGGACCCAGAAGATGGCTTACCGTCACTCCGGCTACCCGGGTGGTCTGCGCTCCGTCCGTTACGACGAGCTGCTGGACAAGAACCCCGAGAAGGCCGTCGAGAAGGCCGTCAAGGGCATGCTCCCCAAGAACTCCCTTGGCCGTCAGATGCTCTCGAAGCTGAAGGTCTACAAGGGTGACCAGCACCCGCACGCTGCCCAGCAGCCGGTGCCGTTCGAGATCACCCAGGTCGCGCAGTAATTCCGGCCACCCTTTAAGACTGAAGAGAATCTGAGGAGAATCGTGGCCGAGACCACCCCCGAGCAGCCGGTCGAAGAGACTGAGCTCGTCGACATCGAGAGCTACACCACCGAGACCGAGCTCCCCGTCGAGGGCGAGTACACGTCGGAGTCCCTCGCGTCCCGCTTCGGCGAGCCCCAGCCGGCCGCCGGCCTGGGCCGTCGCAAGAACGCCATCGCCCGCGTCCGGATCGTTCCGGGCACCGGCAAGTGGAAGATCAACGGTCGCACCCTCGAGGACTACTTCCCGAACAAGGTGCACCAGCAGGAAGTCAACGAGCCCTTCAAGGTGCTCGAGCTCGAGGGCCGTTACGACGTCGTCGCCCGCATCGCGGGTGGCGGTGTCTCCGGTCAGGCCGGTGCGCTCCGTCTCGGTGTCGCCCGTGCGCTGAACGAGGCGGACGTCGACAACAACCGCGGCGCCCTGAAGAAGGCCGGCTTCCTCAAGCGCGACGACCGTGCGGTCGAGCGCAAGAAGGCCGGTCTCAAGAAGGCCCGCAAGGCTCCGCAGTACAGCAAGCGCTAAACAGCGGCGCTTCGCGCGTACTCCGAACGCCCCGGCGGCACGCCCTGTGTGCCGCCGGGGCGTTCGTTTATCTCCGCCAAGGGCGTATAACGACACAAGAGGCTCAAAGTCTTGTGTGATCGGATGCTCGGGCGGCATGCCATGATTCCTGGCAGCAGTGACGCTTCCTCGGGAGGACAAGTGGGACGACTTTTCGGTACCGACGGCGTGCGTGGCGTCGCCAACGCGGACCTGACGGCCGAGATGGCGCTCGGCCTGTCCGTCGCGGCGGCGCACGTACTGGCCGAGGCCGGCACGTTCGAGGGGCACCGGCCGACCGCCGTGGTGGGCCGTGACCCGCGCGCGTCCGGGGAGTTCCTGGAGGCCGCCGTGGTCGCGGGCCTCGCCAGCGCGGGCGTGGACGTGCTCCGCGTCGGTGTGCTGCCCACGCCCGCCGTCGCCCACCTGACCGGCGCGCTGGGCGCCGACCTCGGTGTGATGCTGTCCGCCAGTCACAACGCGATGCCGGACAACGGCATCAAGTTCTTCGCACGCGGCGGCCACAAGCTCGCGGACGAGCTGGAGGGCCGTATCGAGGCCGTCTACGAGTCGCACCGCCACGGCGAGCCCTGGGAGCGCCCCACCGGCGCCGGGGTCGGCCGGGTCCGCGACTACGAGGCGGGCTTCGAGACCTACGTCACCCACCTGCTCTCGGCGCTGCCCAACCGGCTCGACGGGCTGAAGATCGTCCTGGACGAGGCGCACGGCGCCGCCGCCGGTGTCTCGCCGGAGGCGTTCTCCCGCGCCGGGGCGACCATCGTCACGATCGGTGCCGAGCCGGACGGCCTCAACATCAACGACGGCTGCGGTTCGACCCACCTGGGGCTGCTGAAGGCCGCCGTGCTGGAGCACGGCGCGGACCTCGGCATCGCGCACGACGGCGACGCCGACCGCTGCCTGGCCGTGGACCACACCGGCGAGGAGGTCGACGGCGACCAGATCCTCGCCGTGCTCGCGCTGGCGATGCGCGAGCGGTCCACGCTGTCCGCCGACACGGTCGTGGCCACCGTCATGTCCAACCTGGGCTTCAAGCTCGCCATGGAGCGGGCCGGCATCAGCCTGGTGCAGACGGCCGTGGGCGACCGGTACGTGCTGGAGGAGATGAAGGAGCACGGCTACGCCCTCGGCGGCGAGCAGTCCGGGCACGTCATCATCTTGGACCACGCCACCACCGGTGACGGCACCCTGACCGGTCTGCTGCTGGCGGCGCGGGTCGCCGAGACCGGCCGGGCGCTGCGTGAGCTGGCCTCGGTGATGGACCGGCTGCCGCAGGTCCTGGTCAACGTCCCGGACGTGGACCGCTCGCGGGTGGGCACCTCGGCCGACCTCGCGGCCGCCGTCGGCGAGGCCGAGCGTGAACTCGGCCGCACCGGCCGGGTGTTGCTGCGTCCCTCGGGCACCGAGCCGCTGGTCCGCGTCATGGTCGAGGCCGCCGACATCGACCAGGCCCGCACGATCGCCGGCCGGCTGGCGGACGCGGTCAAGTCGGCGCTGGGTTAGGGCCCGTCCGGCGGATCACGGCGCGGACGCGGGGTCTTGCACGCCCGTCCGCGGCGTTGCCGGACACCCCCTGGTGCTGTGACCGGAAGGGTTCACCGGCTCGCGGCGTCCGGCGCGGCACCTCGCCGCGTTGTCGCGTCGCCCGAGTACATCCCGTACGCGGGCGGTGCTCCGCCTTGCGATGCACCGCACCGGACGCCGCGAGCTTTCCGGCAAACCCTTCCGGTCACAGCGCTAGGCCACTTCGGCCTTCGCGCCGTCGGAGTCGTGCCCGCTCGTCCGGCCCGTCCTGGCCCAGAACGCCTTCTGGGCCAGGAGGGTCAGCACACCCGCCACCACGATGCCGAACAGGTTCAGCAGCAGTTGCTCGCACGAGCCGACGGTCTGCGTGGTGTCCCCGTAGGCCAGGGCCACGGCGGCGTTGGCGGCGGCCGGGACGGTGGTGACCGAGATGGCCACGCCGACCAGGGCGCCGGACTTGGCCGAGGTCAGCGAGAGCGTCCCCGCCGCGCCCGCGAGCAGCGCCACCACGAACGAGAAGGCGTCCGGCGCGTACACGAACCCGGTGTTGGGCCGGTCGCCTTCCAACTGGCTTTCGGTGAACTGGCCGGCCGCGTCCATCAGCACGCTGAAGCCGACGGTGAGGGCCATCGCGGCGGCGAAGCCCACCACCAGCGCGATCAGCGAGCGCGCGGCGAGCCGCGGCTTCCAGCTCACCAGGGCCGTACTGACCCCCGCCAGCGGCCCGAACTCCGGGCCCACCGCCATCGCGCCCACGATCAGCACCGCGTTGTCCAGCACCACACCGCAGGCCGCGATCATCGTGGCGATGGCCAGGAAGGCGACGTAGGTCACCGAGAGGGTGGACTCCTCGTGGGTCGCCTCGACCAGGTGCTGCCACAGCACGGCGTCCGCGGCCTCGCCGGGCGCCTCCTCCTCGGCGCGGTCGGCGCGGGTCGACAGCGACAGGTCCACGTTGTCCGCGGCGATCGAGCCGGTGCGGTCGATGCCGAGCTCCTGGAGCCGGGAGAGCAGGCCGTCGCCCGCCTCCCGCGCGACGTCGCACATCACCACGTCCCCGGCCGGGTCGCGGGCGGCGCCGGGCAGCACCACGAGGTGGACGGCGCCGACCGTGGACTCGATCAGGCGGACCACCTCGTCCGTGCGGTCGGACGGGACTATCAGACGCAGATGCAGCATGTGCCCATCCAACCCTGTCGCCGCTACAGCTTGCGCAGGCGCAGCCGCTGCACGGTGTGGTCGGGTCCCTTGCGGAGCTGGAGGGTCGCCCGGCCGCGGGTGGGGGCGATGTTCTCCGTCAGGTTGGGCTTGTTGATGGTCCGCCACAGCGTGCGCGCGTAGTCCACCGCCTCCTCCTCGGAGACCTGGGTGTACTTGCGGAAGTACGAGGACGGGTTCTGGAAGGCGGTCTGGCGCAGCTTCTTGAACCGCTCCAGGTACCAGCGCTCGATGTCGTCGCCGCCGGCGTCGACGTAGACGCTGAAGTCGAAGTAGTCGGCGAGGCCGACGCGGGTGCGGCCGTCGCTGCCGGGCAGGGCGGGCTGGAGGACGTTGAGGCCCTCGACGATGAGGATGTCCGGGCGGCGCACGGTGAGGCGCTCGCCGGGGACGATGTCGTAGATCAGGTGGGAGTAGACCGGTGCGGTGACCTCGTCCTTGCCGGCTTTGATGTCGGCGACGAACCGGGTCAGGGCGCGGCGGTCGTAGGACTCGGGGAAGCCCTTGCGGGACATCAGCCCGCGGGCCTGCAGCTCCCTGGTGGGCAGCAGGAAGCCGTCGGTGGTGACCAGCTCGACGCGGGGGTGCTCGGGCCAGCGGGAGAGCAGGGCCTGGAGCAGGCGGGCCACGGTGGACTTGCCGACGGCCACCGAGCCGGCCACGCCTATGACGAAGGGGGTGCCGGACTGGGAGCCCTTCTCGCCCAGGAAGGTGTTCAGGGCGCCTCTGAGGCCGTCGGTGGCGCCGACGTAGAGGTTGAGCAGGCGGGAGAGCGGGAGGTAGATGTCCCGCACCTCGTCGAGGTCGATGACGTCGCCGAGGCCGCGCAGCCTCTCCACCTCCTCGGCGGTGAGCGGCTGCGGCGTCTTGTCGCGCAGCGCGCTCCATTCGGCGCGGGTGAGATCGACGTAGGGAGTCGCCTCCGGCCTGTGCCGGTGGGCGCTCCGGGGCATCGCGGAGACCGGTGAGATCACATTCCATTGTTAACGCTGTTTGAACGGCGGTGTGCGTGGGGTGCGTCACGCGGGGCGTGCGGGGAGATCACGTCGCCGTCACGGTCGGGTACCGGCTGGATCCTCGATGATCATTTGTGCGCAGGCTGTGCGTGACGTGCGGGACAACTGTGCGCAAAGCGCGGGGGAAACACCGAAGAGAAGAGCGCCCCTGTGAGTGCCACCGCCGTCCGCCGCACCGTCCTCGCCGCGTCCGCCGCGGCGCTGGCCCTGCTCGCCACCGCCTGCGGCGGCTCCGACGGGGCGGACAGGGCGGACGAGGGCACGATCAACATGGCCGCGATGGCCTCCGGCAAGGACTACCAGGCGCCGGCCGACGTCATCGCCGCTCAGGTGGCCAAGCTGGGTTGAGCGGTGAGGGAGTTGTTCCGAGACGGCGGCACAACTTTTCTCCCACCCACGTGTCGTGTGAACGTAAGTCCGCACAGCACGAACGCAGAGCCCGGCACTGAAACGGTGAATGGATGATCCAGAGGGATGAGACGGCCGTGGCCGTCACGGCCGACGAGCGACACGTGGAGGAGGCCGTCACCGTCCACGTCCCGGTGTCACAGGCACCGTCGGAGCCGAAGGAGGCCGCCCCCGGTGCGCGGGGCAAGGGGCAGCGGCTGGCCGCGCTGGACGGGCTGCGGTTCCTGGCCGCCGTCGCGGTGGTGGTCTTCCACTTCACCGGGCAGACCCCGGACACGATGGAGCACATCTGGGGACGCCCGTACCAGGCGATCTTCCCGGACTCGCACCGCTACCTGGCCTTCGGCCGGCTCGGTGTCGACCTGTTCTTCCTGATCAGCGGCTTCGTGATCTGCATGAGCGCATGGGGCCGGTCACCGCGGGACTTCTTCATATCCCGCGTCACCCGGCTGTACCCGATGTACTGGATCGGCGTGCTGGTGTCGACGGCCGTCATCTACCTCTTCGACACCCCGATGGGGCACCCGAACCCGCGGGTGGTCTTCGCCAACCTCACGATGCTCCAGAAGCCGCTCGGCGTGGACGACCTGGACTCGGTGTACTGGACGCTCTGGCCGGAGCTGTGCTTCTACCTGACGTTCTCCATCGTGGTGTGGAAGGGGCTCACCTACACCCGTGTCGCCGTCTTCGCCGGTATCTGGACCGTCGCCGCGGTACTGGCCCCGGCCGCGCACCTGCCGCTGCTCACGGTGCTGGTCAACCCGGTCTCCGCGCCGTTCTTCATCGCGGGCATGGCGTTCTACCTGATGTACCGGTTCCGGGCGACCCCGCTGCTGTGGGGGATCGTGCTCATGTCGTGGCTGCTGGCGATGCACTTCATCCTCACCCCGCACGGCGGCCGGCTCGACTGGGACACCTGGCACCCGTGGCGCGGCTGGCTGGTGCTGACGATCACCGGCTTCTTCGCGCTGATCGCCGCCATCGCGCTCGGCTGGACCAGCCGCATCCAGTGGCGGTGGCTGAGCGTGGCGGGAACGATGACCTTCCCGCTGTACCTGCTGCACGACGTGATCGGCCTGACCGTCGCCCACCACTTCGGCGACCGGATGGACCCCCGCCTGCTGGTGGTGTGCACCGTGGCCGCGCTGGTCCTGCTCGCCTACGTGGTGCACCGGCTCGTGGAGCGCCCGATCGCGAAGTACATGCGCCGCTGGCTCAACAGCGCCTCCTTCGGCCTGGAGGCCCCCGAGGTACGCCGCGGCTGATCCGGGAAGCCGATCCGGGAGGCCGGTCCGGCGAGGGGAGGCACCGCACGGACCACGTCCGTGCGGTGCCTCCCCTTTTTGTCCCCTCAGGCCTCCGTACGCGAGTGAAAATTTCCGAATCCGGGCACGCGGAAGCGGTTTTCGATCACTGACGGACCGTAGGGTGCGGCACATGTGCGGAATCGTGGGATACGTAGGGGCGCGGTCGGCGCTCGATGTCGTGATGGCCGGGCTGAAGCGGCTGGAGTACCGGGGCTACGACTCGGCCGGTGTCGCGGTGCTCGCGGACGGCGGGACGGCCACCGCGAAGCGGGCCGGGAAGCTGGTCAACCTGGAGAAGGAGCTGGCCGAGCACCCGCTCCCGGCCGGAGCCACCGGCATCGGGCACACCCGCTGGGCCACCCACGGCGGCCCGACGGACGCCAACGCCCACCCGCACCTGGACAACGCGGGCCGGGTCGCCGTCGTGCACAACGGCATCATCGAGAACTTCGCCGTCCTGCGCGCCGAACTCACCGAGCGCGGCCACGACCTGGTCTCCGAGACGGACACCGAGGTGGTCGCGCACCTGCTGGCGGAGGAGTTCTCCGCGAGCGCCGACCTGGCGGAGGCGATGCGGCTGGTGTGCCGCCGGCTGGAGGGCGCCTTCACGCTGGTCGCGGTGCACGCCGACGAGCCGGACGTGGTCGTGGGCGCCCGCCGCAACTCCCCGCTCGTGGTGGGCGTCGGCGAGGACGAGACGTTCCTCGCCTCCGACGTGGCCGCCTTCATCGCGCACACCCGCGAGGCCATCGAACTGGGCCAGGACCAGGTGGTCGAACTGCGCCGCGACGGCGTCACGGTGACCGGCTTCGACGGCAGCCCGGCCGACGTCCGCGCCTACCACGTCGACTGGGACGCCTCGGCCGCCGAGAAGGGCGGCTACGACTACTTCATGCTCAAGGAGATCGCCGAGCAGCCCAAGGCCGTCGCCGACACCCTCCTCGGCCGTATCGACTCCTCCGGCTCGCTCACCCTGGACGAGGTGCGGATCGGCGCGGTCGAGCTGCGCGAGGTCGACAAGGTCGTCATCGTCGCCTGCGGCACCGCCTTCCACGCCGGGCTGATCGCCAAGTACGCCATCGAGCACTGGACCCGCATCCCCTGCGAGGTCGAGCTGGCCAGTGAGTTCCGCTACCGGGACCCGATCCTCGACGGGCGGTCGCTGGTCATCGCCATCTCCCAGTCCGGCGAGACCATGGACACCCTGATGGCCCTGCGGCACGCCCGCGAGCAGGGCTCCAAGGTGCTGGCCATCTGCAACACCAACGGCTCGACCATCCCGCGCGAGTCCGACGCCGTGCTCTACACGCACGCCGGCCCCGAGATCGCCGTCGCCTCCACCAAGGCGTTCCTGACCCAGCTGGTCGCCTGCTACCTCGTCGCCCTCTACCTGGGCCAGGTGCGCGGCACCAGGCGGGCCGACGAGATCCGGGACGTCGTCCGCGACCTCTCCCGCATCTCCGGCGCGATCGACCGGGTCCTCGAGACCATGGAGCCGGTACGGGAACTCGCCCGCTCGCTGGCCGGGAAGGACACGGTGCTCTTCCTCGGCCGCCACGTGGGCCACCCCGTCGCCCTGGAGGGCGCCCTCAAGCTCAAGGAGCTGGCCTACATGCACGCCGAGGGATTCGCGGCGGGCGAGCTGAAACACGGCCCGATCGCGCTGATCGAGCAGGACATGCCGGTCGTCGTGGTCGTGCCCTCCCCGCGCGGCCGTTCCGTGCTGCACGACAAGATCGTGTCCAACATCCAGGAGATCCGCGCCCGCGGCGCCCGCACCGTCGTCATCGCCGAGGAGGGGGACGAGGCGGTCGTCCCGTACGCCGACCACCTGATCCGCGTCCCCGCCACGCCCACCCTGCTCCAGCCGCTGGTCTCCACGGTGCCGCTGCAGGTGTTCGCCTGCGAACTGGCCACCGCGCGCGGCAACGAGGTGGACCAGCCGAGGAACCTGGCGAAGTCGGTGACGGTCGAGTAGCCGGATCGCCTTAGGCTCCCGCCATGAGCATCATCGGGGTCGGGATCGACGTGGCCGAGATCGACCGGTTCAGGGCGGCACTGGAGCGCACCCCCAACCTGGCCGCCCGGCTGTTCGTGGCGGGGGAGCTGACGCTGCCGGGCGGGGAGCGGCGGGGGGTCGCCTCCCTCGCCGCCCGCTTCGCGGCCAAGGAGGCCCTCGCCAAGGCGCTGGGCGCGCCCGCCGGTCTGCTGTGGACCGACGCCGAGGTCTACGTCGAGGACAGCGGGCAGCCCCGGCTGCGGGTCAGGGGAACCGTCGCGGCCCGCGCGGCCGAGCTGGGGGTGCGCTCCTGGCACGTCTCGCTCAGCCACGACGCGGGCGTCGCCTCCGCCGTGGTGATCGCCGAGGCGTGAGCCATCCGGGTGCGAGGGCCCGCGGATCGGGGGCAGACTCGGACCCATGCGTACTGCGTACAGCGTGGAGACGGTACGGGCCGCCGAGCGCGACCTGATGGCCCGGCTGCCCGAGGGCACCCTGATGCAGCGGGCGGCCGCCGGACTGGCCGCCGCCTGCGCCGGGTTCCTCGGGCGGGTGTACGGCAGCCGGGTGGTGCTGCTCGTCGGCAGCGGCGACAACGGAGGCGACGCGCTCTACGCCGGGGCCCGGCTGCGGCAGCGCGGCGCCGGGGTAACCGCCGTCCTCCTCTCGCCCGGCCGCGCCCACGCGGGCGGCCTCGCCGCGCTGCGCCGGGCAGGCGGCGCGCTCGCCCGCCCCGAAGAGGCGCTCGGCGCGATCGAGCGGGCCGATCTCGTGGTGGACGGCGTCGTCGGCATCGGCGGCAAGGGGGGTCTGAGGCCCGACGCCGCCCGGCTCGCCTCGGCCGCCGAGCGGGCGCGGGCCGCGATCGTGGCCGTGGACCTGCCCAGCGGGGTCGACGCGGACACCGGAGAGGTGCCCGGCGCCGCCGTACGCGCCGACCTCACCGTCACCTTCGGCGCCTGCAAGCCCGGCCTGCTGATCGATCCCGGCCGGGAGCACGCCGGTGCGGTGCGGCTCGTCGAGATCGGTCTCGAACTGCCCGCCAACCCGGTGCTTCAGGCCCTCCAGCACGAGGACGTGGCCCGGCTGCTGCCCCGTCCCGGTGCCGGGAGCGACAAGTACCGGCGCGGGGTGCTCGGCGTCGCCGCCGGCTCGGCGCGCTACCCCGGCGCCGCCGTCCTCGCCGTCTCCGGCGCGCTGCGCGGCGGCGCGGGCGCCGTACGGTACGTCGGGCCCGCCGGGGACGCGGTGATCGCCCGTTTCCCCGAGACCCTCGTCTCCGACCGGGGCCCCGGCCACGCGGGCCGGGTGCAGGCGTGGGTGGTGGGACCGGGCGCCGGGGACGACGCGGCGACCGTGGCCGAGGTGCTCGGCGCCGACGTACCCGTGCTGCTGGACGCCGACGGGCTGCGCCTGGCCGACCGCGACCTCGTGCGGGGGCGCACCGCACCGACCCTGATGACCCCTCACGCGGGCGAGGCCGCCGCCCTGCTGGGGGTGCGCCGCGAGGAGGTCGAGGCGGCCCGGCTGACGTCGGTGCGCGAACTGGCCGCCGGCTACCGGGCGACGGTGCTGCTGAAGGGCTCCACCACGCTGGTCGCCGACCCCGGCGGCGGCCCGGTACGGGTCAACTCCACCGGCACCGGCCGGCTGGCCACCGCGGGCAGCGGTGACGTGCTGTCAGGGCTCGCCGGATCGCTGCTCGCCTCCCGCCTGTCCGCGCTGGACGCGGGCAGCGCCGCGGCCTACCTCCACGGTCTCGCCGGGCGCCTGGCCTCGCGCGGCGCCCCCATCGCCGCACTGGACATCGCCCGGTACCTCACCGACGCGTGGCGGGACGTCGTCAGGGACTGAGCCCGGCGGATCGCCGAGGAGTGCGGCCGGGGGCCGCCGACGCCCTCTGAGAGACTGGGGGCGCCATGAACGAGACTTCCGCTGTGCCGACCGCGCCCCTGCGCGCCCGTGCCGAGATCGATCTGGGTGCCCTGCGCGCCAACGTCCGGGCGCTGCGCGCCCGTGCCCGGGACGCGCACCTGATGGCCGTCGTCAAGTCCGACGCGTACGGCCACGGTGCCGTGCCGTGCGCCCGCGCGGCCCTGGAGGCCGGGGCGACCTGGCTGGGCACGGCCACTCCGGAGGAGGCCCTCGCGCTGCGCGCCGCCGGGCTGCCGGGCCGGATCATGTGCTGGCTCTGGGTGCCCGGCGGGCCCTGGC
Organism: Streptomyces sp. NPDC001781; assembly: GCF_053596035.1. Classification (NCBI taxonomy): domain Bacteria; kingdom Bacillati; phylum Actinomycetota; class Actinomycetes; order Kitasatosporales; family Streptomycetaceae; genus Streptomyces; species Streptomyces sp. NPDC001781. The sequence continues at coordinate 104,059 of NZ_JBSFFI010000003.1, read as the reverse complement.
GGCAGGCGATCGAGGCCGGCCTCGACGTCGCGGTCAGCGGCATGTGGGCGCTGCGCGAGGTCACCGCGGCCGCGCGTGACGCGGACCGCGCCGCGCGGGTGCAGCTCAAGGCCGACACCGGGCTCGGCCGCAACGGCTGCCAGCCCGAGGACTGGCCCGAGCTGGTCGGCGCCGCCCTGGCGGCCGAGGCCGCCGGGCTGATCAAGGTCACCGGACTGTGGTCCCACTTCGCCTGCGCCGACGAGCCCGGCCACCCCTCCATCGCCGCCCAGCTCACCCGGTTCCGGGAGATGGTGGCGTACGCCGAGGAGCGGGGCGTGCAGCCCGAGGTGCGGCACATCGCCAACTCCCCGGCCACGCTGACCCTTCCGGAGACCCACTTCGACCTCGTCCGCACCGGCATCGCGATGTACGGCGTCTCGCCCAGCCCCGAGCTGGGCACCCCGGCCGACTTCGGGCTGCGGCCGGTGATGACGCTGAGCGCGTCGCTGGCGCTGGTCAAGCGGGTGCCGGGCGGCCACGGCGTCAGCTACGGCCACCACTACGTCACTCCCGGCGAGACCACCCTCGGCCTGGTGCCGCTGGGCTACGCCGACGGCATCCCCCGGCACGCCTCGGGCGGCGGCCCGGTGCTGATCGACGGCAAGCCGCGCACCGTCGCCGGCCGGGTGGCGATGGACCAGTTCGTCGTCGACCTCGGTGGCGACGAACCCGAACCGGGCACACGGGCCGTGCTGTTCGGGCCGGGCGACGGGGGAGAGCCCACCGCCGAGGACTGGGCGCAGGTGTGCGGCACGATCGCGTACGAGATCGTCACCCGGATCGGCACCCGCGTGCCCCGCGTCCATCTGAACGGATGACCCCCGCGGGTACCGGGCACGCTACTGTCCGGTAGCGCGGGACGCACCGGCCCGGCGGACGGTATACGGCGAGGAGGGAACGGCACGTGAGCGAGAGCAGAGCGGAGGCCGTGGTGGACGCGTTGACCGCGACGGCCGCGTCCGGCGGCTGGCGCAAGGCGACCGGTCTCGCCGGCGCCGCGATAGGCGTCCTCGCCGCGGGCGCGGCGGCGGGGGTCGCCATAGAGCGGATGACGGTCGGGCGCGGCATGCGCCGCAAGGCCGCCCTGGCGCTGGACTCCGCCGGCCCCTACGGCACCCTGCGCGGCACGCCCGGCAAGGCGATCGCCGACGACGGCACCGAGCTGTACTACGAGGTCGACGACGTCGAGCCCGACCCCGGTCCGAGCGTCTCCCCGCGCCGCCGCAGGCTCTTCGGCCGCAAGGCGCCGGCCCCGGTGACCGTCGTCTTCTGCCACGGCTACTGCCTCGGCCAGGACTCCTGGCACTTCCAGCGGGCCGCCCTGCGCGGCGTCGTCCGCACCGTCCACTGGGACCAGCGCAGCCACGGGGAGTCCGGGCGGGGCGTGGCCCAGACCCGCGACGGGCTGCCCGTCACCATCGACCAGCTCGGCCGGGACCTGAGGGCGGTGCTGGACGCGGCGGCGCCCGAGGGGCCCGTGGTCCTGGTGGGGCACTCGATGGGCGGGATGACGGTCATGGCGCTGGCCGCGCAGTACCCGGAGTACGTCCGGGACCGGGTCGTCGCCACCGCGTTCGTCGGCACCTCCTCCGGGCGGCTCGGCGAGGTCGACTTCGGGCTGCCGGTGGCCGGGGTCAACGCGGTGCGCCGGGTGCTGCCGGGCATACTGAAGGCGCTCGGACAGCGGGCGGAGCTGGTGGAGAAGGGGCGCCGGGCCACCGCGGAACTGTTCGCCGGGGTGATCAAGCGGTACTCGTTCGCGGGGCGGGACATCGATCCGGCGGTCGCCCGGTTCGCGGAACGCATGATCGAGTCCACGCCCATCGACGTGGTCGCGGAGTTCTACCCGGCCTTCGCCGACCACGACAAGACCGAGGCGCTGGCCGGCTTCCAGGACATGCCGGTGCTCGTGCTGGCGGGGGTGCGGGACCTGGTGACGCCGAGCGAGCACAGCGAGGCCATCGCGGACCTGCTGCCCGACGCCGAGCTGGTGCTCGTGCCGGACGCCGGGCACCTGGTGATGCTGGAGCATCCCGAGGCCGTCACCGACCGGCTCGCGGACCTGCTGACCCGCGCGGGAGCCGTGCCGGCAGGGGCTACCGTAAGCGGTTATGGAAGAGGCAGCAGCACCGTACGACCCGGCTGAGACCCGGCTCACCGTCACCTCCCCCGAGCAGATGCGCGAGCTGGGCCTGAGACTGGCCGGGCTGCTGCGCGCGGGCGACCTGGTGATGCTCACCGGGGAGCTCGGGGCGGGCAAGACGACGCTGACCCGAGGACTCGGCGAGGGGCTCGGGGTGCGCGGCGCGGTCACCTCGCCGACCTTCGTCATCGCCCGGGTCCACCCCTCGCTGGTCGACGGGCCGCCCCTGGTCCACGTCGACGCCTACCGGCTCTCCGGCGGCCTCGACGACATGGAGGACCTGGACCTCGACGTGTCCCTGCCCGAGTCGGTCGTCGTCGTGGAGTGGGGCGAGGGCAAGGTCGAGGAACTGACCGACGACCGGCTGGAGATCCTCATCCACCGCGCGGTCGGCGACACCACCGACGAGGTCCGCCACGTCACCCTGACCGGACTCGGGGACCGCTGGTCGAAGGCGGATCTGGACGCGCTCAGCGGCTGAGGACACCGATATCCCGACAGGCTGTCGGAAACGTATTGCGCGGGACGTACCGGGCGTGGTCACATGGTACCCAGCCCGTGGTTAGGCATGCCTTACCACGACCGCTCCCGCAGCTCAGGAGGCGCCATGCCCGCTTCGCGTCCCCCGGCCCGCCCCGAGCCCGCCCACCAGCCCCCCATGCGCGCCCTCCTGGCCTCGTGCGCGGCGGCCAGAGCGATCTCCACCCCGCCCCCGCCCCCGGCTGGACACACGCCGGCCCACCGCGAGGCGGCCTGACCCGCGCACGCCTCAGCGGATCACCACGACCGGCACCCCGATCGTGGCGAACCGCCACATCGCCTCGCCGTCGGGGCGGGTCTCGCGGACGGCGCCGGTGCGGGGGGAGCCGGGTTCGGGGGCCTGGTCGCGGGTGGCGGCGCTGAAGCCGACCGTGACGCCGTCGACCTGGGTGAAGCGGACCACGTGTTCGACCGGGAGGCCGTCGCTGCCGGTGATGGCGTTGGAGCGGGAGGTCACCCAGTAGGAGCCGGGGGCCGGGTCGACGCCGCCGGGGCGGACACCGAAGGTGCGGGTGACGCGCCCGCGGCCGTCCACCAGCCAGACGCGGTCGTCGTCGACCGAGTACACGACCCGCTCGCCCTTGCCCGAGTCGGCCGGCAGGGCGGTGGGGTGGCGGCGGTCGCGCGGGGCCTTGGTGGCGGCCACCGAGGGGGAAGCGCTCGCCGAGGGGCCGCGCAGGCTCGCCGGGACGGTCGCGTCGGCCTGGTAGGCCAGGAGGCCGACGGTGCCGACGGACACCGCGACGAGTCCGGCCACGATCCCCGAGCTGGTCCCTGCCACGTGTGCCACCTCTGCCTCGTATCCGTGCCGATCCGTACGGTTAGCGGGATATGCGGATTTTCTCTCGGTTCGTACAGACCGTAGCAGTCAGTGACGGTCCGACCGGGACGGGCGTGCGCGAGCCGTCGGCGCCGTAGGCTGTTCGCGTGCTTCTGCTCGCTCTGGATACCGCCACCCCCGCCGTCACCGTCGCCCTGCACGACGGGACGGACGTCGTCGCCTCGTCGAGCCAGGTGGACGCCCGCCGTCACGGGGAGCTGCTGCTGCCCGCCGTGGACCGTGTGCTCGCCGCCGCCGGGGTCGGGCTGGACGCCGTGACCGGCATCGTCGTCGGCACCGGGCCCGGCCCCTACACCGGGCTGCGGGTCGGCCTGATGACCGCCGACACCTTCGGGCTCGCCCTCGGCGTCCCCGTGCACGGCGTGTGCACCCTGGACGGCCTGGCCTACGCGGCCGACATCCCCGAGGGCCCCTTCGCCGTGGCGACCGACGCCCGGCGCAAGGAGGTCTACTGGGCGACGTACGCCGACTCCCGCACCCGGCTCACCGGTCCGGCCGTGGACCGCCCGGCCGACATCGCCGAGCGGGTCGCGGCGATGCCCGCCGTGGGCGCGGGCGCGCTGCTCTACCCGGACACCTTCCCCGACGTGCACGAGCCGGAGCACGTGTCCGCCGCCGCGCTCGCCTCGCTGGCCGCCGCGAGACTGGCCGCCGGGGAGGAGCTGGACGAGCCCCGCCCACTGTACCTGCGCAGGCCCGACGCCCAGGTGCCGAAGAACTACAAGGTGGTCACCCCCAAGTGACGGCGACGCTGCGCGAGATGCGCTGGTGGGACATCGACCCCGTCCTGGAGCTGGAGAAGGACCTGTTCCCCGAGGACGCGTGGTCGAGGGGCATGTTCTGGTCCGAGCTGGCCCACGCCCGCGGGGACGGCGCCACCCGCCGCTACCTCGTCGCCGAGGACGGCGGCCGGCTCGTCGGGTACGCCGGACTCGCCTCCTCCGGCGACCTGGGCGACGTCCAGACCATCGCCGTCGCCCGTGACCAGCAGGGCACCGGCCTCGGCGCCCGGCTGCTGACCGAGCTGCTGCGGGCCGCGACCGCCTTCGAGTGCGCCGAGGTGATGCTGGAGTGCCGGGTGGACAACACCCGTGCCCAGAAGCTCTACGAGCGCTTCGGCTTCGCCCCCATCGGGTTCCGGCGCGGCTACTACCAGCCGGGCAACGTGGACGCCCTGGTGATGCGCCTGACCGACCCCTCTTCCTCCCTGGAAGACGTACAAGGAACCGAGATCAATGGCTGACGAACCCCTCGTCCTCGGCATCGAGACCTCCTGCGACGAGACCGGCGTCGGCATCGTCCGCGGCACCACCCTGCTGGCGGACGCCGTCGCCTCCAGCGTCGACGAGCACGCCCGCTTCGGCGGTGTCGTGCCCGAGGTCGCGTCCCGCGCGCACCTGGAGGCGATGGTCCCGACCATCGACCGCGCCCTGAAGGAGGCGGGCGTCACCGCCCGCGACCTCGACGGAATCGCGGTGACGGCCGGCCCCGGCCTCGCGGGCGCCCTCCTGGTCGGCGTCTCCGCCGCCAAGGCGTACGCCTACGCCCTCGGCAAGCCGCTCTACGGCGTGAATCACCTCGCCTCGCACATCTGCGTGGACCAGCTGGAGCACGGCCCGCTGCCCGAGCCGACCATGGCCCTGCTGGTCTCCGGCGGCCACTCCTCGCTGCTGCTCTCCTCGGACATCACCTCCGACGTGCGGCCGATGGGCGCGACCATCGACGACGCGGCCGGAGAGGCGTTCGACAAGATCGCCCGCGTGCTGAACCTGGGCTTCCCCGGCGGCCCGGTCATCGACCGCTACGCCCGCGAGGGCGACCCGGCGGCCATCGCCTTCCCGCGCGGTCTGAGCGGCCCCCGCGACCCCGCCTACGACTTCTCCTTCTCCGGCCTGAAGACCGCCGTGGCCCGCTGGATCGAGGCCAGGCGCGCGGCGGGCGAGGAGGTGCCGGTGCGGGACGTGGCGGCGTCCTTCCAGGAGGCCGTGGTGGACGTGCTGACCCGCAAGGCGGTGCGCGCCTGCAAGGACGAGGGCGTGGACCACCTGATGATCGGCGGAGGTGTCGCGGCCAACTCCCGGCTGCGGGCACTGGCGCAGGAGCGCTGCGAGGCGGCCGGCATCCGGCTGCGCGTGCCGCGCCCCAAGCTGTGCACGGACAACGGTGCGATGGTGGCCGCGCTCGGCGCCGAGATGGTCGCCCGCAACCGGTCCGCCTCCGACTGGGACCTGTCCGCCGACTCCTCGCTGCCGGTCACCGACCCGCACGTGCCCGGCAACGGGCACAGCCACGACCACGTGCACGAGGTCAGCAAGGAGAACCTGTACTCGTGAGCGTCGCCCTGATGTGGGAGGCGAAGGCCGCCGAGGGCCGGGGCGGGGAACTCCTCGCCTGGGCCCGCGCCCAGCGGCTCGACAAGAGCCCACTGCGCCGCGAGACCTTCCGCGCGCCGGGCGACCGGGTGCTGGTCATCACCTGGTGGGACGCGGCCTACGACGCGGACGTGCCGGAACTCCCGGCGCCGGACGCGGAGCTGGTGTCGCGGCCGGTGCACCGCTGGCGGTTCGAGCGCGTCGACGACTGAGGGGCCCGAGGGGCCTGGCACGGCTCGGGTGGCGCACCTCCGCGATCACGCGCTATGATCATCACACAGCGAACGGCCGGAACAACTCCGGTACGAACGCCGCGCGTTGGTGGTCCAAGTCAAGACGCCCCGCTTCCTGCGGGGAAATGCAGGTGCAATCCCTGCCCAGCGCTCCAGTACGAAGGCCGCTCCGGTTCTGACCGGAGCGGCCTTCGCCGTTCCCCGTCCGCTCGCCCCACCGGGGCCGCCAGGGCCCCTCCTCCGGATCAGGCCGGGTGCCCGATCAGCATCGTCGGCGCTCCCGCCACGCGGGTCATGAACACGGTCGCGGCGTGGGGGCCCTGCGGCTTGACCTTCCGCCGGAGCTCCTCCGGCTCCACCGCCGAGCCGCGCTTCTTCACGGTCAGGTTGCCGACCCCGCGCTCCCGCAGCAGCGCCTTCAGCTTCTTGACGTTGAAGGGCATCCGGTCGGTGATCTCGTAGGCGGTGGCGTACGGGGTCGGGCGGAACTCGTCGGCGGTGACGTAGGCGATCGTCTCGTCCAGCAGACCGCCCTGAAGCTCCTCGGCGACCTCCGCGACCAGATGGGCCCGGATCACCGCCCCGTCCGGCTCGTACAGGTACCGGCCGGGCGGGCGGACCGCCGGGTCGGGCAGGCCCCGGCCCCGGAGGATGCGCGGGCCGGGGAGGAGGGTGGCACGGACACCGCCCGGCGCCTCGGTGCCGAACCAGAGGACGGCCTCCTTCACGTCTCCGGCGTGCGAGATCCACTCGGCCTCCGCCTCGGCGGGGACCGCCTCGTGCGGGATGCCGGGTGCGATCTTCAGGGCGGCCCGAGGCGCGGCGAGCGCGGTGGCCACGGCCCAGGACAGGGGCGGCGAGTACGCCTCCGGGTCGAAGACGCGGCCGCGTCCGCCGCGCCGCGCGGGGTCCACGAACACCGCGTCCCACCCGGCGGTGTCCACCTCGGTGACGTCGGCCTCGCGCACCTCGATCAGGTCGGCGAGCCCCAGCACCTCGGCGTTGGCCCGCGCGACGGCCGCGGTCAGCGGGTCCCGGTCCACCGCGAGCACCCGGATGCCCGCGCGGGCCAGCGCGAGCGCGTCGCCGCCGATCCCGCAGCACAGGTCGGCCACCGAGGAGACGCCGAGCGCCCGCATCCGCTCCGCGCGGTACGCGGCCACGCCCGCCCGCGTCGACTGCTCGACCCCGTTCGGCGTGAAGAACATCCGCCGCGCGTCCTCGGCCCCGAACTTGGCCTCCGCCCGCTGCCGCAGCCGGGCCTGGCCGAGCGCGGCCGACACCAGCCCCGCCGGGTGGGTGCGGCGCAGCCGGGTGGCCACGGCGAGTTCGTCGGCCGGCGCGGTGCCGCGCACCTCGTCGAGGAGGGCCCGGCCCTCGTCGGTGCGCAGCGCGTGGAATCCCTGGAGGGCGGAGAGCTGGTCGTTCACCGGCTCATTGTGGGCCACCCGGTGGACCGCGCGCCCCCGGCGGCGGTGTCGGGCCGGGATCCGGGCCGCGGGCTGCCAGGATCCGACACCATGCGACACGTAGGACAAAATTATAAATACCGGGCAAGTTCCCGGACGCTTGCCGTGCGCAGCTCCGTCGCCGCGCTGACCACCGCCGCCGTACTCGCCGGCTGCTCCGGCCCCGGCTCCGCCCCCGCCGGACAGGGCGGCCCCGCCAAGGCCCCCGACGCCGCCTCGGCCCGCCTCGCGGAGCAGCGCCGCATGGTGGCGGCGGCCCGCAAGTGGCGGCTCGAACAGGTCCCGCTCACGGCCCCGGCCCCGCCGAAGGTGAAACCGAGGATCACCGCCCGCGCGGGCTTCGAGGTGAACCACCAGGAGGACGAGAACCTCCCCCCGGTCTTCACCACCGTCCCCACCGACAAGAAGATCGTCTTCCTCACCATCGACGACGGGGCCGAGAAGGACCCCCGGTTCCACCAGATGATGCGGGAGCTGAAGGTCCCGTACACCGCCTTCCTCAGCGACTACCTGGTGAAGGACGACTACGGCTACTTCCGCGAGAGCCAGGCGTACGGCAACACGCTCGACAACCACACCCTGACGCACCCGTATCTGCCCGGCCTCTCCTACGAGCAGCAGCGCCGGGAGATCTGCGGCATGCAGGACATCATGGTGAAGCAGTACGGCAAGCGCCCCGAGGTCCTGCGGCCGCCCTACGGCGACTACAACCAGGACACCCTGCGCGCCGCCAAGTCCTGCGGCATCAAGTACGCGCCGATCTGGAACGAGGAGGTCTTCGTCGACCACTGGGAGTACCGCGAGGACGACAGGAAACTACGCAAGGGCGACATCGTCCTCACCCACTTCCGGGGCACCGACGAGTGGGACGGCACGATGGTCGACGACATGCGCCGCTTCCTCGACAAGGTCACCCGCGAGGGATACGCCGTGGCACGCCTGGAGGACTACCTGTGAGGCGCGGGGCGCGGCCGGCCGTCCGCGCGGTACGGGCCGTCGCGCTCGCCTCGGCCGCCCTGCTGCTCGCCGGCTGCGCCCAGTCGGTCGACCCCATCGAGCGACTCGGCAAGAAGGCCGCGCAGGGCGTCCGCCACCCGGTGCCGGTCTCCGAAGTCGCCTACCGCCACTGGGGTCTGGCGGCCCCTCTCGCCGCCCCGCCCCGCCATGCGGGCCGCCCCCTCTCCCGGCGTGCGGGGACCCGCGTGTGGGACCACGTGGCCACGGCCGACCGGGTCGTCTTCCTCACCTACGACGTGCCGGTCGCACAGGACCGGAGCCTGGCGGCGCTCGTCGGCGAACTGCGCCTGCCGGTCACCGTCCTCCCCCGCGCCCGCGAACGGCGCGGGCCGTGCACCGCCCACGCCCGGCTGCTGCGCGCGCACGCCACCGCGTACGACCCCGCCACCCTGCGCGCGGCCGCCGCCTGCGGGGTCACCGCCCTCGTCCACTGGCGCGCCGAGACCAGCCGCCGGGGCCTCGTCTTCCGGGGCGCCCCCGGACACCTGACCCCCGGCGACATCGTCCGCGTCACCCCGGACCGCCGGGGCGGCCTGGCGGGGCGTACGGCACGTGTGCTGAGAGAGGCCCAGGCAAGGGGCCTGACGGCCGGAAAGCTGACGGACTACCTCTAGGGTCTTTCGTCTGGATCACGCCGGGCCCGCGGGGTCCGGCCCGATCCAGACGAAAGACCCCGGGCACCCCGGACATTCCCGCCTCCGGCGCGGCGCGCGTCCCCGCGGCACGGTCACCCCGAAGACGTGCCGGACGCCGACGCGCCGCACTGCAATTGGCACTCCGCTTGACCGAGTGCTAACCCCGGTCATAGTCTCGGCTCTGGCACTCGCCACACGAGAGTGCCAACAAAGCGACGGGCAGGTCCGGCACCCGCGACGACGGATCGACCTGGTCGCCACCTCAGACAGTCAACCCCGTGAATTCTCAGAAGGGGGAGGTCGGATCGTGACGACCGCCAGCTCCAAGGTTGCCATCAAGCCGCTCGAGGACCGCATCGTGGTCCAGCCGCTGGACGCCGAGCAGACCACGGCCTCTGGCCTGGTCATCCCGGACACCGCGAAGGAGAAGCCCCAGGAGGGCGCCGTCCTCGCCGTCGGTCCGGGCCGCTTCGAGAACGGCGAGCGCCTGCCGCTCGACGTCAAGGTCGGCGACATCGTGCTGTACAGCAAGTACGGCGGCACCGAGGTGAAGTACAACGGCGACGAGTACCTCGTCCTCTCGGCCCGCGACGTTCTCGCGGTCATCGAGAAGTAGTTCACCCCGAAGCATCTGCTTTACCACTGCGCCCCTGGTTCCCGCGACCGTCAAGAAGCCGGGCGGCCGGGGGCGCAGGCACATCCACCAAGAATTTCCGAGAGGGCTCCCGCTGTCATGGCGAAGACACTGAAGTTCGACGAGGACGCCCGTCGCGCCCTTGAGCGCGGCGTCAACAAGCTGGCCGACACGGTGAAGGTGACGATCGGCCCCCGCGGCCGCAACGTCGTCATCGACAAGAAGTTCGGTGCGCCGACCATCACCAACGACGGTGTCACGATCGCCCGTGAGGTCGAGATCGAGGACCCGTTCGAGAACCTCGGCGCCCAGCTCGTGAAGGAGGTGGCGACCAAGACCAACGACATCGCGGGTGACGGCACCACCACCGCCACCGTGCTCGCCCAGGCCCTGGTCCGCGAGGGCCTGAAGAACGTCGCCGCCGGCGCGTCCCCGGCCGCCCTGAAGAAGGGCATCGACGCCGCCGTCAAGGCCGTCTCCGAGGACCTGCTCGCCTCCGCGCGCCCGATCGACGAGAAGTCCGACATCGCCGCCGTCGCCGCGCTGTCCGCCCAGGACCAGCAGGTCGGCGAGCTGATCGCCGAGGCCATGGACAAGGTCGGCAAGGACGGTGTCATCACCGTCGAGGAGTCCAACACCTTCGGTCTGGAGCTGGACTTCACCGAGGGCATGGCCTTCGACAAGGGCTACCTGTCCCCGTACTTCGTCACCGACCAGGAGCGTATGGAGGCCGTCCTCGACGACCCGTACATCCTGATCAACCAGGGCAAGATCGCCTCGATCACCGAGCTGCTCCCGCTGCTCGAGAAGGTCATCCAGACCAACGCCTCGAAGCCGCTGCTGATCATCGCCGAGGACGTCGAGGGCGAGGCCCTGTCGACCCTGGTGGTCAACAAGATCCGCGGCACCTTCAACGCCGTCGCGGTGAAGGCCCCCGGCTTCGGCGACCGCCGCAAGGCGATGCTGCAGGACATGGCCGTCCTCACCGGCGCCACCGTCATCTCCGAGGAGGTCGGCCTCAAGCTCGACCAGGCCGGTCTCGACGTGCTCGGCACCGCCCGCCGCGTGACCGTCACCAAGGACGACACCACGATCGTCGAGGGCGGCGGCAACGCGGCCGACCTGACGGGCCGCGTCGCGCAGATCAAGGCCGAGATCGAGAACACCGACTCCGACTGGGACCGCGAGAAGCTCCAGGAGCGCCTCGCCAAGCTGGCCGGCGGCGTGTGCGTGATCAAGGTCGGCGCCGCCACCGAGGTGGAGCTGAAGGAGAAGAAGCACCGTCTGGAGGACGCCATCTCCGCGACCCGCGCCGCGGTCGAGGAGGGCATCGTCTCCGGTGGTGGCTCCGCGCTGGTCCACTCCGCGAAGGTCCTGCAGGACGGTCTGGGCAAGACCGGCGACGAGGCCACCGGCGTGAGCGTCGTCCGCAACGCGGTCGTCGAGCCGCTGCGCTGGATCGGCGAAAACGCCGGCCAGGAGGGCTACGTCATCGTCTCCAAGGTCAAGGACATGGAGAAGGGCCAGGGCTACAACGCGGCCACCGGCGAGTACGGCGACCTGGTCAAGGCCGGCGTCATCGACCCGGTCAAGGTCACCCGCTCCGCCCTGGAGAACGCCGCCTCCATCGCCTCCCTCCTCCTCACGACCGAGACCCTGGTCGTCGAGAAGAAGGAAGAGGAAGAGGCCGCCGCCGGCCACGGCCACGGCCACGGTCACTCCCACTGAGCGCTGCGCTGAGCCTCCGCTGAGCTGAGCCACGGTGCCCGGCACCCCTTCGGGGGTGCCGGGCACCGTGCGTTCCAGGACGCACTGGTACGGCCCTTGGCCTCGCAGATCAGCCGCTCCTCGGCGCGCACCGCTTCGAGGCCGGTCCAGCGGTCCGCGGGCTCGACCGGCGTCCAGCCCTCGGCGAGCAGCCAGGTGCGGACGCGTCGGTCACTCGGTCCTCGTCGCCGGCCCGGGCCAGGAGATCGTCAGATATGACGGCTAGCCTCACGGGTGCAGGCCTGCACGACGGGGCGGGAGCCGTCCGAAGGCCCTTCGGGAAAAGCCCGTCCAGCACCTCCCACTCCGTCGCCCGGTCCACCGACTCCACCGTGCGGCCGTCCGGCGTCGGTGGGGCGCACGACCGCCACATGGTGCCGCAGCACCCGCCGGCCCACCACGAACGAGCCCAGGCAGTCCTTGCCGACCGACCGGACGGCTCCCGCAGCAGGCCCGGACGCCTCGTGGTCGGGCCGCCCGGTACGTCCTGACTCCCTCAGCCTGCCGCTGCCGCCCCCGCCCCGGCAGCTCCCTCATCGACCCGCCCGCCCGGGCTCACCGCCCGGCCCCTGAAGTCACCCACGTCCAAGGGGGGAACGTCACTTCGGCCCGTACTTGCGTCCCGTGCGGGCGCTGATTCCGCCCAGCAGACCCCGGGGGGCGATCTTCGCCAGGCCCATGAGGGCCTTGTAGCGGGGGTCGGGGATGGAGACGGTCTTGTTGCGGGCGAGGTCGTCGAGGGCCTCGGCGACGAGTTTGTCGGCGTCCAGCCACATCCAGCCGGGGATGCTGTCCGTGCCCATGCCGGCCCGCTCGTGGAACTCGGTGCGGACGAAGCCGGGGCACAGGGCCATCAGCCGGACCCCGCTGCCCGCGAGGTCCTTCGCCGCGCCCTGGGTGAACTGCACGACCCACGCCTTGGAGGCGCCGTACGTGCCGCGCGGGACGAAGGCCGCCACGGAGGCGACGTTCACCACGCCGCCCCGGCCGCGCTCGCGCATCGCCTCGGTCGCCGCCGAGGTCAGCCGCAGTACCGCCTCGCAGTGGACCTTGAGCATCCGCAGCTCGTCGGCCATGGAGACGTCGAGATAGCGGCCCTTGTTGCCGAAGCCGGCGTTGTTGACCAGCAGGTCGACCGGGTGCCTGCGGTCACCGAGCCGCTCGGCCACCGCCTCGATGCCCTTGTCCTCGGCGAGGTCGGCGGTCAGCACCTCCGCCTCGATGCCGTGCCGGTCGTGCAACTCGGTCGCCTGCTCGCGCAGCCGCGCCGTGTCGCGCGCCACCAGCACCAGGTCGTGCCCGTCCGCCGCCAGCCGTCGTGCGAACGCGGCGCCGATGCCCGCGGTCGATCCCGTAATCAGAGCCGTTGTCATGACCCAAGCCTAGTGACCCGTGCCGACGGCGCCCGGCCCGTCGTGACGGCCGCTCAGCGCGCCTGGTCCGCCAGGTACTTGCGTACCAGGGCCAGCGTCTCGCCGTGCAGCGCGTCGCCCGCCGCGAGCAGCGAGGGAAGCAGGTGGCGCTCGGTGGTCACCGCGCGGAACTGCGTCGCCGCCGTCACCCCGTGGTCCGGCCGGTACGTGATCTCCACCGCGTCCCCCGCCCGTATCTCGCCCGGCTCGATCACCCGCAGGTAGGCACCCGTGACGGCCTTCCGGGTGAACCTCTTCACCCAGCCCCGCTCGGCCATGTGGCCCTGGAACGTACGGCACGGGATCCGCCCCGACGTCACCTCCAGCACCACCCCGGACCCGATCCGCCAGCGCTCCCCGATCAGGGCCCCGGACACGTCGAGCCCCTCGGTGGTCAGGTTCTCCCCGAAGAAGCCGCTCGCCAGCGACCGGCCCAGCTCGCGCTCCCAGTCGTCCAGGTCCTCGCGCGCGAAGGCGTACACCGCCTGGTCGTCCCCGCCGTGATGGCGCAGCTCGCACACCGCGTCCCCGGCCAGCCCGCTGCCGCCGGCCCCCTTCGGCCCCGGCGCCGCCACCCGCACCGGGCCCTCGACGGGCCGCTTGTCGATGCCCGTCAGACCCTCGGCCTGGTCGGTGTACGGCACGGCGCGGGGTCGCCCCAGATTGACGGAGAGAAGCCTCATGCGCGCACGGTACGTGATCACCACCCAAAGCGTCGACGCGATTTCGGGACCTGATCCCAAGCACCCCTTATGCTCAAGGGGTGATCGAGGCCCGCCATCTCCGCGTCCTGCGCGCCGTCGCCGCCACCGGTTCCTTCTCGGCTGCGGGGCGTGAGCTGGGCTGCACCCAGCCCGCCGTCAGTCAGCAGATGAAGGCGCTCGAAGCCTCCGTCGGCACCCCGCTGCTGGTCCGGGGCGGCCGGGAGATGCGGCTGACCCAGGCCGGAGAAGCCCTGGTCAGGCACGCCTCCGGCATCCTCGCCGGGCTCACCGCCGCCGAGGAGGAGGTCGCCGCCATCGCGGGCCTGCGCGCGGGCCGGGTCCGGCTGGTCTCCTTCCCCAGCGGGACCTCCACCCTGGTCCCCACCGCGCTGGCCGCCCTGCGCGCCGCCCACCCCGGCACCCGCGTGTCTCTGGAGGAGGCCGAGCCGCCCCGGTCGGTCGGGCTGCTGCGCGAGGGCGACTGCGACGTGGCCCTCGCCTTCCGCTACCAGGGCGCTCCCGCCACCGAGGAGTGGGACGACCTGGTGGTACGACGGCTGCTGACGGACCGTCTGGTCGCCCTGGTCCCCGAACGGCACCGGCTCGCGGGCGCCGAGGCCGTCGCCATCGGGGAACTGGCCGAGGAGCCCTGGATCGCGGGCTGCCCGCGCTGCCGGGGCCGGCTCGTCCAGGTCTGCGAGGGCGCCGGGTTCACCCCCCGCATCGACTTCGCCACCGACGACTACCCGGCCGTGGTCGGCCTGGTGGGCGCCGGCCTGGGCGTGGCCGTACTGCCCCGGCTCGCGGTGGAGTCGGTACGGCCCAGGGGGGTGTGCGTGGTCCGGCTGGAGCCCGCGGTGCACCGGGAGATCGTCGCCCTCACCCTGCCCGACCTGGCCCAGGTCCCGGCCGTCGCCGCCACACTGGAACAGCTCGGCAGGGCCGCTTCGCGCGCCTGAAGCGCCGGGTCGAATCGGACCGGAGCCGATCGGCGAAGCGCCACCAGAGCACGGCTCAAGGGCACGCGGGTGCGTGCCCTGATGAATGCAGAAACGTTCCTTCAGGCGTGGGGGCCGGGGCTCCCGCTTGTGGTGGACACCAGGCGGTTGCGCGCCCGGCCCATCAGCTCTTCGCGCTCGTCCTCGGTCAGCCCGCCCCACACGCCGTACGGCTCACGCACCGCCATCGCGTGGGCCGCGCACTGCGCCCGTACCGGGCACCGCATGCAGACCTCCTTGGCCGAGTTCTCACGTGCACTCCGCGCCGCACCGCGCTCGCCCTCCGGATGGAAGAAGAGCGAGCTGTCCACGCCTCGGCAGGCAGCCAGCAGCTGCCAGTCCCACAGGTCCGCGTTCGGTCCGGGAAGGCGGGAGAAATCTGCCATTACGTGACCCCTTGTAGCCGTTCTGGGCGGATACCTTGCCTTCGACCGTACATCTCCGGTCTAAGGAGATGAAAATATGACTCATTGCGAATCTAGCCTCAGACACTGAGAAATGGCACCAAAAGCGACTAAATGGGTCACAAGTTGTGCGGAAAGTCGGTGGGGCCGTGGCGCCGCGGGCCCTGTGTCCGAGCCCTCACGTAGAGTGCCGAAGTCAGTACGCCGACCCGTAACTCTTTCGGGTGACCGTCGTTGAGAGTGCGGAGGCGGTTGAAAACACAAGTGCTCGGGCAGGCGTCCGAGACGGTCGACCGCACAGGTGACGATTCCGTACCAGCCTGGAGGCTCAAGGTGACGCGCATCAGCTCCGGAGGGCGGTCATGACTTCCGTCCTCGTCTGCGACGACTCCCCGCTTGCCCGAGAGGCGCTCCGCCGCGCGGTTGCGACCGTACCCGGCGTCGAGCGCGTGACGACGGCCGCCAACGGCGAGGAAGTCCTCCGCCGCTGGGGCGCCGACCGCTCCGACCTCATTCTGATGGACGTACGCATGCCCGGACTGGGCGGCGTCGAGACCGTGCGCCGCCTGCTGTCCGCCGACCCGGGCGCGCGCATCATCATGCTGACCGTCGCCGAGGACCTCGACGGCGTCGCCCTCGCGGTCGCCGCGGGCGCGCGGGGCTATCTGCACAAGGACGCCTCCCGCGCCGAACTGCGCGCGACGGTGACGCAGGCCCTCGCCGACCCGACCTGGCGCCTCGCCCCGCGCCGGCTGCGCTCGGCCGAGATGGGCGCGGCACCCACGCTCACCGCGCGGGAGATCCAGGTGCTGGAGGGCATGAGCCACGGCCGCTCCAACGCGGAGATCGGCCGTGAGCTGTTCCTCTCCGAGGACACCGTCAAGACCCACGCCCGGCGCCTGTTCAAGAAGCTCGGCGCCTCCGACCGCGCCCACGCGGTGGCACTCGGCTTCCGCTGGGGACTGGTCCGGTAACGCGTGCGCGGCCGCTGCGCCCGGCCTCGGCCCCGGGGCTCCTGGCGGGCGCCGGAGGGTGTGGGTGCGCGCGCGAGACCGGCCCCGGCGGTGATGCCCGCTGCGGGCGGGCGCCGGGTGGTGCCGGTCCCGGCCGGTACCGTGCCGAGTGTCCCGGCCGGTCCCGGCGGGCCTCGTCGGCCCGGTCGGCCGCAGGCTCCGGCGACGGATGCGGCATCCGCCGCTGCCGGGGGCGTGCTCGTGGTGGGTGGCCGGTGGGCCGCCGGCCCCGGGCCTGGTCCGGCCCTCGACGGTGCGCTTCGTACACGTGGCGGTGCTCACCCGGGTGCCCCGGGCAGGCGCCGCGGTACGGGCCCGCGGGCCGGAGGTGCTCCTCGACCGCGCGGTCCTGCGGACCCTGGGTCGGGGCCGAGCGGCCTCACCGGAGACACCCCTGTTCACAGGCGCCTTCGTATCGGCCACGCCCGGCGCGCCCGTGGCGGAAACGGTTCCGTCCGCGGTCCGCGAGGGACCGCGTGCTCCACGTTTCGGTGGGGATGCCGCATCCTTGAGGTGTGGAGTCTCTCGGGGACAAGTCGAGCGAGCGGAAAACGAGCGGAAGGGGAGGGCGCAGGAGATGAGTGCCGGCGCACCTGCTCATAACGCTTCGGTGCACAACCACGAACGCGATGCCGCGGACGGCGCGGCCGCAAGGCACCATGGACCGATGCGCGACGACGAGGCGGGCACGGCCCCCGGGCCGATCGGCCCCCTGGTGCACCGTGCCGTCGACGGGGACGAGCAGGCCACGCACGACCTGCTCGCACACGTCCACCCCCTCGCGCTGCGCTACTGCCGCACCCGTCTGTCCCGGCTGCCCGGCGACGCCCGGCACTTCGTGGAGGACCTCGCCCAGGAGGTCTGCGTGGCGGTGCTGCTGGCCCTGCCGCGCTACCGCGACACCGGGCGCCCCTTCGAGGCGTTCGTCTTCGCCATCGCCTCCCACAAGGTGGCCGACCTCCAGCGCGCCGCGATGCGCCACCCCGGCTCCACCGCCGTCCCCTCGGACGAGATGCCGGAGCGCCCCGACGACTCCCTGGGGCCCGAGGAGCGCGCCCTGCTCAGCTCCGACGCCGCATGGGCGAAGAAGCTGCTGGCCAACCTCCCCGAGAACCAGCGCGAACTGCTGCTGCTCCGGATCGCCGTGGGCCTGACCGCGGAGGAGACGGGACAGATGTTGGGAATGTCACCAGGTGCGGTGCGCGTGGCCCAGCATCGCGCGCTCAGCCGTCTGCGCGCCCTGGCCGAGCAGTAGGCCCCGGCGTCCCCACGCCGAAATTCGTACGAACATACGAAGCCTGAAGTGCCCCCGTAGCGTGGAATTTGCTCATGACGCTTCCCGTTAGCATGGACATCCGCACCGATCAAGGCCATTTGGGGAAGGTGTCATGACTGCCAACGTCGACGGAGTGCCCGGTAAATTCCAGACACTCGGGCTGACCTACGACGACGTGCTGCTGCTGCCGGGCTCGTCGGACATGGCGCCCGACGACATCGACACCGCCTCGTACGTCTCCCGGAACGTGCGGGTCAACATCCCGCTGCTGTCCGCGGCCATGGACAAGGTGACCGAGTCCCGCATGGCGATCGCCATGGCCCGTCAGGGCGGCGTGGGCGTGCTGCACCGCAACCTGTCCATCCAGGACCAGGCCAACCAGGTCGACCTGGTGAAGCGGTCCGAGTCGGGCATGGTCACCGATCCGATCACCATCCACCCGGAGGCCACGCTCGCCGAGGCCGACGCGCTGTGCGCCCGGTTCCGGATCAGCGGTGTGCCGGTGACGGACAACGACAAGAAGCTGCTCGGCATCGTCACCAACCGCGACATGGCCTTCGAGACCGACCGTGCCCGGCGCGTCCACGAGGTCATGACGTCGATGCCGCTGGTCACCGGCAAGGTCGGCATCTCCGGCCCGGAGGCCATGGAGCTGCTGCGCAAGCACAAGATCGAGAAGCTGCCGCTGGTCGACGACCGCGGTGTGCTCAAGGGTCTGATCACGGTCAAGGACTTCGTCAAGGCCGAGCAGTACCCGAACGCGGCCAAGGACTCCGAGGGCCGGCTGCTGGTCGGCGCGGCGGTCGGCGTGGCCGGTGACTCCTTCGAGCGTGCCCAGGCGCTGATCGAGGCGGGCGCCGACTTCATCGTCGTCGACACCGCGCACGGTCACTCCCGGCTGGTCGGCGACATGATCGCCAAGATCAAGTCCAACTCCTCCGGCGTCGACGTGATCGGCGGCAACATCGCCACCCGTGACGGCGCCCAGGCGCTGGTGGACGCGGGCGCGGACGGCATCAAGGTGGGCGTCGGCCCCGGCTCCATCTGCACCACGCGTGTGGTCGCCGGCGTCGGTGTCCCGCAGGTCACCGCGATCTACGAGGCCGCGCTCGCCGCCAAGGAGGCCGGGGTCCCGGTCATCGGCGACGGCGGCCTGCAGTACTCCGGCGACATCGCCAAGGCCCTGGTCGCCGGCGCCGACACGGTGATGCTCGGCTCGCTGCTCGCGGGCTGCGAGGAGTCGCCGGGCGAGCTGATGTTCATCAACGGCAAGCAGTTCAAGTCCTACCGGGGCATGGGCTCGCTGGGCGCGATGCAGACCCGCGGCGACCGCAAGTCGTTCTCCAAGGACCGGTACTTCCAGGAGGGTGTCGCCTCCGACGAGGCGCTGATCCCGGAGGGCATCGAGGGCCAGGTGCCCTACCGCGGCCCGCTGTCCTCCGTCGTGCACCAGCTCGTCGGCGGTCTGCGCCAGTCGATGTTCTACGTCGGCGGCCGTACCGTCCCCGAGCTGCAGGACAACGGCCGGTTCGTCCGGATCACCTCGGCGGGTCTCAAGGAGAGCCACCCGCACGACATCCAGATGACGGTCGAGGCCCCGAACTACAGCAGCAAGAAGTGACGCACACGCACGTGTGCCGGTCCTGACGAGGGCGGTCCCGGAGCATCCGGGACCGCCCTCCGCTTCGTCGGGACGGCCGCCGGCGGCCCGGTCGGGGATACTGGAAGACGCTGTAAGCATCAGGGAAAGGCATGACGTGACTGAGATCGAGATCGGGCGCGGCAAGCGCGGCCGCCGGGCGTACGCCTTCGACGACATCGCGGTCGTCCCCAGCCGCCGTACGCGGGACCCGAAGGAGGTCTCGATCGCCTGGCAGATCGACGCCTACCGCTTCGAGCTGCCGTTCCTGGCCGCTCCCATGGACTCGGTCGTCTCCCCGGCCACCGCGATCCGCATCGGTGAGATGGGCGGCCTCGGCGTCCTCAACCTCGAGGGCCTGTGGACCCGGCACGAGGACCCCCAGCCGCTGCTGGACGAGATCGCGGAGCTGCCGGCCGAGGCGGCCACCCGGCGCCTCCAGGAGATCTACGCGGCTCCGGTCAAGGAGGAGCTGATCGGGCAGCGCATCAAGGAGGTGCGGGACGCCGGTGTGGTCACGGCCGCCGCGCTCTCCCCGCAGCGCACCGCCGAGTTCTCCAAGGCCGTCGTCGACGCGGGCGTGGACATCTTCGTCATCCGCGGCACCACGGTGTCGGCGGAGCACGTGTCCTCCTCGCACGAGCCGCTGAACCTGAAGCAGTTCATCTACGAGCTGGACGTGCCGGTGATCGTCGGCGGCTGCGCCACGTACACCGCCGCCCTGCACCTGATGCGCACCGGCGCGGCGGGCGTGCTGGTCGGCTTCGGCGGCGGCGCCGCGCACACCACGCGCAACGTGCTGGGCATCCAGGTCCCGATGGCGACCGCGGTCGCCGACGTGGCCGCCGCCCGGCGCGACTACATGGACGAGTCCGGCGGCCGGTACGTGCACGTGATCGCGGACGGCGGGGTCGGCTGGTCCGGCGACCTGCCCAAGGCGATCGCCTGCGGCGCGGACGCGGTCATGATGGGCTCTCCGCTGGCCCGTGCCACGGACGCGCCCGGCAAGGGCCACCACTGGGGCATGGAGGCGGTCAACGAGGAGCTGCCGCGCGGCCAGAAGGTCGACCTCGGCACCGTCGGCACCCTGGAGGAGGTCCTCACCGGTCCCTCCCGCACCCCCGACGGCTCCATGAACTTCTTCGGGGCCCTCCGCCGCGCCATGGCCACCACCGGCTACAGCGAGCTGAAGGAGTTCCAGCGCGTCGAGGTCACGGTCGCGGACAGCCAGCACCGCCGCTGATTCCTCCCGCATCGCCAAGGGCCCGGTCACCTCATCGGTGACCGGGCCCTTCGGTCTGCTCTCAGAGGCGGTGTGCCGCGCCCGTCGGGGTCACTCCCCGGGTGTCCAGCAGGAGCTGGGCCTTCACCGACAGGCCCTGGAGGTCGTAGATGCGGTGGGGCTGGAGGAGGAGGGTGAGGTCTGCGGCGGCGGCGGCCTCGTAGAGGGAGTCGGCGCGGGGGACCGGGCGGTCCAGGACGTGCCAGGCGGGGATGTGGGGGTCGTGGTAGCTGACAAAGGCGCCGAGTTCCATCAGGCGGACGGCGATCTCGTGGGCGGGAGTGCTCTGCTGGTCGGCGAGGTCGGCCTTGTAGGTGACGCCGAGGAGGAGGACGCGGGCGCCGCGGGCGGACTTGCCGTGCTCGTTGAGGAGGGCGGCGGCGCGCTGGACGACGTAGTGCGGCATGCGCTCGTTGACCTGCTGGGCCAGCTCCACCATGCGCAGACCCCGGCTGGCGTGGCCGGTGAGGTCCTGCGGCACACCGTGGCCGCCGACGCCGGGTCCCGGCCGGAACGCCTGGAAGCCGAACGGCTTGGTCTCCGCGCACCGGATCACGTCCCACAGGTCGACGCCCAGTTCGTGGCAGACGACGGCCATCTCGTTGACCAGCGCGATGTTGACGTGCCGGAAGTTGGTCTCCAGCAGCCGCACCGCCTCCGCCTCGCGCAGCCCCCGCGCCCGGACCACCTTGTCGGTGAGCCGCCCGTAGAACGCGGCTGCCGACTCGGTGCAGGCCGGGGTGAGCCCGCCGATGACCCTCGGGGCGGGGGTGTGTTCGCGGCTGCCGGGGTCGGTCCGGCTGGGGGAGTAGGCGAGATGGAAGTCGCGTCCGGCGCGCAGTCCGGAGCCCTGCTCGAGGACCGGCCGCAGCAGCTCCTCCGTGGTGCCGGGCAGGACGGGCGACTCCAGGATGACCGTGGTGTGCGGGCGCAACCGCCCGGCGAGGGCGCGGGCGGCCGCCTCGACCTGGCCGAGGTCGAGTTCGCCGTCGGCGCCGCGCGGGGTGGGCGCGCAGATGACGGCGGTGCGGACCCGGCCGAGCTGGGCGGGGTCGGTGCTCAACCTGAATCCGGTGGAGCGCATCCGGCGCAGTTCCGCGGGGCTGAGCGACCCCGCAGCGGGGCCGGTGGCGTACCCGATGGTGGGGATGCCTGCGGCGACGGCGGCCTGGGCCAGCGGCAGGCCGTAGGGACCGAGTCCGATGACGGCGAGATCTGCGGGCATGGCGTGGGCCGTCCTTCCCGATAGCCGAAGGGGGGATGGTGCGCAAGCCCGGTGGACTACCTGAGCGAGCGCACAGTCAGACTAGGTACAAATATGACCGTTATGTGTGATTGTGTTCGTGTGTCTTCGGGGTGTCTTCGGGCGGATACGCGCAGGTTGTCCACAGGTCGGGGCCCGTGGTGGCCGAACCCGGCCGGGCCCGCCAGACTTTCGAGCATGAGGTTCTGGGCATGAGGAGGGGACGAGGGGGCGGCGCCGCACCGGGCGCGGCCCGCCAGGTGGTTTGCGAGAGCGGGAGGCAGCGGTGAGGACAGCGACCCTGGATCCGGCGCGGCGCGCCGAGGCGCTGGCGGAGATGGCCGAGCGTGAACTGGACGTGCTGGTGGTCGGCGGCGGCATCGTGGGCGCGGGTACCGCGCTGGACGCGGCCACACGTGGCCTGTCCACCGGCCTTGTCGAGGCGCGGGACTGGGCGTCCGGCACCTCCAGCCGGTCCAGCAAGCTGATACACGGCGGTCTGCGCTATCTGGAGATGCTCGACTTCCCGCTGGTGCGCGAGGCACTGAAGGAACGCGGCCTGCTGCTGGAGCGTCTCGCACCGCACCTGGTCAAGCCGGTCCCGTTCCTCTACCCCCTCCAGCACCGCGGCTGGGAGCGCCTCTACGCGGGCACGGGAGTAGCGCTGTACGACGCGATGTCCCTGGCGAAGGGGCACGGCCGGGGCCTGCCCAGGCACCGCCACCTCAGCCGCAACCGGGCCCTGCGCGTCGCCCCCTGCCTGCGCAAGGACGCCCTCGTCGGCGCCCTTCAGTACTACGACGCCGAGGTGGACGACGCCCGCTTCGTCGCCACCCTGGTCCGCACCGCCGCGTCCTACGGCGCCAAGGTCGCCAACCGTGCCCGCGTCACCGGGTTCCTGCGCGAGGGCGAGCGGGTGGTCGGGGTCCGGGTGGAGGACGTGGAGGGCGGCGAGGAGTACCAGATCCGTGCCCGCCAGGTGGTCAACGCCACCGGGGTGTGGACCGACGACACCCAGGGGCTGGTGGGGGAGCGCGGCCAGTTCCACGTCAAGGCGTCCAAGGGCATCCACCTGGTCGTGCCCAAGGACCGCATCCACTCGAGCACCGGCCTGATCCTGCGTACCGAGAAGTCCGTCCTCTTCGTCATCCCCTGGGGCCGGCACTGGATCGTCGGTACCACCGACACCGAGTGGGACCTCGACAAGGCCCACCCGGCCGCGTCCAGCGCCGACATCGACTACCTGCTGGAGCACGTCAACTCGGTCCTCGCGGTACCGCTCACGCGTGACGACGTGGAGGGCGTCTACGCGGGCCTGCGGCCTCTGCTGGCCGGCGAGTCCGAGGCCACCAGCAAGCTGTCCCGCGAGCACACCGTGGCCCATCCGGTACCGGGTCTGGTGGTCGTCGCGGGCGGCAAGTACACGACGTACCGGGTGATGGCGCAGGACGCCGTCGACGCGGCGGTGCACGGCCTGGACCGCAGGGTGGCGAAGTCCGTCACCGAGGAGATCCCGCTGCTCGGCGCCGAGGGCTACCCGGCGATGTGGAACGCCCGCGACCGCATGGCCGAGCGCAGCGGGCTGCACGTGGCCCGGGTCGAGCACCTGCTGAACCGGTACGGCTCGATGGCCGACCAGCTCCTCGACCTGATAGCAGCCGACCCCGCCCTCGGCGAGCCCCTGCGGCACGCGGACGACTACCTGCGCGCCGAGATCGTCTACGCCGCCTCCCACGAGGGCGCCCGGCACCTGGACGACGTCCTCACCCGCCGCACCCGCATCTCCATCGAGACCTTCGACCGGGGCACCCGCAGCGCCCGCGAGGCCGCCGAGCTGATGGCACCGGTGCTCGGCTGGGACGAGGACCAGATCTCCCGCGAGGTCGAGCACTATGAGAAGCGGGTCGAGGCCGAGCGCGAGTCCCAGCGCCAGCCCGACGACCTCACGGCGGACGCGGCCCGGCTGGGCGCGCCGGACATCGTGCCGCTGTAGGGCGGCTTGGCGAGCCCGCGCGGGACACGCTCGATGCTGGAGCGGAAGGGGTGGCTCATGCGGCCGGAGGGCCTGAAGGGGGGCAGCGGTCCCCGGCCGCGGGTGGCCCGGTGATGCCGGCGATGCCGCTGGGGCGGGTGAGCGGTTTGTGCGGGGTGATGCGGGATTCGTTGCCGGCGTGCCGTGTCCCGGCGCGGACTCGGGGCAGGAGTCCGGGGAGGTGCTGTTCGGCGGTGCCGGACAGCGAGAGCCTTTGTTCCGCGGCGAGTTGGAGCACGGCGGTCGCCACGTAGGTCCTGGTGGCAGGCCCGGCGCGGAAGTGATCGGCACGGGCGGCACCCCGGCCCGCGTCCGCGTGGCGCCACGCGCGGCGCGTGCCAGGAAGGTCCATCGCGAGAGGGCGGCGGCGGGGGCACCATCCTCGCCGGACAGCGAGAAGGCACAGTGTCCGAGAAGCCGGCGGCGGGAGTCGCGCCGGGAGCCGTGGAGGTGAGCAGCGGAGCCGCGAGAACCGGTATGGACAGGACTGTCCGAAGGGTCGGCACCCCTGGCTCCTTCCGTGGCGGGAGACATCATCCCGGCAACTGGAACATCTGGTTCAGGAGCCCCGTCGGCGCGGCGGACGCGGTGCGGCCGGAGGGGCCCCCTGGGCGTCGGCCGGTTGCCGGGTGAGGGACAATGAAGGCTCTGTCAGGGCGGGTTGCATGAGGGGACGCATGTCGGAGGCGGAGCGGGCGGGGTCATCCCGTCAGGAGACTCGTCAGGGCACGAACGAGCGTCGTCTTCTCGCCGGGCGGTACCGGCTGGGGGACGTGCTGGGCCGGGGCGGCATGGGCACGGTCTGGCGTGCCGAGGACGAGACCCTGGGCCGGACGGTCGCGGTCAAGGAGCTGCGGTTCCCGTCGAACATCGACGAGGAGGAGAAGCGGCGCCTGATCACGCGCACGCTGCGCGAGGCCAAGGCGATCGCCCGTATCCGCAACAACAGCGCGGTGACGGTCTTCGACGTCGTCGACGAGGACGACCGGCCGTGGATCGTCATGGAGCTGGTCGAGGGCAAGTCCCTGGCCGAGGTCATCCGTGAGGACGGCGTGCTGACGCCCCGTCGGGCCGCCGAGGTCGGGCTCGCCGTGCTGGACGTGCTGCGGTCCGCGCACCGCGAGGGCATCCTGCACCGCGACGTGAAGCCGTCCAACGTGCTGATCGCCGAGGACGGCCGGGTCGTGCTCACCGACTTCGGCATCGCCCAGGTCGAGGGCGACCCGTCGATCACCTCCACCGGCATGCTCGTCGGCGCTCCCTCCTACATCTCCCCGGAGCGGGCCCGCGGGCACAAGCCCGGTCCCGCCGCCGACCTGTGGTCACTGGGCGGCCTGCTGTACGCGTCGGTCGAGGGCGTGCCGCCGTACGACAAGGGATCGGCCATCGCCACCCTGACCGCCGTGATGACCGAGAGCCCGGAGGAGCCCAAGAACGCGGGCCCGCTGGGCGACGTCATCAAGGGCCTGCTCACCAAGGAGCCCGAGCGGCGGCTCGACGACGCGGGCGCGCGGGCCCTGCTCAGCAAGGTCGTCCACGCCGGCGACGCCGAGCCGCTGGACGCCACGCGGGTCGTGCCGATCCCGGCGCAGCCCGACTCCCCCGAGACCCGGCGGGAGGAGTCCGGCGAGAAGGTGCGCGGTGCGCTGCGCTCGGTGCGAAAGGCCGCCGGTGCCGCGTCGGCCGCCGCTGCCGCGCGGTCGAGGAGCGAGTCCGGTGCGACGGCCGGCACCGGTGGGCGTGGCAGGTCCGACACGCCGAACCCCAGCACGAACAAGCCAAGTTCGAGCTGGCCCGTCATGCCCCGGCCCGACATGGACCTCCCGCCGAGGCCGGCGCCCAAGGCGTCGCTCACCGACGTGGTGCCCCGGCGCACGCTGATCGTCATCGCGGCGGTGATCGCGCTGGCCCTGGTGGTGGTCGGCACCGTCCTCGCCCTCACCCTCGGCGGTGACGACGGCAAGGGCACCGGCGCCCAGGGCGCGCCCAGCGCCGGCGCCTCCGGCAAGCAGGATCCGGGCAAGGGCGGGTCCGGCGCGGCGGAGACGGACGGCTCGGGCTCCGCGCCCGCCACCGACGGCTCCCGCTCCGGCGGCGCCAGTGACGCGAGCACCGCCGACGACTCCGGCGGCAAGGGCAAGGGCAAGGACGGCAGCGCCGGTCCGGACGACGACTCCTCCGGCTCGTCGGGGAAGAAGGGATCGGGCAGCGCGCCCGTCGTGACGACCCGCAAGAGCTCCCAGGGCTACTCGATCGGCCTGCCCAAGGGCTGGAAGTACGGGTCGTCCAGCGCCGCGGGCGACCGCTACACCGGCCCAGGCGGGCAGAAGCTGCTCGTCGCCTGGACCAGCACGCCCAAGAGCGACCCGGTGAAGGACTGGCAGAACCAGGAGCGCTACATGGTCCGCTCCCAGTACGACCGCATCCGGATAGAGAAGGTGGACTACCGGGGCTGGGCCACGGCCGACTGGGAGTTCACCTACGTGGACGGCGGCACCAAGTACCGTTCCATCGACCGGGGTTTCAAGGTCAACGACCACCTCGGGCACGCGCTCATGTACACCGCGAAGAGCTCCGACTGGGACGGCGCGCTGCGCCAGGACACCTGGAAGACGCTCACGACGTCCTTCGAGCCCAAGCCGTGACCTGACCGAGCCCGGGTTGGGAGCCCGGAAATCGGTCATCCCCTCGGTGCGGGTTGCCTCCGGCACGTATCGTGAATGGTTGAGAACCGTACGCAGCCGGGTGTGACGCGTGACGGGCGGTGAACGATCGCAGGCGACCGGAACGGCAGGGGGTGGCAGACGTGGACGACTACGCGGGGCGGGTGCTCGCCGACCGCTACCGACTGCCGCTGCCGCCCTCCGACGAGTACGAACTCACCGAGACGTACGCCTTCGACACCTACAGCGGCCAGGAGGTGCTGGTCCGTCAGGTGCCCTTGCCCGAGGTCGTCGAGGCCGAGGTGATCGACGCCGAGGGGCTGCCCGAGGGGTTCACGGCGCGTGAGCGCGGCAGGCGCGCCCCGGCGGGCCGCAGCGCCACCCGTACGCCCGGCGACCCCGCCGTCCGGCGCGCGGTGGAGGCCGCGCAGGCGGCGGCCCGGATACCGGACCATCCGCGCCTGGACCAGGTCTTCGACGTGTTCGCCGAGGCCGGTTCGCTGTGGATCGTCAGCGAGGCGGTGTCGGCGCGTCCGCTGTCCGCGCTCCTCGCCGAGCAGCCGATGTCCCCCTACCGGGCGGCCGAGATCGCGGCCGACGTGGTGATGGCGCTGCGCGTGCTGCACGCCCACGGCTGGACCCACCGCAACATCACCGCCCGCACGGTCCTGGTCTGCGACGACGGCCGGGTCATGCTGACCGGCCTCGCGGTCGGCGCGGCCGAGGAGGCGCTCTGCGGCTACGACCCGGTCCCGGCCCAGGACGGCCCGGAGGGCCACCCGTCGCCGGACCAGCGACAGCCCGGCGGGAGCGTCGTACCGCGTACGGCCGGGGCGGCTGCCGTCGCAGACCCGGACCCCGAGGCCGCACGGCGTGCCGCGATCCAGGCACGGGTGTCCGGCGGACTGCCCGCACCCGCCGCCGGCGGCGACGCCGGCACCCCCGCACCGGTCCTGCCGCGCCCCATGGAGAGCGGGGACGACATCCGGGCCGCCCGCGCCGGGGCCATCGCCGCGTACCGCGCGGGGGCGCGCGCCGCCGCCCGGGTACAGGAGTCGCAGCGGGGCGGCCGTACCGCCCTGCCGGGCGCGCGGACGCCCGCCGAGGGGGAGATCGCGGAGCAGGGCGGCAACCCGCCCGGTCACGTGGCCGATCCGTACGGGGTGGCCGGACGCCCCTGGCACGGCGCGGCGCCTCGCCGAGCCCAGCCGGAGGCGGCACCGCCGTACCCGTCGAACCCCGCCCGGCCGGTCCCGCCCGTTCCGCCCCGGCCCGCGCTGCCCGCGCAGAACGGCGGCGGTACCGGCGCTTCCGGGTGGGACGAGCCGGAGACCGCCGGGGCGCGCCGGGGGCCCGGCACCGCCATCGCGGCCGAGCGGTCGCGGCACATGCGGATGACGGTGGTCGGCCCGGTGACCGAGCGGTGGGCGCCCGAGCAGGCCGGGCCGGTGCACGAGAACTGGCAACTGGCCCCGCCCGTCGGCCCGGCGACCGACCTGTGGGCGCTCGGCGCGCTGCTCTTCCGTGCCGTCCAGGGCCACGCGCCCTACCCGGAGGAGTCCACCGCGGAGCTGGTGCAACTGGTGTGCGCGGAACCGCCCGCCTTCGCCGAGGAGTGCGGGCCGCTGCGCCCGGTCGTGGAGTCGCTGCTGCGTCAGGACCCCACCGAACGGATCGATTTCGAGGAGCTGAGCGGCTGGCTGCGCTCGCTGGTGCGCTCCGCGCCGGAACCCGACGCCGGTGCCCACGTGGTGCCGGTGCCGCCCGCAGACCCGGCCCGGCTCCCGATAGTGCGCCGGCGCGGTGAGCTGGCGCGGTGGCGGCGCCGCGGCAAGGCGCCGGTGCCGCATCCGCACGCCCGGCACAAGCGGGCCCGGCAGGAGGCGCAGGGCTCCCCGCGCAGCCTCGGCCGCACCCTGCTGCTGCTCGTCCTCCTGCTGCTCGCGGGAGCCGTGGCGTACGCGGTGATGTTCATGCCCAAGCAGGGCGAGGACGGTGACCGTGCCGGAGCGGCGGGGCAGGCGAGCCCCGCGCCCTCCCACGAGCGGCAGCCGTCCGAGGAGGCGAGCACCCCGGACGACGGACCCACCGCGTCCTCGCCCGCCACCGAGACCCAGACCGGCGGAGGGGCGGCGGCGGACGGGTTCACCCTGCGCACCGACCCGGCCGGCTTCGAGGTCGCCGTCGCCAAGGGCTGGTCCCACGCGCCGCGCAACGGCAGCGGCCAGGTGGTCTACTCGCGCGGGAACTTCGAGCTGGTCGTCGTCCCGGGCCGGGACGGCACCGCCACCTACGGCACCGACCCGATGGTGTACCAGCGGGACAAGGAAAGGGAGTTGCAGCCGTACCGCGACTCCAGCTGGGCCACCGCGTCCGGGCTGCGCACCATCGAGGTGGGCGGACGGACCATGGCCGAGGGGCAGTTCACCTGGACCGACGCCCAGGGGCGCGACCTGTTCGTGCGGAACATGGCGATGCTGCTGAACGGGCGGTACCACATCGTGCAGGTGCGCGGCCCGGAGGCGGAGCGGGACGAGGTCACCCGGCTGTACGACCAGGCGACGGCCACCTACCGCTACACAGGCTGAGGCGACGCTCCGACAGGGTCCGTTGCGGAAGCGGGCGTTCGGTTGCGCGGACCGTGCGGAAGCGACAACAGTCACAGTGCGGATTCCGTGGCACCCCGCCGGTTCCCTGGGCGCGGACCGGTCCCTAGTCTGACCCTGACAAGAGCATTGCGGGGCAACGTGAATCAGATGCAGGGCCAGCTCGTGGCGGGCCGCTACCGGCTCACCGATTCCATCGGCAGCGGTGGCATGGGACGGGTGTGGCGCGCCCATGACGAGGTGCTGCACCGGAAGGTCGCCGTCAAGGAGCTGACCGCGGCGCTGTACGTCTCCGAGAGCGACCAGCACGTGCTGCTGGCCCGTACCCGCGCCGAGGCCCGGGCCGCCGCGCGCATCAACCACTCCGCCGTCGTCACCGTGCACGACGTGCTGGAGCACGACGGCCGCCCGTGGATCGTGATGGAGCTGGTCGAGGGCGAGTCACTGGCCGACGCGGTCAAGGAGCGCGGGCGGATCGAGCCCCGCGAGGCCGCGCGGATCGGGCTGTGGGTGCTGCGGGCACTGCGCGCGGCGCACACGGCGGGGGTGCTGCACCGTGATGTGAAGCCCGGCAACGTCCTGCTGGGCCGGGACGGCCGGGTACTGCTCACCGACTTCGGCATCGCCCAGATAGAGGGCGACAGCACCATCACTCGTACGGGTGAGGTCGTCGGCTCGGTCGACTACCTCGCTCCGGAGCGCATACGCGGGCACGACCCGGGGCCCGCGTCCGACCTGTGGGCACTCGGGGCGACGCTGTACACCGCCGTCGAGGGCCGCTCGCCCTTCCGCCGCACCTCGGCACTGGGCACCATGCAGGCTGTCGTGGAGGAGGACGCCGAGGAGCCCCGCAACGCCGGGCCCCTCGCCCCGGTCATCGCCGCCCTGCTGCACAAGGACCCCGCCCGCCGCCCCGACCTGGCCACCGCCGAGCGCATGCTGGACGACGCGGCGGCGGGCCGCCGGACACAGACCGCACCGCTGTCCACCCCGCCCCCGCAGAGCGCGGCGCCCGCCCCCCGCGACACCGCCGTCACCCCGGTGAGCCCGTCCCGGCGCGGCCACCGTACCCGCACGCTCGCGCTGGCCGCCGCGGCCGTCCTGGTCTTCGGCGCCAGCCTGACCGTCGGGTACCTCCGGTGGGGAGGCGGCCACGACAGGACGGCCGAGGGGGGCGATCCCACCGGCAGCGCGTCCGCGCCGGCCACGAGCGGCTCCGCCGCCGTCCCCGACGACTGGCAGCGGTACGACGACCCGGTCGGCTTCAGTCTCTCCCTGCCCAAGGGCTGGAAGCGGTCCGTCTCCATCGACCAGGACGGCATCCGGCAGGTCGACTACTCGCCCGACAAGGGGAAGCACCTCGTCCGGGTGGCCGTCGACACCGACCCGGACTTCCGCACCTCCTACGAGCATCTGACCGATCTGGACCGGCGGGTCTCGGCTCGGCTGCTGCAGTACCGGCGGCTGGTCCTCAAGGAGGAGGTCTTCCGCGACGAGCCGGGCGCCCGCTGGGAGTACACCTGGAACGCCCTGGCCAAGGACGGCCCCCACTACTTCCCGGGTCCGTACCACGCCATCGACGTCGGCTACATGAACTCCGACGACACTGAGTACGCCCTCTACTCGTCCTCCCCGGCCGGCGACTGGCCCGCCACCGAGAAGCAGTTCGCCAGGATCCTGCGGAGCTTCCAGGAGGGCTGAATCGGCCGCCGCACACGTACCTTGGCCGGTCAGCGCCCCGGAAGGGGTGGGTCCGGTGCGGCATGATGGGCGGTATGGGGACCGAGGGGCACGACCTCCGTGTGGTCGCGGGCCGTTACCGCCTTGAGGCGCGCATCGGACGCGGCGGGATGGGCGTCGTCTGGCGGGCCGACGACCTGGTGCTGGGCCGTCAGGTGGCCGTCAAGGAACTCAGCCTGGACGACTCCCCGTCCGAGGAGGACGCGCGACGGCGCCGGGAGCACTCGTTCCGGGAGGCACGGGCGGTCGCGCAGTTGCGGCACCCGCACATCATCGTGGTGCACGACGTGGTCGAGCAGGACGAACGCCCCTACCTCGTGATGGAGCTGATCGACGGCTGCTCGCTCGCCGAGCGCGTCGCCGCGGGCGGTCCGGTGGACGCCGGCGAGGCCGCCCGGATCGGCGCCGACCTGCTGAGCGCGCTGGCCACCGCGCACGCGGCCGGGGTGCTGCACCGGGACATCAAGCCCGCCAACGTGCTGCTGGAGGCCGGCACCGACCGGGTCGTGCTCACCGACTTCGGCATCGCGCGGGTCTCGGGGGCCACGACGCTCACCGAGACCGGTTCCTTCGTCGGCTCGCCCGAGTACACGGCCCCGGAGCGGATGTCGGGGCTGCGCGGCGGTCCCGCGTCCGACCTGTGGTCGCTGGGCGCGCTGCTGTGCGCCGCGCTGAGCGGCGAGTCGCCCTTCCGGCGCGACTCGCTCGGCGGCATCCTCCACGCCGTCGTCACCGACGAGATCCGGCCGCCCGCCGAGGCCGGCCCGCTGCTCCCGGTCGTCCGGGGGCTGCTGGAACGCGACCCCGAGCTGCGGCTCGGCGCGGCCGACGCCGAGCGGATGCTGCGTACGTACCTGGAGACCGGCCGCGTGCCCCCCGCCTCCGGGGTCCCCGCGGCCGCGCGCACGCTCCGGCTGCTCGGCGCGGTACGCGGCACCAACTCCGACACGCCGCCGGCCCCGCCCGGGCCTCCGCGCGACCCCGCCCGGCCGGCGTCCCCGCGACGAGCGAGACTGGCCGCGGCCCTGCTGGTCGCCGCCGTGGCCGGAGCAGCGGTGTCGGCGGCGGTGCTGATGCTGCACGAGAACCGGGGCGGCACCGACGACGCACCCGGTGCCCCCTCCGCCTCCCGCACGCCGGGCCCCTCCGGCACCCGGGCGCCCTCCGGCTACCGCACCGTCCGGGATCCCGCGGGCTTCGCCCTGGCCGTGCCGGACGGTTTCACCCGTGAACGGCAGGGCGAGCGCGTCTTCTACCTGTCCGCCGGGGGCGCCTTCCGCCTCGGCATCAAGATCTCGCCGCCGGAACCGGGCGGCCCCGCCGCCGTCCTGCAACGCCTGGCGGCCGGGGGAGCGGACAGCAACCCCGGCTACCGCGACGGCCGCGTCACCGAGACCAGCCACGAGAAACACCCCGCCGCCCTCTGGGAGTTCACCTGGAACGGCTACACCCCTGCCGAGGGCGCCCGGCACACCTACGACCTCTGCTGGGAGGAGGGCGGCCGGATGTACGACGTGTGGGTCTCGGGCCCGGTCGGCAGGGTCCGCGAGGCCCGCGAGCACTTCGACGTGGCCGTGGACACCTTCACCGTCACGGCTCCCTGAACCGGCCCGGCTCGGTCACGGCTCTGTGACCGGTTCCGGTACCCCCCTGGCTGCGCCCGCGGGCCGCTTGGTAGGCATGGACCATGAGCAGCGACGGGGGAGTCGGCCGCGCGACCGACGACACGACGAGTTTCGTACTGCGCCCGCCGGACCGGGACCCGGGACCACGGGACCGGCCGGCCGTACCGGCGGGACCGCCTCAGCAGCCCGGCGAACCCGGTGCCGGGCGGCTGGTCGCCGGGCGGTACCGGCTGCTCGGCAAGCTCGGGCACGGTGGCATGGGCACGGTGTGGCGGGCCAGGGACGAGACGGTGGAGCGCGAGGTCGCCGTCAAGGAACCCCGCGTGCCCGACCACCTCTCCGAGCGCGAACGCGCCAACGTCTTCGAGCGGATGCGCCGCGAGGCCCGCGCCGCCGCCCGCCTCGACCACCCGTCCGTGGTGGACGTGCACGACGTCGCCGTGGTCGACGGCCGCCCGTGGATCGTCATGGAACTGGTGCACGGCCGCTCCCTCGGCAGTGTCCTCCAGGAGGGCACGCTGGACCCGCGCGAGGCGGCCCGGATCGGCCTCGACGTGCTCGGCGCGCTGGAGACCGCGCACGCGGCGGGCGTCCTGCACCGCGACGTGAAGCCGGACAACGTCCTGCTGGGCCGGCACGACCGGGTCGTCCTCACCGACTTCGGCATCGCCCAGATCGAGGGCGAGACCCAGCTCACCGACACCGGCGGCTTCGTCGGCTCGCCCGAGTACACCGCGCCGGAACGGGTGCTGGGAAGGCGGCCGGGCCCGGCGAGCGACCTGTGGTCCCTCGGCGTGGTCCTGTACACGGCGACCGAGGGCGTGTCGCCGTTCCGGCGCAGCAACACCCCGGCCACCCTCCAGTCCGTCCTGCACGCGACCCCCGCCCCGCCAGCCGCGCGGGGCCCGCTGGCCGAGGTCATCGACGGCCTGCTCCGCAAGGACCCGGCCGCCCGTCCGACGGCACCGCAGGTACGGGCACTCCTGGAGGCCGCCGTACGGCCCCCGGCCCCGCCGCCGCGCACCGAGTACGTGTCCGCGCCCCGGTGGCGGCCGGGCCGCAGGACGTGGCTCGCGGCCGGTGCGGTCGCGGTGGTGGCCGCGATCGCGGGCTGGCTGGTCCTCGCGGACCCGTTCGCGGGCCCGCTGCCCGACGGCTGGACCGACCGGAAGGCACCCGCGCTGGGCGCCACCCTCGCCGTCCCCGAGAGCTACCGGCTGAGGCTTCCCGAGAAGGACGACACCGACAGGAACTGGGTGTCGTACTCCGACTGGAGCGGTGCCGTCTCCGTGGTGCTGAGCCTGGACCGCAAGGGCGACGACTCGCTGAACGGCATCCAGAGCAACGCGGCCGCCCAGATGTACGCCGACGACGAGAAGTTCAAGAAGGACGGCGCGTACCAGCTCGACATGCCGGGCGGCGCGAAGACGAAGCCGGACGGCTCCGCCACGTACCAGGGGCGGAAGGCGGCGCGGAACACCGTCTCCTACACGACCGACGACACGCAGAACCCGGTCCCGCGCGAACTCCAGTTCTTCTACTACCGGACCGCGTCGGGCGACATGTACAAGCTCGTCGTCGGCTATCCGGGCAAGGGCGACCTCACCGCGCGGGGCCGGGAGGTGGCCCGGCAGGCCATCGCCGGAGTGCGCTTCGACAAGCCCTGAAAACAGCCGAGTTGACAGTGTGCGCCCGCGTCGACAAGCCCCCGGTGCGCGCGGTACTGATGGGGCATGAGTGACGACGGCGCACCCCCGCTCGACGTACCCCCGCCAGGCGGGCGCTACCGGCTCCTCGAACGGGTCGGGGCCGGCCCCACCGGAACCGTCTGGCGAGGACGCGACGAGCGGGACGGGGGCCCGGTCGCCGTCAAGGAGCCCCGGCTGCCCCGCGGTCCGGCGGGCGACGAGGCCGGACGGGCCGCGCACCGGCTCCGGCGCGAGGCCGGCGCCGCCGCCCGTGTGCGCCACCCGTCCGCCGTGCGGGTCCTGGACGTGGTGGACGAGGACGGGCTGCCCTGGATCGTCATGGAGTGGGTCGAGGGCGAGTCGCTGCGCGAGACCGTGGAGCGCGGTCCGCTGCCGCCCGCCGAGGCGGCCCGGATCGGGCTCGCCGTGCTGGGCGCGCTGCGCGCCGCGCACGCCGTCGGCATCGTGCACCGCGACATCAAGCCGGCCAACGTGCTGATCGAGTCCGGCACCGGGCGCGTGGTCGTCACCGACTTCGGGATCGGCGACGGGCACACCGAGGACGCCCCCGAGGGGTTCGTCGCACCGGAGCGGGCGTCCGGACGGGGTGCCGGGCCCGCCTCCGACCTGTGGTCGCTCGGCGCGCTGCTCGCCGCCGTGACGGCCGGGGACCCCGGCCCGCTCGCCCCGCTGCTGGACCGCCTGCGCGCCCCGGACCCCGCCGCCCGGCCGGACGCGGCGGAAGTGGCGGCTGAGCTGGGGAGACGCGCCGGAGTGCGGGAGGAGGAGCCGGAACAGGACCCCGGCCCGGAGCCCGTGCAGACCGTCCAGCACCCCGACCCGGTCGTTGTCCGGACCCCGCTCGCGGCCCTCGGGGTGCCGCCGTCGAAAAAACCCGGCGCCGAGTGACCGGACCGGCAACGGGCTGATCAGCGCGTTTACCGCCAGTGATCACTGGCGGAATGTGTGCGGCCGGTGAAACCCCGTTACCGACGGGTACCGAAAGGACGGCCACCGGCATACCCTGCCGCTCATGACGGACTCGCAGGCCCCGGAAGTCACCGGCACCAACCCGATCGCCCCGGCCCCCGAGGGTGTGCGCACCGCCGCCGACGTGGTCACCCCCGAGCTGCTGGCGCAGCTCACCCGGGGCGTCACCGGTTCGGGCCGGACGAGCAACCACACCCCGCTCACCGGGACGAAGCTCGCCGACCTGCCCGAGTCCACCCCGGACGACGTCGCCGCCGCCTTCGAGGCCGCCCGCGCCGCCCAGCGGGCGTGGGAACGGACCCCGGTGCGCGAACGGGCCGCGGTGCTGCTGCGCTTCCACGACCTGGTGCTGGAGCGGCAGTCGGAGGTGCTGGACCTCATCCAGCTCGAGACCGGCAAGGCGCGGCTGCACGCGCACGAGGAGGTGCAGGCCGTCGTCGTCGCCGCCCGGCACTACGGCCGCCGCGCCCCCTCCTACCTGCGGCCCAGGCGGCACACCGGCGCCATGCCGACCCTGACCAAGGTGACCGAACTGCGGCACCCGCGCGGGGTCGTGGGCCAGATCGCCCCCTGGAACTACCCCCTCGAACTCTCCGTCGGCGACGCCCTGCCCGCCTTCGTCAGCGGCAACGCGGTCGTGATGAAGCCCGACACCGAGACCTGTCTGACCGCGCTGTGGGCCCGTGACCTGCTCGTCGAGGCCGGTCTGCCCACCGGGGTCTTCCAGGTGGTCATCGGTGAGGGCCCGGTGGTCGGCCCGGAGATCGTCCGGCACGCCGACTACGTCTCCTTCACCGGCTCCACCCGCACCGGCCGCGAGGTCGCCCAGGGCGCCGCCGCCCGGCTGATCGGCGTCTCCCTGGAACTCGGCGGCAAGAACGCCATGCTGGTCCTGGAGGACGCCGACATCGAGAAGGCCGCCGCCGGCGCCGTACGCGCCTGCTTCTCCTCGGCCGGCCAGCTCTGCATCTCCATCGAGCGGCTGTACGTCCACGAGTCCGTCGCCGACGCCTTCCTGGAGCGGTTCGTGGCCCGCACCAGGGCCATGCGGCTCGGCACCGCTCTCGCCTACGGTGCCGACATGGGCTCGCTGGCCGGGGAACGCCAGCTCAAGGCCGTCGAGGCGCACGTGACCGAGGCCGTCGCCAAGGGCGCCGAGGTGCTCGCGGGCGGGGTGGCCCGGCCCGACATCGGCCCGTACTTCTTCGAGCCGACCGTCCTCGGCGGTGTCGACGACACCATGTCCGTCTGCGCCGAGGAGACCTTCGGCCCCGTCGTCTCCGTCTACCGCGTCGGATCGGACGACGAGGCCGTGGAGCGCGCCAACGCGACTCCCTACGGCCTCAACGCCTCGGTGTGGACCGCCAGTCCGAAGCGGGGCCGGGAAGTGGCCGCCCGGCTGCGCACCGGAACGGTCAACGTCAACGAGGGGTACGCCCCCGCGTACGGCAGCGCCCAGTCCCCGATGGGCGGCATGAAGGACTCCGGTCTCGGCCGCCGCCACGGCTCCGAGGGCATCCTGAAGTACACCGAGGCCCAGACCGTCGCCCGTCAGCGGCTGCTGCCCATGGCACCCTCGCTCGGCATGGACGACGCCGCGTACGCGGCCTTCATGAGCCGCAGCCTGAAGGTGATGAAGGCGCTCCGCTTCCGCTGACGCCCTGCCCCCGGCCCGATCCGCCCGTTCCACCACCGTTCTCGACGAGGAGAGCACGTGCCGCAGGAGAAGACTGTCCCCACCCGGAACGAGGAAGGGCGCGACGACGGTTACGACTACGACGTGCTCGTGGTCGGCTCCGGCTTCGGCGGCTCGGTGACCGCCCTGCGCCTCACCGAGAAGGGCTACCGCGTCGGCGTCCTGGAGGCGGGCCGCCGCTTCACCCCGGCCACTCTGCCCCGCAACTCCTGGGACCTGCGCAACTACCTCTGGGCCCCGAAGCTCGGCCTGTACGGCATCCAGCGCATCCATCTGCTGGGCAACGTCATGGTCCTGGCCGGCGCGGGCGTCGGGGGCGGCTCCCTCAACTACGCCAACACGCTGTACGTACCGCCGAAGCCGTTCTTCGAGGACGCGCAGTGGCGGCACATCACCGACTGGCAGGACGAGCTGTCGCCCTACTACGACCAGGCCAGGCGGATGCTCGGGGTACGGCTGAACCCGACGACCACCCCCTCCGACACGCACCTGAAGGCGGCGGCGCAGCGGATGGGCGTCGGCGACACCTTCCACATGGCGCCGGTCGGTGTGTTCTTCGGGGACGGCGAGGACGCCGACGGCGCGGCCAGGGCGCGGCCCGGCGAGCAGGTCGCGGACCCGTACTTCGGCGGCGCGGGGCCCGCGCGGCGGGCGTGCACCGAGTGCGGCGAGTGCATGACCGGGTGCCGGCACGGCGCGAAGAACACCCTCAACGAGAACTACCTCTACCTCGCGGAGAAGGCGGGCGCGGTGGTGCACCCGCTGACCACCGTCGTCTCCGTCACCGACGACTCGCGCGGCGGCTACGCGGTCGCCACCCTGCCCACCGACCGCAAACGCACCGGCCAGGGGAGGCTGTTCACCGCCCGCCGGGTCGTCCTCGCGGCGGGCACCTACGGCACCCAGACCCTGCTGCACCGCATGAAGGCCAGCCACCTGCTGCCCCACCTCAGCCCCCGGCTCGGTGACCTCACCCGCACCAACTCCGAGGCCCTGGTCGGCGCCCAGACCGACGACCGGCGCTACCGCAAGGCGCACGGCGCGGAGAGGGTCGACTTCACACGCGGTGTGGCCATCACGTCCTCCGTCCACCCGGACGCCGACACCCACATCGAGCCGGTCCGCTACGGCCGGGGCTCGAACTCGATGGGCGGCCTCACCATCCTCCAGGTGCCCTACGCCGAAGGCTCCTCCCGCGTCCTCGGCTGGCTCGCGCACGCGGTCCGGCACCCGGTGCAGCTCCTCCGCTCGGTCTCCAACCGGCGCTGGTCGGAGCGGACCATCATCGGTCTGGTGATGCAGTCGCTGGACAACTCCCTGACGACGTATCTGAAGCCCGGCGGCGTCGGCAAGGGCCTGCTGACCGCCCGGCAGGGCCACGGCGCGCCCAACCCCACCCAGATCAGGGCCGCCACCGAGGCCGCCTCCGCCCTCGCCGCCGAGATCAACGGCTTCGCGGGCAGCAATGTCGGCGAACTGATGGGCACCCCGCTGACCGCGCACTTCCTCGGCGGCTGCCCCATCGGCGACTCCGCCCGGACGGGCGTGATCGACCCGTACCACCGGCTCTACGGGCACCCCGGCATCTCGGTGGTGGACGGAGCGGCGGTCTCGGCGAACCTGGGCGTGAACCCGTCGCTGACGATCACCGCGCAGGCCGAGCGGGCCATGGCGTACTGGCCGAACAAGGGCGAGGAGGACCCGCGGCCGGCGCCGGGGGCCGCCTACCAGCGGCTGGAAGCGGTGGCGCCGCGTACTCCCGCGGTCCCGGCGGACGCCTTCGGGGCGCTGCGGCTGCCGCTGCTGGCGGTGCCCGAGGTGCCGCGCAGGAAGGAGTGAGGGGGCGGGGCGGAAAAGAGACAGGGACCTGCGTCCCCCTCCGAACGCAGGTCCCCCGATTCCCACCGTCTTCTTGATCCGGTGCCTGGTTCGATCGTCGAGGACGCCCGGGGGTTGTACCGGCGGCCCGGATTCCGGTGTGGCGTCGATCACATCGGGGGGCGGGCATGACGAAGGGCCC
The DNA here is from genome assembly GCF_053596035.1 of Streptomyces sp. NPDC001781. Lineage (NCBI taxonomy): Bacteria > Bacillati > Actinomycetota > Actinomycetes > Kitasatosporales > Streptomycetaceae > Streptomyces > Streptomyces sp. NPDC001781. The sequence continues at coordinate 65,335 of NZ_JBSFFI010000003.1, read as the reverse complement.
CGCGGGACTCGGCCGCGGGGCCCTTGTCGCCGGCGCCGGCGTCAGGGACGCGCCGGTGCCGGGGAAGCGGCGCCGGGGGGTCGCGCCGCCCGTTTTGATGGTCCGCACCAGTGGCGGTGGTGGTGCGGTGAGGGTGCCGGGGATGCGCGGGGGACAAGGGGAGGATGCGCTGGGTGCCGCACGCCCTGAGGCGTCCGCGGCCGCCCGGTCCGGCACGGGTTCCTGTGTGCAGTTGTCCGCCGGACGGCCCCGGGCGTCCCCGGAGCCGGCCGTTCTCTTGGGTGACCGGGCTGCTGTCCCCTGCCGTCCGGTCACTGGTCCGGAGCGAGGTCCCACGGGGTACGGCACGACCCGTACCCCTCATCGCCCCGGCGAGCCACGCGTGGTTCTGTCGGGCCCGCCCCTGGCTGGCACGGACACGGGGCTCAACGAAGCGGTACGCGGGCCGGTCACGCGCCGTACGGGTGAGAGCGGTCCCGAACTCAGATGCGACCCCGGCACAGCTCCAGCAGGGTCATGGCGAGGGCGGTGCCGGGCCGGCCGAGCGCGTCCCGGTAGCGGCCCAGGATCTCCATCTCGCGGGACAGGCTCACCCGGCGGCCACCGGAGGCGATCCGGCTCTGCTGGACGACGGCGGAGACGGCCATCCGTTCCTGGACGAGGCCGATGATCCGGTCGTCGAGGGCGTCGATCCGCGTCCGGGCGTCGTCGATGGTCCGCTCGGGCTCAGTGTGCGGGGTGGCGGTGGTCATGTCGGGGCTCCTGGTGGCTGATGGCCGCCCCGGACCGGCAGGACCCGGAAAGACGACAGGCGCTCCGGGCCTTGTCGGCCCGGAGCGCCTGTCGGAAGTCGCTTGTTATGTGCTCAAGCGAGACGACCATGGCAGCCGGCGGGCCCGGTGCCATAGGTAAAGAGGAACGTCGTCTGGGTGAACACGGGGTCAGTATGCCACGACCACCGGTCACCCCGGACCGACTCCGACATCACCTGTTCAAGTTCAGTAGCCAGGCAACCACACGGCGAACGCCTCTGAAGCATTCACCAGCATCGCGACGTTGGCCGCCGACACCGCCCGCGACGTGAAAACCTTCAGCAGCGTCACTGGCGCCGCCGTGTGGGCTTCCACTGCCACGAGGGCAGCAAGCAGGGGAGTCCGAAAAGTCCTGGCTCTTGCGCACCCACAGCCCGGCGCAGACCAGGACCAGAATTCCTGCGGGCGCGTTGGTAAGCAGCACCCGCCCCGACTTGCAACTGCTCAGAAGTCCGGCCGCTTTCAGTCATTTGTACGCCGCATGTATCTGCTTCAGCATCGGCGCTCGGGAGGGACGATGCCCATGTCCATCCACATTTGATGTTGATTGGCTGCTTAAAGAGGAGCGGCGGATTCCTCCCCCGTGTGGATGAGCGGTTCGTGGGCACCTCCCGGACGTTTGTGTGATTCACGTGAAAGCGTCTGCGGGTCCGGTGGCCAGTGGGGCTGCCGGTATTTGTCTTCCCGTGGGGGGAATCATGCTTGAGCGTGCTTGGAGCGCGCCTTCTCGGCGTGCTCGGAGGAGATCACCGGTGGGGGCGCTGGCCGCGGTGACGGCCGCGGCACTGGCGGCGGCCGTCCTGCCGGCCACGGCAGCGGTCGCGGCGGGCGGCAAGCCCGCCTCGGCGTGGGGGAAAGGCGGCCCGCACTTCAAGATGCCGGCCGTGAAGGTCGGCGCGAACCGGCCGGTGAAGTCCAGGCCGTCGAAGGCGCCGAGCGACGCGGCGTATCTGCCCTGGCTGCGCGAGCAGCGCGCCCATGCGAAGGCCCCCGCGTCGGTGGCACAGGCGTCGGTGATGAACATCGTGCCGGAGGGCCAGGGCGATGTCCCCTGGCACCGTTCCACCAGCTTCGCCATCACCGACGCGCTGACGGCGAGGATCGACTACTCGACCGGCAACCTGATGCTGACGGCGACCGACTTCGACATCGCCGGGGTGGGTCAGCAACTGCGCCTGGCGCGGACGTACAACTCCCTGGACGCGCCCTACGGCCAGGTTTCCCAGCGGTGGTGGCAGCAGTACGAGCGTTATCTGTCGGTCTCCTCCAGCGAGGCGATCCTCTACGACGCCTCGGGCGCGACCGTCCGCTTCAAGAAGAACACCGACGGCACCTTCACCACGCCGACGGGTTACTCGCAAGACCTCAAGAAGAACACCGACGGCACCTACACGCTGAACAAGTGGAAGTCGGGCGCCAAGGAGACCTACGACGCGAGCGGCAAACTCACCAAGGTCACCGACCGCAACCACGGCACGCTCACAGTCACCCAGCACACCGGCGGCGGATTCAAGCTCACCGAGACCCGCTCGGGACGCTGGATCGACCTGACCAAGGCCGGCGCCACCCTCTGGCAGGCCAAGGACAGCACCGGCCGCACCGCCTCCTACGCCCTGGACGCCGCCGGCAACCTCACCGGCACCACGGACACCGAGGGCAAGACAGTCACCTTCGGCTATGACTCCTCGAACCGCATCAGCAAGATCACGACGGCCCAGGGGCGGGTCACGGTGTTCAGCTACGACGACGTCAACCGGGTCACCTCCATGCTGCGGGCCACCGGCTTCAACGGCTCCGGCGACACCGGCCCGACCTGGACATACTCCTACAGCGCGGCGTCGGCCACGGCCGCGGGCACCACGACGGCCAAGGACCCCGAACTCCACGCCACCGCCTACAAGCACGACGGCGACGGCCAGGTCACCGACGTCACCGACGCCCTCCAGCACAAGCGGTCCACCAAGTTCGACGCCAACCACAACATCGACACCGCCACCGACGCCATGGGCTCCGGCACCACTCCGGGCAACGTCACCGACTACGGCTTCAACTCCCGCAACAACCTGGAGACCGCGAAGACGCCCACCGGCGCCCTCACGACGAACCACTGGCAGACCATCGCCGGCGGCGACCACCCCTCCGACTCCACCAACGCCGACGGCGAGAAGACCACCTTCGGCTACGACAGCGTCGGCAACACCACCTCCGTCGCCCAGACCGGCACCGACGGCGGCAACGTCACCTACGACTACAACCCCGCCACGCCGACCTGCGGCGGCTTCGAGGGCCAGCGCTGCTCCGCGAAGACGAAGATGACGTCGTCGAAGACCGTGACGACCGGCTTCCACTACGACGCCCAGGGCAACCTGGACCGCGTCACGCCGCCGGCCCCGCTGGACAAGACGACGTACACCTACGACGCTCTGGGCCGCACCAAGACCGTCACCGACGCCCGCGGCGTCACCGTCACGTACGCCTACGACAACCGTGACCGCATCCGCACGGTGGACTCCACCAACCACATGCAGGTGACCTACACATACGACGGTGACGGCAACCTCACTCAGCGCACCGACGCCACCGGCACCATCGGCTACGAGTTCGACCCGCTGCAGCGTGAGACCGTCCGTCACCTCCAGGACGGCTCGCAGACCCTGCTCGCCTACACCCCGGCCGGCAATGTCGACTACTACCAGGACCCGGCCGGCAAGACCGACTACACCTGGAACGAGACCAACAAGCTCAAGCAGCTCACCGACCCGCAGGGCCGCAGCACCACGTACGACTACAACAACAACGACGTGCGCAAGACCACCACATACCCCGGTGGCACGGTGCAGAAGGTCGACGTCGACAACTCCGGCCGTCCCAAGGCCATCAAGGTGACCTCCGACCAGGGCACCCTGGTCGACCTGGCCTACACCTACGGATACGGCACCAACGGCGCCACCGACGGCAGCAAGATCCGCACCCAGACCGACAACGTCACCGGCCTGAAGCGCAGTTACACCTATGACGGAGCTGGCCGCTTCTCCTACGCCAAGGAGGAGAAGGCCGGCAGCGTCACCGACTCCTGGCAGTACTGCTACGACCTCGCCGGGAACCTCACCAGCCAGGGCACCGACCCCGGCTGCCCGCGCGGCACCACCTACACCTACAACGACGCCCAGGAAGTCACCGGCAAGTCCGGCAGCACCGGCACCTGGTCCTACGACCAGATCGGCAACGAGACCGCCGCCGACTCCACCAGCGACTACACCCGCACCGCCGAGACCTGGACCGACCACTCCCAGATGTCGTCGATCACCGTCAACGGCAAGGCGTACGCGGGCCAGTACGGCTCCACCGACCAGAGCGAACGCGTCAAGCTCGGCGACACCCTCTTCCACAACGGCCCCCTCGGCCTGTCCGCGAAGACCACCGCCGGAACCGACATGGGCTTCAACCGGGAACCCGGGGGCACCCTCAACTCCATGACGACCGGGGGCAAGAGCTACTACTACCTCACCGACGCACTCGGCTCGGTGATCGGCCTCGCCGACATCGACGGCAACAAGGTCGACAGCTACACCTACAGCCCCCGCGGCGTCCGCATCCTGGCCCAGTCCACCGAACCGGTGGCCCAGCCCTACCGCTTCGCCGGCAACTACCAGGACCCCACCGGCCTCTACCACCTCCAGGCCCGCTACTACGACGCCAACCTCGGCCGCTTCACCCAGCCCGACCCCTCCGGCCAGGAACAGAACCCCTACCTCTACGCCGAGGGCGACCCGGTCAACCGCATCGACCCCAATGGCCTACTCAGCCTGGGCGGCATCGGGGACGGACTCGGCATCGGGACCATCCTCTACGAAGGATTCACCGGCGGAACGGGAGCGGCCGAGAAGGCAACCGCAGGCATGATCGCCGACATCGGCATCACAGGTCTCTGCGAAGCTGGAGCCGCGGCGTTTACCGGACCGGGTGCCGTCCCCGCCTTGCCTTTCTGCATGGCTATCGGCGCGGCCGCAGGCGGCTACATAGGCGCCACCTACAAAAGCTGACGGATCAATCTCGGGTTTTGGAGTCGGTACTGCCCTGGGCCAGCACCCCGAACTATCGAACGGAGAGAATGAGATGATCAGACCAGGAAGAGGGGCTCAGATCCTGCTCTTCGGCACGCTGGCTCTTGTCTGCGGTGCACTTCTTCTGGGCATCTCTTCCGGCGGTCCGGCAGGAGCACTCGGATGGCTGCTCATTGCGGGGGGTGCCCTCTGTCTGCCTGCGGGGCTGATCAGCAGGAAGAAGGGGCGAGATTGATGTGGTCTCTTTCTGCCCCGCCGTCGCTGCAGGATGGACGATCAGCGCTCTTCTTCACCCTCGGATTCATCGTGCTGGTAGGGGTCGCTCTGTTCTTCTTTGGCAAGAAGAACCGGTGAGATCTCTCCGAGGCATAGCGCAATTGCCACCAGCGCGGCCAACTCAGAGGTACTCGCATACCAAGACACGTAACGCGGGAGCGAGCGATGTACGCGGCGCTTCGGTTGGGAACTGCTAGCCGAAGCGCCGCTGCGAGTGGACCGCCTCCCATCCGGGACTCGCAACGTGGAGTTTCAGCAGTGTGACCGGGGGCGGCGAGCAAGAGGCGGAGCCGGTCGCACCTGTGCACCTGGTCCCTGGAACATCATCCAGGACGCCGTTGGGACTCGGTCGGCGTCACCTGCCAGAACGCCTCCTGCGTGGCCGCCAGGCACCCCCCTGCCTCGCCGACGCCGCCCACGCTCTGCACGCCCGGCCGGCTGGACAACCCCCGACGCCCCGCCGGCCGTCCAGCACCCTGCCGATGACGAGTGCGTCGCTGCGCTCGTCATCGACTGCCCCGAGGCGCCAGCCGCGCCTCTGGTGTGGTCGGCGCTTCGGGATGGCGTTCGACCTCTCGTCGCCACCCTCTCGCTCGACGACGGCGGCCGCGGCGATCGGCACGCCGGAGAGGATTTCCGTGCACTCGGGATCGAGCTGGGCGAGCGCACCGACCAGGACCTCAAGGGCGACGGCCACGTCCTCCACTGCCGTCAGTGCTCCAGTCAGACGGGCCGGCGGCGCCGGCCCAGCATGCATGCCGCCCCCGTCGCCGCCGCAGCCCGTGACAGACGCCAGGCTGCGCAGTGCAGTCCTGGAGCAGATCGGCTCCTCACCGACGCGCTGGAACGAGCAGCCGTCGACGGATCGGTGCCCGGCCTGGTTTCGGCGCTGGAGCGGGTGACCTTCGAAGCCTGTGCCGATGTCGGTTTCCGGCTGTTCCTCAGAGCCATGAAGGCGTACTTCGTGCCGATCGACGAGGACCGCTGTGACGCGTTCACCGCGCTCGGAGAGCGTTTCGGTTATCCGGAGTTCCTCGTGGACGACAACCTCAACGTCGGCTAGGTCCGACCGGTCCGACGGTCGCCACGCAGGCCCCTCGGGGACAGAGCCGTACCGGCCCCTGTCCCGGAGGGGCCTTCCGCGTCCCGCACGGGTCGCGCCACCACATCCGACCGGTCGATGCCGGAGGCCGGTCACCCACCGGGGCGTATCCAGATCACCAGACGCCGCGATCCCCACCTGTCCCTCCCGTCCCCGAAGACGGCCATCTGGAAGGGGGCCGGCGCCCACCCCGTTAGAATCGGTCATACAGACCCCCGCCCCACCGCCGGAAGGCACCCCGTGTCATCAGCGACCCAGTCTGCCGCCGCCCCCGACACCGTCCTGGTCGTCGACTTCGGCGCGCAGTACGCTCAGCTCATCGCCCGTCGCGTCCGCGAGGCGCGGGTCTACAGCGAGATCGTGCCCAGCACCATGCCGGTGGCCGAGATGCTCGCCAAGAACCCCGCGGCGATCATCCTCTCCGGAGGCCCCTCCTCGGTCTACGAGGAGAACGCCCCGCAGATCGACGGCGCCCTCTTCGAGGCCGGCGTCCCCGTCTTCGGCATGTGCTACGGCTTCCAGCTCATGGCCCGGACCCTCGGCGGCACCGTCGACAACAGCGGCGCCCGTGAGTACGGCCGCACCGGCCTGCACGTCTCCATGTCCGGCTCCACCCTGTTCGAGGGCACCCCGGACGAGCAGCCCGTGTGGATGTCCCACGGCGACGCCTGCTCCGCCGCCCCCGAGGGCTTCACCGTCACCGCCTCCACCGACGTGGTCCCGGTCGCCGCCTTCGAGAACGACGAGAAGAAGCTCTACGGCGTCCAGTACCACCCCGAGGTCATGCACTCCACGCACGGCCAGCAGGTGCTGGAGCACTTCCTGTACCGGGGCGCGGGCCTGACCCCCTCCTGGACCACGGGCAACGTCATCGAGGAGCAGGTCGCCGCGATCCGCGAGCAGGTCGGCGACAAGCGCGCCATCTGCGGCCTGTCCGGCGGCGTGGACTCCGCCGTCGCGGCGGCCCTGGTGCAGAAGGCCATCGGCTCCCAGCTCACCTGCGTCTACGTCGACCACGGCCTGATGCGCAAGGGCGAGACCGAGCAGGTCGAGAAGGACTTCGTCGCCGCCACCGGCGTCCAGCTCAAGGTGGTCGACGCCGAGGAGCGCTTCCTCAAGGCGCTCGCCGGGGTCTCGGACCCCGAGGAGAAGCGGAAGATCATCGGGCGCGAGTTCATCCGTGTCTTCGAGCAGGCCCAGGCCGAGATCATCGCGGACGAGGGTCCGGCCGTGGAGTTCCTGGTCCAGGGCACCCTGTACCCGGACGTGGTCGAGTCCGGCGGCGGCACCGGCACCGCCAACATCAAGTCGCACCACAACGTCGGCGGCCTGCCCGAGGACCTCGAGTTCCAGCTCATCGAGCCGCTGCGCAAGCTGTTCAAGGATGAGGTCCGCATGGTGGGCCAGGAGCTCGGCCTGCCCGAGGAGATCGTCCAGCGCCAGCCCTTCCCCGGTCCGGGCCTCGGCATCCGCATCGTCGGCGACGTCACCAAGGAGCGCCTGGACCTGCTGCGCGAGGCGGACGCCATCGCCCGCGAGGAGCTGACCGCCGCCGGTCTGGACCGCGAGATCTGGCAGTGCCCGGTCGTGCTGCTCGCCGACGTCCGCTCGGTGGGCGTCCAGGGCGACGGCCGCACCTACGGCCACCCGATCGTGCTGCGCCCGGTCTCCTCCGAGGACGCCATGACCGCCGACTGGTCCCGGCTGCCCTACGACGTGCTGGCGAAGATCTCCACCCGGATCACCAACGAGGTCCGCGACGTCAACCGCGTCGTCGTCGACGTGACCTCCAAGCCGCCGGGCACCATCGAGTGGGAGTGACCCCGGTGCCGGCCCGCTGACCGGCACCACCCGAGGTGGAACGGCTCCGGCCGTTCCACCTCTTTTTCGTCACTCGACCTCTGTCGGTACCCCGCCACCCGACGGTAACTTCCGGTCCGTAAAGCACCCCAGCGCTGGAGGACCCATGCACCGCCCCATCCCTCCCCCGCCGCTGCCCACCGACAAGCTGCGGTTCGCCATGCCGCCCATGCACGAGTCGGTCGACGAGGAACGCCGCCACCGCAAGGAACGTCTCGCGGGCGCCCTGCGCCTCTTCGGGCGGGCGGGGTTCGAGGACGGCGTGTCGGGCCACATCACCGCCCGCGACCCGGAGTTCAGCGACTGCTTCTGGGTCAACCCGTTCGGGATGCCCTTCAAGCACGTCACCGTGAGCGACCTGGTCCTGGCCAACCAGGACGGCCAGGTCGTCGAAGGCGGCTACCACGTCAACCAGGCAGCCTTCACCGTCCACGCGGCGGTCCACGCCGCCCGCCCGGACGTCGTCGCCGTCGCCCACTGCCACTCCACGCACGGCCGCGCGCTCGCCTCGCTCGGCGAGGTCCCCGACCCCATCACCCAGGAGAGCTGCGCCTTCTACGAGGACACCGCGCTCTACGACGCCTACACCGGAGTCACCGTCGACGCCGAGGAGGGCCGCCGCATCGCCTCCGTGCTCGGTTCCAGCAAGGCGCTGGTACTGCGCAACCACGGCCTGCTCACGGTCGGCGACTCGGTCGACGCGGCCGCCTGGTGGTTCATGTCCATGGAACGCTCCTGCCAGGTCCAGCTCACCGCGGAGGCCGCCGGGCGCCCCGTCCTCATCGAGCACCGGCAGGCCGTCGCCACCCGCGAACAACTCGGCGGCGACCTCGTGGCCTGGATCAACTACCAGCCCCTGTGGCAGGACATCAGCCGCAGCGAACCCGACCTGCTGAGCTGAGCGTCCCGCACGGGCGTGCGACGGGGTCAGCAGGATGGGCGGTCCTTTCCGCCCAGCGCGGACCGGCGGACCCGAGGTGCCCGAGGTAGGGCACAATTCGCGGTGTCCACAGGGGAGTTGCTCGGCCATAGCGCGCACTGTGCGTGACGGCCGTATTCCGGGTTCTCGGGTAGCGGGGAAGGCGGCGTCGGTCGTGGCGGTGCAGGAGGCGAGGCAGGGCACGGCGGACGGCGCGGGGGCCCACGGAGGTGGCTGTGCGTGCGGGGACTGCCCGCACGGGGCGCGCGAGGGGCACCGGCGCGCCCTCGCCGCCTTCCGGCAGGGCCGGGACGAGTTCGCCGCCGGGCGCGGGCTGCCCCCGGCCGTGGCCCACTCCGCCTCGGCGTCCCGGCAGTGGATCTCCGCCGAACTCGCCCAGCGCGCCGATGCGGTCGCCGAACGAGGCCGCGCCGAGGGCGACGCCTGGCTCGCCGGCCTGCGGGCCCGCACCGCCTTCCTGGCCTGGGGCGCCGTGGTGATCCTGCTGCTCGCCCAGGCCCTCACCGCGATCGGCGCGGGCTGGAGCAGCGCCCGCACCGCCGGACTGCTCGCCGCGGTCGCCGTCGCGGCCGCGCTGACCCTCGCCGGCTTCCTCCACCGGGCGCGCGGCGGGGCGCTCGCCCCGATGATCGGCGAGGACAACCGGATGTCCACCTCCCGCACGGTCGCCGCCTGCTGGGTGCTGTTCGTCGCCTACGCCGTCCTGCTGCTCGCGGGCCGCCTCGCCGCCGCCTCGAACCCCGCCGAACGCGACTCCCTCCTCGCCGGTCTCGACCTCGCGCGCGGCGCCGGTGTGGTGACCGTCCTCGCCGTGGTGTGCGGCATCGCCGTCCTGGTGCGCCGCGTGGTCGGCCTGCGCGTGGTCGGCCAGCGGCTCCAGAAGGTCCCGGCGCACCGCCCGCGCGCCGCCGACCTGCTCACCGACGACGCGGGCCGGGGTGCCTTCGCCGACATCCAGTACGTCGCCATCAGCGCCGTCGCCCTGGTCTTCGCCGCCGTCCGCCTCGGCCGCCGCCCGGACCAGCTCCCCGACCTGCCCTGGGGCCTGGCGGTGCTGGTGCTGATCTCGGCGGCCACCTACCTGGCGGGCAAGTACGCCGAGGGCGGCCGTCCGGTGGTGCTCTCCGTGGTCCGCGCCCGCGAGCCCGGCGACCTGGACGGGCCGATCCGCACCGGCGACGACATCGAGATCCGCGGCACCGGGTTCGTCCCGCCCGGCGCCCAGGGCGCCGACCGCCTCGCCCGCATGGTCGTCCGCATCGGCGCGGTCGACGTCCACGTGCCCCTCGTCCCTGTCGCCGGGGGCTTCAGCAACCCCACCGACAGCGTCCTCACCGTCCCGGTCCCGGTCGAGGTGGAGCCCGGCGCGGTGGAGGTGCAGGTGGTGACCGCGGCGGGGCTGGCCACCAACCGGTACCCCATCGAGGTGACGGACTGACCACCCGTACGCCGCACCGATATCCGGAAAATCGTCCGGAGAGGATTGAACCGGCCCTCTCCGTCATACGTATCGTCGGGGGAGAGGTCCGGGACGGCGGGCGAGAGGCGGCTGGCAGTGATGACTCACGGTATGCGGACGGACACGCGCGCCTCCCATTTCGACGGGGACCATGACTGGCGGGCCACCGCCACCCGTTACGCCCTCCTCCCGCTCCGTATCTTCCTCGGCGTCACCTTCGTCTACGCCGGTCTGGACAAGCTCACCGACAGCGCTTTCATGAAGGCCGCCGGCCCCGGTTCGCTCGGCGACACCATGCGCGGGGTCCGGGACTCCTCCGCCATCCCGGCCCTTGTCGACCTGGCCCTCAAGAGCCCGGTCGGCTTCGGCCACGCCATCGCCTTCGGCGAGCTGGCCGTGGGCATCGGCATCCTGATCGGCCTCCTCGGCCGGCTGGCCGCCCTCGGCGGTGCGCTGATCTCGCTGAGCCTCTGGCTGACCGTGAGCTGGGCCTCCAGCCCGTACTACTACGGCAACGACCTCGCCTACCTGATGGCGTGGCTGCCACTCGTCCTGGCGGGGACCCCCTACCTCTCCGTCGACGCCTCCCTGCGCGACCGCCGCCGACGCCGGTCCTACCGCTGACGGCCTTCGTCCGGAGCATGCCGGGCCCCGCTCTGCGGGACGGACCGGGCCGGGCGTTCGGCCGGCCCGTCCTCCGCGCCGTTCCTCGCGCGTACGGCGCGAGTGAGGGCGGTGGTCACGCCCGCCAGGAACAGGCCGCCGACGGCCAGGGGGATCGCCGTGAACCACGGGATCTCCCACAGCCCCCGCACGTCCCCCAGGTAGAGGGCGCCCGCGACGGTCAGGCAGACCCCGCCGACCAGCCGGCCGGGCTGGAACTCATGACGCAGCACGGCTGACCTCCACCTGCCCGATGCCCACATGCAGATCTATCCGCAGCACACCGGCCTCCTCGGTCCCCTTGGCCGGCGCCAGATTCGACGTCTCGTGCCGATCCGGCCGCACGTCCACGTCCTTGCTGTCGTCGCCGGGCAACCGGATGTCGCCCACCCCCACGTCGATGCTCAGCACCGCCGCCGCGTCCGCCGGGACGATCACACGCAGTCGGCCCGCTCCCAGTTCCGCCCTGGTGGTGACGGTCTGGTCCTTGGCCGGACGCACCTCCGCCAGGTCGAGGGTGGCGGAGCCGGACCCCAGTTCGTAGACCGGCCGGACGTCGGCGGTGGCCGCCGGCCGCCATGCCGTCTGCCGCCAGTGCGAGGTGACATCGCCGGGCAGCAGGGCGCTTCCGGCCAGCAGCAGCGCCGTCACCAGGGCCAGGAAGGCGGACCCGCCTCCCGTGCGCCCCAGGAAGGCGCTGACGGCTATGCCCAGTCCGAACACCACCAGCGCGCAGGCCAGACCGGTCTGCAGGCTGGTGGCCAGCGGGCGGGTCTCCCAGTCCCTGCTGCCGCCCAGACAGCCCGCCAGCAGGGCGAGCAGGAACACCCACCCGCTGATCCAGCGCGGTCCCCGGGGCCTGGTGCGCCTGTCGGCCGGTGTGCGCCCGGCGAGCGAGTGGGGCCAGGGGAGCTGCATGACGAACTCGATGGGCGGGGAGGGCGAGACGTGCTGCTCGTAGGCGTCACTCGGGCCCCAGAAGTAGCCGGTGCCGCCGACATGGGTGCCGTCCTTGACGATCGGATCCCGCCACCACGAGGGTCCGCTGTAGTAGACCGGCGGTGCCTGGGTCTCCGGCGGCGCGTCGGCCGCCGCCTGAGCGGCTATGGGGTGGCCCCTGGGCGACTTCGGCTCGTCGCTCGGGGACGGGGCCGGGTCGGTGGTGGAGCGGTGCCGCGACCAGTAACCGGCACCGGCCAGCAGCAGGGAGAGCACCACGGCGAAGGTCAGCACCCCGCCGTTGCGCAGGGTGGTCAGGATGACTCCGCAGCCGACCAGGGCGAACAGGACGGCGGCCAGGGCCTGTCCGTCTACCCGGCCGGTCAGCAGCCTGCGTACCTCGTTCTCCTCCTCGTCGTCGGACGGGACGAGGAGCCAGGCGAAGCCGTAGAAGACCAGACCGATGCCGCCGGTCGCGGCCAGCACGGCCAGGGTGATGCGGAAGACCACCGGGTCCATGTCCGTGTGCCGGCCGAGGCCCGCGCACACGCCCGCGATCATCTTGTGCCGGCGGTCGCGGCGCAAGCGGGCGGGCATCCCGGCGGTGCCGGGGCGGTGCCCCGCCGGGACGCCCGCTCCTCCCGCGTTCCCCGGGCCCCGGGACGCCGAGTCCGGCGCCACCGGGTCCCCAGGCCCCGGTCCGTTCGCTGCCGAGTCCTTCCCTCCCGTGTCCCTCACCGCTCCACCCCCCTCTCTGCGCGCCCCGCTCTCCGCAGGCGTCTCCCGTGTCCCCGTGGCGTCCGCCCGGTCCGGCCCCGACCGCTCCGCCGCGGCGGGCTCGGCATCCGTCGGCCCGGTGCCCGAGGCCGGGCACGGGCCGGTGCCGGGTCCCGGACCCGTCGCGGCAAGCTCGTGATCCGTCATGTGTCCATGGTGACGGGCCGGGAGCCGTGTGGGCAGTCGGGTCGACCCTGGTCGAACCCTGAAATCGCCCCCGACACGAGCGGGGGAGATGTTCGACGCCGGGCAGCGGACCCGGCCCGCCCCGCCCGACCCGGGGGAACCCCGGTGAAGATCAGGGGAGTCTCGGGGGAGGACCCTGATGCCCCGGTCCCGGCCCTCGTGTGACCATCGTTGCCATGCCGGAAGCCGCAGCACCCCCACTCGAGGACCCGCGGCCGCCGCGCAAGCTCTACCGCAGCGGTGACGGCCGCTGGCTGGGCGGAGTGGCGCGGGGGCTCGCCGGGCATCTCGGGCTGCCCGTGGTGTGGGTGCGGCTGGCCTTCGTCGGCCTGCTCATGGCGAACGGACTCGGCGCGCTGCTGTACGCCGCGTTCTGGTTCTTCGTCCCGCTCGGTGTCGGCGGGGTGGGCGGTCACAGGCCGGCCTCGCTGGTGGGCACCGAGACCTCGCCGGAGGGACGCCGCAGACTCGTCGCCCGCAAGCCGGACAAGGGGCAGATGCTCGCGCTGCTCCTCATGGTCATCGTGTCCATCGTCTTCCTGGGCAGCGTCAACCTCACCAACACGGCCAAGGCCTATCTCGTGCCGGTGGTGCTGGTCGCGGCCGGTGTCGCCCTGGTCTGGCGGCAGGCTGACAACGCCCGCCGGGCCCGCTGGGTCGAGGTCGGCGGCCGTCGGCGCACGCTCACCCTGCTCCGGGCGGCCGTGGGCGTGCTGCTGGTCACCGCCGGGGTCTCCGCGATCTTCGTGATGCAGGTGTCCGCCGCCCACCTGGGCGGGGTGCTGGAGGCGGCGCTCGCCGTGCTCGTCGGCATCACCCTGCTCGCCGGCCCCTATCTCGTGCGCGTGACGCAGGACCTGTCCGAGGAACGCCTGATGCGCATCCGCGCCCAGGAGCGGGCCGAGGTCGCCGCGCACGTCCACGACTCGGTACTGCACACCCTCACCCTGATACAGCGCAACGCGGACAACGCCGGGGAGGTGCGCCGTCTGGCCCGTGCGCAGGAGCGGGACCTGCGCACCTGGCTGTACAAGCCGGAGGGCACCGGCAAGGACGAGGCCGACGAGCCGGACACGGTCGCGGAGGCGGTGCGCCGCAACGCGGCCGAGGTGGAGGACAAGCACGGGGTCCCCATAGAGGTCGTGGTGGTGGGCGACTGCGCGCTGGACGACCGGACGGCCGCGCAGATGCAGGCCGCGCGCGAAGCGATGGTGAACGCCGCCAAGTACGGTGGCGAGGGCGGTGCCGTGCAGGTCTACGCGGAGGTCGAGGACCGTACGGTCTTCGTGTCCGTCCGCGACCGGGGTCCGGGCTTCGACCTCGACTCCATACCCGCCGACCGCATGGGGGTCAGGGAGTCGATCATCGGGCGCATGGAGCGCAACGGCGGCACGGCACGGCTGCGGCCGGTGCCGGACGGCGGCACGGAAGTCGAGCTGGAGATGGAGAGGGCGGAGAAGACGGCATGAGCGACGCGACCGAGGAGAACGGCACGGCGGGGGCGGCGGAGGCGGCCGATCCCGGACGCGGCACGGCAGGAGCGGCGGCGGACACCGGGGGCGGGATCGGGCGCCATGTACGCGTGGTGCTGGTGGACGACCACCGCATGTTCCGTACCGGCGTGCAGGCGGAGATCGGGCAGACCGCCCGGACCGGGGTCGAGGTGGTCGGTGAGGCGCCCGACGTCGACCAGGCGGTCGCGGTCATCACCAGGACCAGGCCCGAGGTGGTCCTGCTCGACGTCCATCTGCCCGGCGGGGGCGGGGTCGAGGTGCTCCGGCGCAGCGCTGCCCTGATGGCGGACCCCGAGCAGCCGGTGCGCTTCCTCGCCCTCTCCGTGTCCGACGCGGCGGAGGACGTGATCGGGGTGATCCGGGGCGGGGCGCGGGGTTATGTCACCAAGACCATCACCGGGTCCGACCTGATCGACTCGATCTTCCGGGTGCAGGAGGGCGACGCGGTCTTCTCGCCGCGGCTGGCCGGGTTCGTGCTGGACGCCTTCGCCTCCACCGACGCCCCACCGGTCGACGAGGACCTCGACCGTCTCACCCAGCGCGAGCGTGAGGTGCTGCGGCTGATCGCGCGCGGCTACGCCTACAAGGAGATCGGCAAGCAGCTCTTCATCTCGGTGAAGACGGTCGAGTCCCATGTCTCCGCGGTGCTGCGCAAACTCCAGCTCTCCAACCGGCACGAGCTGACCCGCTGGGCCACGGCCCGCCGGCTGGTCTGACGCGGCACCGGGCCCGGACCCCGGCCCGGTATCGCGCCGCGCCGCGCCCAGGGCGTCCCTAGGCCACCCGGGTGGCTCCCGCGAACGGCATCTGGTCGATCGATGCCACCCGGACCGGTGCCGACGGATTGGGCGCGTGGATCATGCGGCCGCCGCCCACGTAGATGCCCACGTGGCTGACACCGGAGTAGAAGAACACCAGGTCCCCGGGCCGGAGCTGGGAGCGGGAGACGCGACGGCCCGCGTTGATCTGGGCGTAGGTGGTGCGGGGGAGGGAGATGCCCGCCGAGCGGTAGGCGGCCTGGATCAGCCCCGAGCAGTCGAAGGCGTCGGGGCCGGTCGCGCCCCACACGTAGGGGCTGCCGAGCTTGCGGTAGGCGTATGCGACGGCGGCCGAGGCGCGTGAGGCGGACACGGGCACCCGAGCGGTCGTTCGGCCGCTGGACGCGGCGCCGGAGGCGGCCGGTGCGGGGGCCGAGCGGCCGCCTCCGGCGCGTACGGTGACCGCCGGGCCGCCGGTGGTGGCCTTCTGCCGCTCCGGCGGGGTGAGCCGGGCGAGCAACTGCCGGGCCTGCTTGAGCTTCGTGGTGACGACGTCCTTCTGCCGCTGGAGCTCCGCCTGCCTGGACCGCACGGACCGCGCCTCGACACGGGCCGCGCCGCGCAGCCGCTCGAGCTCCCGGAGCTGGGCGCGCACCCGGGACACCTGCTGGGCCCGGCGGTGGCCGGCGCGTTCGGCGAAGGCGGCGTCGTCCAGATAGCGGTCGGGGCTGCTGGAGAGGGCGAGCTGCCAGCTCGGGGCGATCGCGCCGTCGCGGTACTGCGCGGCCGCGAAGGCGCCCAGGGCGCCGCGGGCCGTGTTGAGGCGCTCCTGCCTGCGGGCGGTCTCGTCGCGCAGGGTGTTGAGCCGGTGCTGGGCGGCGCTCGCCTTCTCACGGGCGCCGTCGTACTTCTCGGTGGCGGTCTCCGCCTCTTGGTACAGCCGGTCCACCTGGGTCCTGACCTGGGCGGTGGTGAGTTGCGGCTCGGCGTGTCCCGTTCCGTCGAAGGCCGTCGCGGTGGCCGCTCCCGCCAGCGCGAGAGTGGCGGCCGTGCGGGCCGTGTTGCCGCCGAGTGAGCGCGCTCGGAGCTTTCGGTGCGCTGCCACCTGGACCGTCACGTCCTTCCATGCGACTCGTGCGGCCGAGAACCTCGGACCCCCGGTGGGGGAGCCGGTGTCCGCCGGCCGTCCGCACAGGGGAGACGGCGGCCGACGGACGGTCCTCGGCGGTGATGTCCGGCTGCCGCCCCTGGGCCGGGCGGCTGCAGGGAGCCGGTCACCTGGTGGAGGACGCTAGGCCGGTTGGTGACAGGTTGGTAACGCGTGTGCGGAACTGTCGTCGACGAGCCGGAAAACGACCGGCTCCGACCGGCCTGCCGGGGTGGCGGAGGGGTCCATCCGAAGCCGGATGATCAAAGAGCGGCAGACGGGGCCCGAGGGTGGCGGGAGGTGCTATGTCCGGTGAGCCCGCGGGCGGGTGAGACCGGCCGGAGCCGAGCGCCGGACGCGGGCCCCGGTACCGTGCCGACAGGATGTCGGGAACTAGGCTCGGTGCCCATGACCGTACTCATTCATGTCTTCGTCGCCCTGCACATCATCGGCATCGCCGCGCTGCTCGGCGGCTTCCTCACCCAGATGAAGGCGATGGGCCGGGGTACGGCCCGCTTCGTGCCCGCCATGCTGCACGGCGCGATCACCATGCTGGTCACCGGCGTGGTGCTGGTGGGTCTCAACGAGGCGGACGGCCACCACGTCGACAGCATCAAGATCGGCGTCAAGCTGGCGCTGCTGATCGTGATCCTCGGTCTGGTCTATGTGAAGCGTGACGAGGAGACGGTCGACAAGCGGATGTTCGGGCTGGTCGGTGCCCTGACCACGGCGAACATCTTCATCGCCGTGCTGTGGACGTGACGTCCGGCGTTCCCGTCTCCCCAGGGCGGCGGTGCCCGGCGCGTGCCGCCAGCACCGCGCCCGCGGCGGCCGCCAGCCACACCGCGACCGCCACCCAGACCAGCACCTTCCCCGGTCCGTCCAGCCAGGACACGTCCAGGGCGGCCGAGACGGCGAGCGCCGCCGCCGCCGTCATCCCCATCGAGAAGACCGTGGCCCAGCGCAGCAGCCCGTAGCGCGGCCGGGGGTGTGCCAGCTCGGCCAGGACCAGTACCGCGTAGCAGGCGAGGTCCAGGATCAGCAGGATCGCGGTGACCTGGTGCAGGACACCGCTGTCGTCCTTGTTCCACAGGTACAGCCGCGCGCTGTCGGCGGAGACCAGCCGGGCCCCGGCCAGTGCCGAGATGGACAGTGCGCCACCGGCGATCCAGTGGTCGCCCGGCCCGTGGAGGACCTCGCGGGAGTCGAAGCGGGGCAGGGTGAGGGCGTAGAGCAGCAGGCCCAGCCAGAAAAGCACCAGCGCGGCGTGCGCGAGCCAGGCCGTCGCCCCGGCCCCGGCCAGGGTGGCCGCCAGCACGGCGAGCGCCTGGGTGGCCACGCAGCACAGGAACACCGTCCCCGGCATGCGCCGCCCCCGGTTCCGCAGTACGGAGACCAGCAGCACCGGCCAGAGCAGCGCGGCCAGCGCCAGCAGAGCCGCAGCCAGGGGCTGGACGCCGAGCAGTGAGATCCGGGTGCCGAGCACGGCGGTGGCCGCCACCGCCGTGAGCGCGGCCGGGTCGCGGGTCTCCTCCGCCCAGCGGTCCCGCTGCCCCGCGAGCCGCACGGCGAAGGCCGCGGCGAGGATCAGCCAGGCGAGGCAGGCCAGGACCAGGAAGATCCGGGACAGCGCCTCGACGTCCGCCAGACGCAGGCCGATGGAGATCACGGCGGTCGCCATGACGGCGGTGCCCGCCGCCGGGGGGCGATCCGCCACCCACGTTCGCAAGCCTGAAATGTCCGGCATGTCAACGATGCTAGGGAGCGCCGCGCCCCCGGCAGGGAGGGCACGCGCGCGTGGGGCTCGAAAAGGGCACCGGCCGGCAGGAACCGGCACCCGCCCGGAACGGGAGATCGTCGCGCCGGGAATCCGGCGGTTTCCGCGGACCGGGACCGGTTGTCGGTGCGGCGCCCTAGACTCGTAGGGCGATGAGCAGCCTCTTTGACGACAACTTCCTGGCCAGCCTCCAGCCCCCGAGGGGGCCCGAGGAGGAGTCCGCGCCGCCCGAGGACGAGCACGCTCCGGAGCCGGTCCCCGACGACCTGTTCGGGGGGAAGTTCGACCTGCCCCCGGACCGGGACACCCACTACCGCGACGGCGCCCCGCGCCCGCCGGTGGACGCGGCGGCCCTGCTGGAGGGGCTGAACGAGAACCAGCGCGCGGCCGTCGTCCACGCCGGCTCCCCGCTGCTCATCGTCGCGGGTGCCGGTTCCGGCAAGACGCGGGTGCTCACCCACCGCATCGCCCACCTCCTCGCCGAGCGCCATGTGCACCCCGGCCAGATCCTCGCGATCACCTTCACCAACAAGGCCGCGGGCGAGATGAAGGAGCGCGTCGAGCAGCTCGTCGGCCCGCGTGCGGGCGCGATGTGGGTCATGACCTTCCACAGCGCCTGCGTCCGCATCCTGCGCCGCGAGTCGAAGAGGCTGGGCTTCACCTCGTCGTTCTCGATCTACGACGCGGCCGACAGCAAGCGCCTGATGGCCCTGGTCTGCCGCGATCTCGACCTCGACCCCAAGCGCTACCCGCCCAAGTCCTTCAGCGCCAAGATCAGCAACCTGAAGAACGAGCTGATCGACGAGGAGGACTTCGCCGCCCAGGCCACCGACGGCTTCGAGAAGACCCTCGCCCAGGCGTACGCGCTCTACCAGTCGCGGCTGCGCGAGGCCAACGCGCTCGACTTCGACGACCTGATCATGACCACGGTCAACCTGCTGCGCGCCTTCCCGGACGTGGCCGAGCACTACCACCGCCGCTTCCGGCACGTCATGGTCGACGAGTACCAGGACACCAACCACGCGCAGTACGCGCTGGTCCGCGAGCTGGTCGGTACCGGGGCCCGTGCCGCGGACGACGCCGACGTCCCGCCCGGCGAGTACGACGTCCCGCCGGCCGAGCTGTGCGTCGTGGGTGACGCGGACCAGTCGATCTACGCCTTCCGGGGCGCGACCATCCGCAACATCCTCCAGTTCGAGGAGGACTACCCGGACGCGACGACGATCCTGCTGGAGCAGAACTACCGCTCCACGCAGACCATCCTGTCCGCCGCCAACGCGGTCATCGAGCGCAACGAGTCCCGCCGCCCCAAGAACCTGTGGACCAACGCAGGCCAGGGCGCGGGCATCACCGGCTACGTCGCGGACACCGAGCACGACGAGGCCCAGTTCGTCGCCGACGAGATAGACCGCCTCACCGACGCGGGCGACGCCAAGGCCGGGGACGTCGCGGTGTTCTACCGCACCAACGCCCAGTCCCGTGTGTTCGAGGAGATCTTCATCCGGGTCGGCCTGCCGTACAAGGTCGTCGGCGGGGTGCGCTTCTACGAGCGCAAGGAGGTCCGGGACGTCCTGGCCTACCTGCGCGTCCTCGCCAACCCCGAGGACTCGGTGCCGATGCGCCGCATCCTCAACGTCCCCAAGCGGGGCATCGGGGAGCGCGCGGAGGCGATGATCGACGCCCTGGCCCAGCGCGAGAAGATCAGCTTCCCGCAGGCGCTGAAGCGGGTGGAGGAGGCGTACGGCATGGCCGCGCGCTCCACCAACGCGGTCCGGCGGTTCAACGCGCTCATGGACGACCTGCGCACCATCGTCGAGTCCGGCGCCGGACCGGCCACCGTGCTGGAGGCGGTCCTGGAGCGCACCGGCTATCTCGCCGAGCTGCAGGCGTCCACCGACCCGCAGGACGAGACCCGCATCGAGAACCTCCAGGAACTCGCGGCCGTGGCGCTGGAGTTCGAGCAGGAGCACGAGGGCGACGAGCAGGGCACGCTGGCCGAGTTCCTGGAGCGGGTCGCGCTCGTCGCGGACTCCGACCAGATCCCGGACGAGGAGGACGGTGACGGCGTCATCACGCTGATGACCCTGCACACCGCGAAGGGCCTGGAGTTCCCGGTCGTCTTCCTCACCGGCATGGAGGACGGTGTCTTCCCGCACATGCGCGCTCTCAACCAGACCAAGGAGCTGGAGGAGGAGCGGCGTCTGGCCTACGTCGGCATCACGCGCGCGCGGGAGCGGCTCTACCTGACCCGCGCCTCGCTGCGCAGCGCCTGGGGACAGCCGTCGTACAACCCGCCCTCCCGGTTCCTGGAGGAGATCCCGGCCACGCACCTGCAGTGGAAGCGGACCGGTGCCTCGGCCGCGCCCTCTTTCGGCAAGGCCGCCTCCTCGGTCGCGTCCGCGCTCTCCTCGTCCCGGTCCCGTTCGTCGGCGGCCGGCGCCTCCGGGTTCGCCACCCGCAGGGCCGGTGAGAAGCCGGTGGTGTCGCTGGCGATCGGCGACCGCGTCACCCACGACCAGTTCGGCCTCGGCACCGTGGTCGCGGTGGCCGGCAAGGGCGACAAGGCG
Source organism: Streptomyces sp. NPDC001781 (assembly GCF_053596035.1). Classification (NCBI taxonomy): domain Bacteria; kingdom Bacillati; phylum Actinomycetota; class Actinomycetes; order Kitasatosporales; family Streptomycetaceae; genus Streptomyces; species Streptomyces sp. NPDC001781. The sequence continues at coordinate 44,494 of NZ_JBSFFI010000003.1, read as the reverse complement.
CAGGCCACGATCGACTTCGGTGGCGGCAACGCCAAGCGGCTCCTGCTGCGCTACGCGCCGGTGGAGAAGCTCTAGTGCGGTGACCGGAAAGGTTCACCGGCTCGGCGGTGCGCAGGCCCTGACATGGCGCGAGCCCCGCCGCAAGGACGGGGCTCGCGCCATGTCAGGGCGGCGGGATCAGGTCGGGTCCAGGCCGTGGCTGCGCAGCCACGGCAGGGGGTCGATGGCGGCACCGCCCGCCGGGCGTACCTCGAAGTGGAGGTGCGGACCGGTCGAGTTGCCGGAGTTGCCGGAATAGGCGATCGGTTCGCCGGCCTTGACCGAGGTTCCGGAGGGTACGCGGTAACTGGAGAGGTGGCAGTACCAGGTCTCCGTGCCGTCCTTGGCCGTGAGGACCAGCATGTTGCCGTAGGCGCTGTTCCACTTGGTGGTGACGACACCGTCGGTCGCGGCCATCACGGTGGTGCCGTACGACACGGGGAAGTCGATGCCGGTGTGGACGGACATCCAGTTGACGCCCGCCTGCCCGAACTGGGCACTGAGCCCCCTCTGGAGCACCGGGAGCATGAACTTGGGGCGGAGTCTCTCCTTGAGGGCGGCCTCGGCGGCGGCCTTCTTCTTCTCCAGCGCCTGCTCCGCCTTGAGGTCGATGCGCTCCTGCGTCCGGCTCACCCGGTCGGTGAAGTCGTCGGCCCCGGCGGACAGGGTCCGCAACTGGGTGTCGAGCTTGCTGTTGGCGACGGAGGGCTCGACCGTGTGGGTGTCGGCGGCGGAGGCCGCGGCCTCCTGCGTCCCACCGGTCAGGTCACCGACCGAGGCGGCGGCGATACCGGCCACCCCCATCACACAGGCCGAGGGCACGGCGACGGTCAGCAGCGCGGAGCGCTTGGCGGGCGTACGGCGCCGGGAGCGGGCCGCGGCGCGTGAACCCGCGCGCGGGACCGGGGCGACCTCCTCCTGTTCGTCCAGGAGTGCGGGGGCGGCGGGGAGTTCACCGGTGCCGGGCAACTCGTCGTCGGCGTCCGGGTGTTCGCCGTGCGGGTGGTCCGGGTACTCGGCGTAGGCCGCGTCGTCCCCGTACGGGTCGTGGACCACCTGGTCGAAGGTGGCCGTCGCCTGCTGGTCGAACGGCTCCCCGGCCCGCTGGTGCTCGGGCATGCCGCCGGTGTTCCACCGGCTGGCGTCGAAGGCGCCGGTGTCGGAGGTCTGCGTGCCCCAGTCCCACTGCTGGGCGGGGTCCGGAGCGTGTTGCTGCCCGTACTGCGACCAGGCGCCGGTGTCCTCGGGGGTGCTCTGCGCGGGGACGGTCCAGGCGGTGGTGTCGTAGGCGCCCGTGTCGTACCCGGTGTGCTGCTGGGCCGCGTAGGGGTCGTGCGCGGGGTGGCCGCCGTCGCCGGTCTGCCAGTGCGTCGTGTCGTACGCGCCCGTGTCGTGCTGAGCGTTCTGGAATCCGCCGAGGTGCGGATCGGTGGCCCAGGCCGCCTCGGCCACCGGAAAACCGGTGGTGTCGTAACCGCCGTACGTGGTGAGGTCGTCGTACGGGACTTCCGGTGCGGCGTACGGCGCGTGGTGCGCGGGGGAGGCGTCGGAAGCCGGAGCCGGGGTCATGGTCCCCGACGGGTGACGGTCGTTCACCAACTTCTCTTTCGCCTCGACAACAGGGGCTGCCAGAGCAGTGCGGCGACTGTACCCGGCGGTATGCGGGCGCGACAATCTTCCGCTGGTTTCGTGTGGACGGGAAACGGGCATTCGGCCGTGTTTCGGGGTTTGCTGAACGCGAGTTTGGCTCTGTGTTCGAAAAGCGTTCGACAAGCTGTGACGCTACGTCATCCCTGAGCGAGCTGTGGCAGAGCTGTCAGCCACTTCGTGTACCAACTGTGGAAGTCGCGGTCCAATGGAGTGAAGCCGCCCCAGTCCGGGTCCAGCAGCCAGATCTCCCCGGCGTGCGGTCCGCCGAGGACGAGTCGGACGTACGTCCCGCAGCCCTCCTCGGCCAGCGTGAGAGTGCCCCGTGTCAGCGTGCCGGCGGCTGCGCCGAGGCGGCCGGGCGCGGGGCCGGTCAGCGGGAACGGGGAGGCCAGACGGCCGGGGAGCCGGTCCCGCGCCCACTCGTCGTCGACCGCCGAGTCGTCGTCGGCCTCGGGGCGCGGGGTGGCGAGCGGCAGCAGTCCGTGGGCCGGGCCGGCCGGGCCGTCGCCCACCTCGGCGACGAAGGAGCGGTACGCCGGGGGGAGCTCGATGCCGTGGGTGGTCTCGAAGGCGCGGATATCGTGCTCCGGCAGCGGCGGCCGCAGGGTGTAACGGTGGGTGTCCGCCCCGAAACGCTCCATGGCCCCCTCGCGCGCCGCGGCGTCCCCGAGGCACGCCCTCACGGCGGCCCGGTCCCAGCTCCTCATGGAACGAATCCAACCAGGTCGGGCGACCTGTTGTGGGGCGGGTCGCTCAGGCGACGGTGAGGCCGCCGCCCTCCTGGCAGCGCATGGCGGACTCGGAGTCGAGGGCTTCGCGGATGCCGGCGGCGACCGTGGGATGGACCGGAAGGGCGAGGTGGCCGATGCCGGTGACGCGGATGTTGTGGGACTCCAGGTCGGGGTGGTCCACACAGGCCGCCTCCAGGGGGGCCATGACGGAGTCCAGGTCGCTCCAGAAGCTCACGAAGCGGGTTCGGCAGCCCGGTGCCGGACGGGCCAGCTCCTCGATCACGGGCGAGTCGGGCCGCATCTGCCGGACGATCGGGTGCGCGTTGGCCAGCGGTATCGCCCGGGTCCCGGAGTGCGGGGTGCCCAGGGTGACCACGGTGCGCACCCGGATGTCACCGCCGAGGCACTGCGCGTAGTACCGGGCGATCAGCCCGCCCAGGCTGTGGCCCACGATGTCCACATGGGCGCTGCCGGTGCGCTCGCAGATCTCCTCCACATGCCGCCCCAGCAGCTCGGCCGCGGTGCGGATGTCGCAGGTCAGAGGGGAGTAGTTCAGCGACTCCACCCGCTGCCTGCCGTGCTGGGCGAGGCTGCGGCGGAGCAGGACGAACACCGAGCGGTTGTCGATGAAGCCGTGTACCAGCACGACCGGCGGCCCGGTCGGCACAGGGAGCCTCGCCGTGCCCGCCGGCACGGGAAGGGCGGCCCGGCGCCGCTCCTGGGTGAGACCGGTCGGATACAGCAGCACGTGACCGGCCAGGATCGCGGCCTCCAGCGCGGTGGCCTTCACCAGTGTCACGGACACGGAGGCCAGTCTGCCGGGCCAGAGACGCCGGCAGATCGGGAGGAAGAGTGGCAGTACCCCGGTGACCTTCATTGGCCGACCTCCTGTCGGCACGCGGGGGGCGGCTCTGTCCCCAGCGTGCCCTCATGTCCCACCATGTGATTTCCCCCTCGCCGGGTGCCGTGAAACAGTCCGCTGCGGGATGCTGGGGATAACGTTCGTTCACTTTCGACAGGTGGCGGAACGTGCCAGGTGTGCGGTACTTGTCGGTGCGGGACGGAAGCGGCCGCTTCCGCGGTCCCTCGAAGGTGGTCCCTTGATGGAGGCAGTGATGGGTGTGGCAGCCGGACCGATCCGCGTGGTGGTGGCCAAGCCGGGGCTCGACGGCCACGATCGCGGGGCCAAGGTCATCGCCCGCGCGCTGCGGGACGCGGGCATGGAGGTCATCTACACCGGCCTGCACCAGACGCCCGAGCAGATCGTCGCCACGGCGATCCAGGAGGACGCCGACGCGATCGGCCTGTCCATCCTCTCGGGCGCCCACAACACGCTCTTCGCGGCGGTCATCGACCTCCTGAAGGAGCGCGACGCCGCCGACATCCTGGTCTTCGGCGGCGGCATCATCCCCGAGGAGGACATCCCGCCGCTGCGGGAGACGGGCGTCGCCCAGATCTTCACGCCGGGTGCGACCACCACGACCATCGTGGAGTGGGTGCGGGAGAACGTGCGCCAGCCCGCCTCCTCCTCCTGAGCCCTCTCAGGCCCCGCCGTCCGGCGCCAGCTCGCGCACCATCGCCGCGCGCAGCCGCAGGGTGGTCGCCAGCCGCTGGAACGCCTCCGCCCAGTAGCCCCCGGCGCCGGGGGAGGCTTCCTCCCGCTCGTCCGGCACGGCAAGCAGGCTGTCCAGCCGGGCCGTCTCGGCGGGGTCGAGGCAGCGCTCGGCCAGGCCCATCACCCCGCTGAAACTCCACGGGTAACTGCCCGCCTCCCGCGCGATGTCGAGGGCGTCCACGACCGCGCGGCCCAGCGGTTCCGTCCACGGCAGCGCGCACACCCCGAGCAACTGGAACGCCTCGGAGAGGCCGTGCCCGGCTATGAACCCGGCCACCCACATGGCCCGTTCGTCAGCCTCCAGCGCGGCCAGCAGCTTGGCCCGGTCCGCCAGGGAGACCGCGCCGGGGCCGCCCGCCTCCGGCGCGGACGGCGAGCCCAGCAGTGCCCGCGCCCACCGCGCGTCCCGCTGCCGTACGGCCGCCCGGCACCAGGCGGCGTGCAGTTCACCCTGCCAGTCGTCCGTCACGGGCAGCGCGACGATCTGCTCCGGGGTACGGCCGCCGAGCCGGTCCGGCCAGGTGTCCAGCGGTGCCGACTCGACCAGCTGACCCAGCCACCAGGACCGTTCACCCCGGCCGGCCGGCGGCCGGACGGTCACGCCGTCGCGCTCCATCTCCGGGTCGCAGGCGGCCGGGGCCTCCACCACGATCGCGGCCGTGCTGCCGGTGTGGTCCAGGGCGACGCAGGTCGCGGCCCGCCGCGCCATCCGCGCGGCGAGCGCCGAGCCGGGCAGGGTGGACAGCAGCCCGGCCGCCGTCGCCCGGACGTTCCGGCTGCGGTCGCCGAGCGCCCGCTCCAGGAAGGGCTCGTCGTCGGCCGAGAGATGTGCGCGCAGCGAGTCCAGGAACATCAGCCGGTCCTCGGCCCGCTCCTGCGCCCAGGTCTCGGAGAGCAACTCCCGTGCGGCGGCGGGGGTGCGGGTACGAAGCTCGGTCAGCAGCGCGACCCGTTCCGCGAAGAGCCCCTCCTGCCAGAGCCGTCGTACGCCGTCCTCGTCCCCGGTGTCGGGCAGCGCCGAGGTGCCTCCGGCGGCCGAGCGCTGGGCGAACCGCCAGTCCGGGTTCAGCCGGGCCAGCCACAGGGCCCGCGCGCCCGCGAACTCCAGCGCCGCCGGGCGGAGGTCGGTACGGGCGCGGGCCGCGTCCAGCAGCGCGGGCACGGTCTGCGGGGGTGCCGCGTAGCCGCGCGCGTTGGCCTCCGCGAGCCACTGGGGGAGGAGTTCGGTGAGATCGGGGGTGCTGCCCCGGCGGCCGCCGCCTCCGCCGGGGCGGTCGGCCAGGAGAAGGGCGAGGCGCTGGGCCGCCGCGGACGGCAGGGCGGGGCGGGGGTCTGCGGGGGCGGGCTCCGGGCGGACGCCCGCCGGTCCGGGGCTGAGACCGGCCCGGCGCCGTACGGCCGCGACGGCGGCGGCGTCCAGCAGGGCGGCCGGAGCCTCGCGGCCGGCGGTGGCGACCGGGAGGGTGCGGCGGTCGGTGCCCAGCAGGGCGGTGGTGAGGAGGTCGTCCCAGGCGGGCGCCGTGGTCATGGGGTTCCCTTCCGGGCGGGTCGTGGACGTGGGCGGAGTGTTCAGCACAGGCTCACCGGCGCGGCCGTCCCTTCGGCCCACGCCGTCAGGGGCGTGAAGCCCCGGTGGCCGCACTCGCCGAAGACCGTGAGCGGAGCCCCGCCGGCCAGCGCGACCAGCCGCCACAGGCCCGGACGGGCCAGGAACGTCGGGGTCAGCGGCAGGGCGGTGTCCGAGCACGCGTCGGCCAGGTGCCAGGAGCCGGAGGTGTCCTCCGGCACGGGTACGACCGCGTCCAGGGTGACCGGGACGGAGTCCAGCCAGGGGTCTTCACGGAGGGCCTCGCCGTAGGAGGTGAGAGCCCTCGTGGTCGTGGTGCCGGATGGGCGGGAGGCCGCGGGCGCCGCCGGGGCGTACCGCTCGCCCAGGGTGGCCCGGATCCGGCCCGCGCCGGGGTGGTCGGACAGGTCCGCGTCCAGGGACAGGCCGACCGGCAGGGAGAGTTCGGGGGCCCGGCCCGCCGCACCGAAGGAGAGGAGCAGCCGGATGAGGCCCGAGTCCGCGCCGTGCAGCCAGATGCGGCGGGTCGTCAGCTTGGCGTCGGCCGTGTCGTACTGCGCGAGCACCTGCCAGTGGTCGCGCACCGGTGGCCCGTCCGCCGGGGCGGGCAGGCCGAGGCGGGTGCGCACGGTGGCCGCGAGGGCGTCCGGGAGCCGGTCGCGGTGCAGCCACCCCTGGTCGAGCAGATGGAGCAGTGCGCACTCCTCCAGCAGCCGGGCCGGCCAGCCGGTACCCGAAGCGGGTATCGCCCCCAGTTCCCGTACACGCGAGGCGAGTCCGGGTGCCTGGGCGTCGACCATCCGGGCGGCCGTCTCCTCCCACAGCCCGTATCCCGCGCGCTCGGCCGAGGCCAGTCCGTCGCGGAGCAGGTCGGCCAGGCGGCGCTCCAGCTCGGTCGCACCCGCGGTGACCCGCTGGTCCCGGCGCTCCGCGCGCTTGCGCGCGGCCTCCGGGTCGGCCGTCGCACCAGCCGCCGCCTGCGTCTTCCTGGCCTCGGTCCGTCCGCGCCGCCCCGTGAGCCACTGCGCGGCCCAGTCCGGCACCGCGTCCGACTCCGGCACCGCGCCCTCGTCCCCGGCCCAGAGCAGCAGCAGCCCCAGCGCGTGCTTGCACGGGAACTTACGGCTGGGGCAACTGCACTTGTACGCGGGCCCGGCGGGGTCCGACAGGTCCACCACCGTCTGGTACGGCTTGCTGCCGCTGCCCTTGCACAGTCCCCACACCGCCCCCTCCCGGCCGCTGCCCGCACCGGACCACGGCCCCGCCACACCCAGTTTGCTTCCCGCTTTGCGCGACGACGCGTCAGGCGCCAGTTCCAGCACCTGCTCCGCGGTCCGGCGCACCCCCTGCTGAGTCATGCCAACGACGTTAGAACGCCCCACTGACAATCGGTCATGTGTGCGCGTTCACCCAGGTCAGAGCGATTGTCAGTGGGGTGCTGCATGGTGGGTGCCAGTTGACCCGCGGCCGAGCTGGAGGGGGCCTCAGCCATGACTGTGTCCATGGAACCCACGAACGTCGAACCGAACCCGAGCCAGGCGCCGAAGGCGTTGCGACCGCACGCCGAAGACGCCTTCGCCGCCGAACTCGCCGCGCTCGCCGCGCAGGACGACCGGCCGCGCCCGGAGCGCTGGAAGCTGTCGCCGTGGGCGGTCGCGACGTATCTGCTCGGCGGCACGCTGGCGGACGGCACCGTGATCACACCCAAGTACGTGGGCCCGCGCCGGATCGTCGAGGTCGCCGTCACCACGCTGGCCACCGACCGCGCCCTGCTCCTGCTGGGTGTGCCCGGCACGGCCAAGACCTGGGTGTCGGAGCATCTCGCGGCCGCCGTCAGCGGCGACTCCACCCTGCTGGTGCAGGGCACCGCCGGTACCCCGGAGGAGGCCATCCGGTACGGCTGGAACTACGCCCGCCTGCTCGCCCACGGCCCCAGCCGGGACGCCCTGGTGCCCAGCCCCGTCATGCGGGCCATGTCCGAGGGCATGACGGCGCGGGTCGAGGAGCTGACCCGGATACCGGCCGACGTGCAGGACACGCTGATCACGATCCTGTCCGAGAAGACCCTGCCGATCCCGGAGCTGGGTGAGGAGGTGCAGGCCGTGCGCGGCTTCAACCTCATCGCCACGGCGAACGACCGCGACCGGGGCGTCAACGACCTCTCCAGCGCGCTGCGCCGCCGCTTCAACACCGTGGTGCTGCCGCTGCCGGAGAGCGCCGACGCCGAGGTCGACATCGTCAGCCGCCGCGTCGACCAGATGGGCCGCTCGCTCGACCTGCCCCGGGCACCCGAGGGGCTGGACGAGATCCGCCGGGTCGTCACCGTCTTCCGCGAACTGCGCGACGGCGTGACGAGTGACGGCCGCACCAAGCTCAAGTCGCCGAGCGGCACCCTGTCCACGGCGGAGGCCATCTCCGTCGTCACCAACGGCCTCGCCCTGGCCGCCCACTTCGGCGACGGCGTACTGCGCGCCGGGGACGTGGCCGCGGGCATCCTCGGTGCCGTGGTGCGCGACCCGGCCGCCGACCGGGTCGTCTGGCAGGAGTACCTGGAGACGGTCGTGCGCGAGCGCGACGGGTGGACGGACTTCTACCGGGCCTGCCGGGAGGTGAGCGCGTGAGCGGGGCCGCGACCCCGGCCGGGGCGTTCGAGGCGGGCCCGCTGCTGCTGGGCGTCCGACACCACGGGCCGGGCTCCGCGCGGGCGGTGCGGGCCGCGCTGGACGCCGCCGCGCCCGCCGTCGTCCTCATCGAGGGCCCGCCCGAGGCCGACCCGCTGGTCCCGCTGGCCGCCGACCCCGGTCTGCGTCCGCCGGTCGCGCTGCTCGCCCACGCCGTGGACGAGCCCGGCCGCTCGGCGTTCTGGCCGATGGCGGAGTTCAGCCCGGAGTGGGTGGCGATCCGATGGGCCGTCGAGCGCGGTGTCCCGGCCCGCTTCATCGACCTGCCCGCGACCCACTCGCTGGCCTGGGAGGAGGACACGGGCGATCTCGGAGAGGAGGCCGAGCACGCCCGAGTGGACCCGCTCGCCGCCCTGGCCGGGGCCGCCGGGTACGACGACCCCGAGCGCTGGTGGGAGGACGCCGTCGAGCACCGGGGTCCGGGCCGGAGCGAGCCGTTCGCGCCGTTCGCCGCGCTGGAGGACGCCATGGGCGCCCTGCGGGAGCGGTTCGGCGACGGGGGCCGGCCGCGCGACCTCGTCCGTGAGGCGTACATGCGGCTCCAGATCCGTGCCGCCCGCAAGGAGTTCGGTGACGAGGTGGCCGTGGTCTGCGGCGCCTGGCACGTGCCCGCCCTCCGGGCGAAGGCCACGGTCACCGCCGACCGGGCGCTCCTCAAGGGCCTGCCCAAGCTCAGGGCCGACCTGACCTGGGTGCCCTGGACGCACCGCCGGCTGGCCCGGTCCAGCGGTTACGGCGCCGGCATCGACTCGCCGGGCTGGTACGCGCACCTGTTCGGCGCGCCGGACCGGCCGGTGGAGCGGTGGCTCACCAAGGTCGCCGGGCTGCTGCGCGAGGAGGACCGGATCGTGTCCTCCGCCCACGTCATCGAGGCGGTCCGGCTGGCCGAAACCCTCGCGGTGATGCGTGGCCGCCCCCTGGCGGGCCTCACCGAGACCACGGACGCCGTGCGCGCGGTGCTGTGCGAGGGCTCGGACGTGCCCCTGTCCCTGGTGTACGACCGGCTCGTGGTCGGGGACGTGCTGGGCGAGGTCCCGGAGTCCGCGCCCGCCGTGCCGTTGCAGCGGGACCTCGCCCGTGAGCAGCGCCGGCTGCGGCTCAGGCCGGAGGCGCTGGAGCGCGAGCTGGAGCTGGACCTGCGCAGGGACACCGACGCCGCGCGCGGCAGGCTCCTGCACCGGCTGCGGCTGCTCGGCGTCGGCTGGGGCGAGCCCGCCCGCTCGCGCGGGAGCACGGGCACCTTCCGGGAGACCTGGCGGCTGCGCTGGGAGCCGGAGCTGTCGGTGCGGATCGCCGAGGCAGGGGTGTGGGGCACCACCGTGCTGGGCGCGGCCACCGCCAAGGCCGAGGCGGACGCGGTCGGCGCGCGGGCACTGGCCGACGTGACCGCGCTGGCCGAGCAGTGCCTGCTGGCCGGGCTGCCGGACGCGCTGCCCGTGGTGATGCGGGTGCTCGCCGACCGTGCCGCTCTGGACGCCGACGTGAGCCACCTGGCCCAGGCGCTCCCCGCCCTGGTCCGCTCGCTGCGTTACGGCGACGTGCGCGGCACCGACACCGGTGCGCTGGCCGATGTCGCCGCAGCCCTCGCCGAGCGTGTCTTCATCGGACTCCCGCCCGCCTGCACCACCCTGGACGACGACGCCGCCCAGGAGATGCGGGGCCACGTCGACGCCGTGCACGGCGCGGTGGGGCTGCTCGCCGAGACGCTCACCGGACACGACGACCTCCGGCCCCGCTGGCGGGCGGTACTGGGCACGCTGTCCCGGCGGGACACCGTGCCCGGGCTGCTCCGGGGCCGGGCGGTGCGGCTGCTGCTGGACGACGGGGAGCTGGAGGCCGAGGACGTGGCGCGGCTGATGGGTCTGGCCCTGTCACCGGGGACTCCGCCCGGTGACGCGGCCGCGTGGGTCGAGGGGTTCGTCGGCGGAGGCGGGGGAGGGCTGCTGCTGGTGCACGACGAGCGGCTCCTCGGCCTGGTCGACGCCTGGCTGACCTCCGTACCCGCCGACGCGTTCACCGACGTGCTGCCGCTGCTGCGCCGCACCTTCTCGGCGTACGAGCCCGGTGTGCGCAGGACGCTCGGCGAGCTGGTCCGGCGTGGGCCGGGCGGCGCTGCCGGGGCCGCGGGCCACCCGGCGACCTCGTCCGGCTTCGCGCCGGAACCCGATGCCGGACGCGCGGACGCCGTGCTGCCGGTGCTGCACCTGCTGCTGGGCCTCACGCCCGAGCAGCGGCGATCGAAGGACGACGACCTCGCGGGGGTGGGGGCATGACCGGAACGACGACCACGCGTGACGGCGACGCCGAGCGGCTGCGCCGGTGGCGGCTTGTGCTCGGGGGGGAGCAGGCGGACGGCACCGGGGTGGCGCTGTCCGGCCGGGACGCGGCCATGGACGGCACCCTCACCGCGCTGTACGGCCGCGGCGACAAGGCGGGCAGGAACCCGGCCGGGCGGGAGCGCTCGGCGGGACTGGGCGGTTCGGCGCCCTCCGTGGCGCGCTGGCTCGGGGACATCCGTACCTACTTCCCCTCCTCCGTCGTCCAGGTCATGCAGCGCGACGCCATCGATCGGCTCGGGCTGGCCGCGCTGCTGCTGGAGCCGGAGATGCTGGAGGCGGTCGAGGCGGACGTCCACCTGGTCGGCACCCTGCTCTCGCTGAACAAGGCGATGCCGGAGACCACCAAGGAGACGGCGCGGGCGGTGGTGCGCAAGGTGGTCGAGGACCTGGAGAAGCGGCTGGCGACCCGCACCCGCGCCACCCTGACCGGCGCCCTGGACCGCAGCGCGCGCGTCAGCCGGCCCCGCCACCACGACATCGACTGGAACCGCACGATCGCGGCCAACCTCAAGCACTACCTGCCGGAGTACCGGACGATCGTGCCGGAGCGGCTCATCGGGTACGGGCGGGCCGCGCAGTCGGTGAAGAAGGAGGTGATCCTCTGCATCGACCAGTCCGGCTCGATGGCCGCGTCCGTGGTCTACGCGTCGGTGTTCGGGGCGGTGCTCGCCTCGATGCGGTCGATCAGCACGCGCATGGTCGTCTTCGACACCTCCGTCGTCGACCTCACCGACCAGCTCGACGATCCGGTGGACGTCCTCTTCGGCACCCAGCTCGGCGGCGGCACCGACATCAACCGGGCGCTCGCCTACTGCCAGTCGAAGATCACCCGGCCCGCCGAGACGGTGGTCGTGCTGATCAGCGACCTGTACGAAGGCGGCATCCGGGACGAGATGCTGAAGCGGGTCGCGGCGATGAAGGCGTCCGGCGTGCAGTTCGTGACCCTGCTCGCCCTCTCCGACGAAGGGGCGCCCGCCTACGACCGGGAGCACGCCGCCGCGCTGGCCGCGCTCGGCGCCCCGGCGTTCGCCTGCACCCCGGACCTCTTCCCGGAGGTGATGGCCGCCGCGATCGAGAAGCGCCCGCTGCCCATACCGGACACCGCATGACAAGCTGGATGAGGTGAACGGTCGAACAAGTGCACCCCATGAGGCACGGCGTGTCAGGGAAAACGGCATCATGTGACAGGTATCACCGCTCAGGTGTGACCCGCGATTTAGAGGCCCCCGGCAAGCAGGGATAACCTGCGAGACGGACATGCCGCGCGCTCGGACACCGTGTGCGCACCCCTTGTGACAAGCGGACGTCACGTTGCCCTTCGCGGCACGCCCACGCATCCAACGACCGCGAGATCACTGATAGGGACGGAAGCGCGTGGACCTGTTCGAGTACCAGGCGAGGGACCTCTTCGCCAAGCACGATGTACCGGTGCTGGCCGGTGAAGTCATCGACACGCCTGAGGCGGCGCGCGAGATCACCGAGCGTCTGGGCGGCAAGTCCGTCGTCAAGGCGCAGGTGAAGGTCGGTGGTCGTGGCAAGGCCGGCGGCGTCAAGCTCGCCGCCACCCCGGACGAGGCCGTCGCCCGCGCGACGGACATCCTCGGCATGGACATCAAGGGCCACACGGTCCACAAGGTGATGATCGCCGAGACCGCTCCGGAGATCGTGGAGGAGTACTACGTCTCCTTCCTCCTCGACCGTGCCAACCGCACCTTCCTCTCCATCGCCTCCGTCGAGGGCGGCATGGAGATCGAGGAGGTGGCGGCCACCCGCCCCGAGGCCGTCGCCAAGACGCCGATCGACGCCATCGACGGCGTGGACGAGGCCAAGGCCCGCGAGATCGTCGAGGCCGCCAAGTTCCCGGCCGAGGTCGCGGACAAGGTCGTCAACGTCCTCATCAAGCTGTGGGACACCTTCATCAAGTCGGACGCCCTCCTCGTCGAGGTCAACCCGCTGGCGAAGGTCGCCTCCGGCGACGTCCTCGCGCTGGACGGCAAGGTGTCGCTCGACGAGAACGCCGAGTTCCGTCACCCCGAGTACGAAGAGCTGCACGACAAGGAAGCGGCCAACCCGCTCGAGGCCGCCGCCAAGGCGAAGGGCCTCAACTACGTCAAGCTCGACGGCCAGGTCGGCATCATCGGCAACGGCGCGGGTCTCGTCATGAGCACCCTGGACGTCGTCGCGTACGCCGGTGAGAAGCACGGCGGCGTGAAGCCCGCCAACTTCCTGGACATCGGCGGCGGCGCCTCCGCCCAGGTCATGGCGAACGGCCTGGAGATCATCCTGGGCGACCCGGACGTCAAGTCCGTGTTCGTCAACGTCTTCGGCGGCATCACCGCCTGCGACGAGGTCGCCAACGGCATCGTCCAGGCGCTGAAGCTCCTCGAGGAGCGCGGCGAGAAGGTCGAGAAGCCGCTCGTCGTCCGCCTCGACGGCAACAACGCCGAGCTGGGCCGCAAGATCCTCACCGACGCCGACCACCCGCTGGTCCAGCGCGTCGACACCATGGACGGCGCGGCCGACAAGGCCGCCGAGCTGGCCCACGCCGCAAAGTAAGCACTCAGGACGAGGACACCAACACACCATGGCTATCTGGCTCAACAAGGACAGCAAGGTCATCGTCCAGGGCATGACCGGCGCCACCGGCATGAAGCACACCAAGCTCATGCTGGGTGACGGCACCGAGGTCGTGGGCGGCGTCAACCCGCGCAAGGCGGGTCAGACCGTGGACTTCGACGGCACCGAGGTACCCGTCTTCGGGACCGTCAAGGAGGCCATCGAGAAGACCGGCGCCAACGTCTCCGTCATCTTCGTGCCGGAGAAGTTCACCAAGGACGCCGTCGTCGAGGCGATCGACGCCGAGATCCCGCTGGCCGTCGTGATCACCGAGGGCATCGCCGTGCACGACACGGCCGCCTTCTGGGCGTACGCCGGCAAGAAGGGCAACAAGACCCGGATCATCGGCCCGAACTGCCCCGGCATCATCACGCCGGGCCAGTCCAACGTCGGCATCATCCCGGGCGACATCACCAAGCCGGGCCGCATCGGCCTGGTCTCGAAGTCCGGCACGCTGACGTACCAGATGATGTACGAGCTGCGTGACCTGGGCTTCTCGACCGCTGTCGGCATCGGTGGCGACCCGATCATCGGCACCACGCACATCGACGCCCTGGCCGCGTTCCAGGACGACCCCGACACCGACCTGATCGTGATGATCGGTGAGATCGGTGGCGACGCCGAGGAGCGCGCGGCCGCGTTCATCAAGGACAACGTGACCAAGCCGGTCGTCGGCTACGTCGCGGGCTTCACCGCGCCCGAGGGCAAGACGATGGGCCACGCCGGCGCGATCGTCTCCGGTTCCTCCGGCACCGCCCAGGCGAAGAAGGAGGCCCTCGAGGCCGCGGGCGTCAAGGTCGGCAAGACCCCGACCGAGACGGCCAAGCTGGCGCGGGAGATCCTGAGCGCCTGACGCCCGGCCCCTTCGGGCAGCACACCGGCGGGCCCGTCCCCTTCTCGGGGGCGGGCCCGCCGCTGTCCGCCGGGCGCCCGGCTCAGCCGGGTGAGGGTGTCAGCCGTTGCGGGCCGTTGCCGGACTCCCCGCGCAGCTTGGCGCGCAGGGTCAGTTCGGTGTGCGAGAGCGGGCCGAGGGCGGGGGCCGCGGGAACACCCCGTACGGCCTGGGCGGGGGCGATGGGTGCCTCGTAGTGGGTGGGTGCCGTGCGCAGGGTGAGGCCGGTCGCGCCGATGATGGCGACGGTGAAGGCGATGGCGGCGCGGGTCCAGAAGACGTTCCGGCGCTCGCCCGTGGTGCGGACGGTGGTCGGGGCGCCGGCGCGCAGCCGTTCCGTGGAGGCGAGCTCCGTCAGCCGCCGGTGCAGGGCCGTCGGGTCGGCCAGCTCCGGTACCTGGGCGGCGACGGCCTCACGGGCGCGGGTCAGCCGGCCCGCCGCGGCCGGGGTGCTCGCCTCGGTCTCGGCCGCCGTCTCGGGCAGGTCGAGGCCCACGCCGTCGTACAGCACGAGGGTGCGGCGGTAGGAGGGCGGGAGCCTGAGCAGCGCGTTCAGCAGGGCGCGGGCGTCCGGATCGGCGGGCGGGGGCTCGGGGGTGCGGTAGCGGGGGCGGAAGCCGTGCCAGGGGGAGAGGGCGTACTCGTACGCCGTCGCCCGGACCCAGCCGCCCGGGTCGCGGTCGCGGGCCACCTCGGGCCAGCGCTGCCAGGCCGCCTGGAAAGCCCGCTCCACCGCCTCGCGGGCCAACTCCCGCCGCCCGGTCAGCAGATAGGTCTGACGGACCAGGGCGGGGGCGCAGAACGCGTAGAGCGCGTCGAACGCCTGATCAGGGGTCAGGGAGAGTGTGGTGCTCTGCGTCACGGCTCACCCCTCTGTGTGAAAAGGCACATAAACATATATTGGGCGACACTTCGGAGGTTCGCCTGTTACACCGGTAAAGCGCGTGTCGTTGGGAGCATGGCGGGCGTGATGCCGCTGACACTCCGTCGCATGTCGTCGTCCCTGCGGTCCCGGATGCGCGACCGTTCACCCGGCCTCGGGCCCGCGCTGGCGGGCGGTGCGCTCGCGGCCGGTCTCGGGCTCGGCGCCTGCGCGGCGCTGGTGATGGTGCTGTGGGTCAGTTCGCCGTATCCGGACAGCGGGCCGGGTGGCGCGCTGCATGTGGCGGCCGGACTGTGGCTGCTGGCGCACGGGGTCGAACTGGTCCGCGCCGAGACGCTGTCCGGGGCGCCCCAGCCGGTCGGGCTGACCCCGCTGCTGCTGCTCGCGCTGCCGGTGTGGCTGGTGTACCGGGCGGCGCGGGACGCCACGGACGCGTCCGACGAGCCCGACGGCCCGCCGCCGGTGCCCGCGCGTACGGCGTGGACGGGGGTCGTGCTCGGCTACCTCGGCGTGGGCGCGGCGGCCGCGCTGTACGCGGCCGGGGGTGAACCCCGTCCGGAGTGGCCCTGGGTGACGGCCTGTCTGCCGCTGCTGGTCGGCGGCGCCGCGGGGGTCGGCGTCTGGGAGGGCTGCGGGCGCCCGCACCCGCCGGTGTCCTCCCGGCTGCCGCACTGGGTACGGGTGGACGCGCTCGGTGCGGCGGCCCGCGCGGCCGGAGCGGCCACGGCCGTGCTCACCGGGGGCGGGGCACTGCTGCTCGGCGCGTCCCTGGTCTGGCACGGGGACACCGCCCGGCTGGCGTTCCCCCAGCTCACCGAGGGGTGGACCGGACGGCTCACGGTGCTGCTGCTCGCCGTCACGCTGGTCCCCAACGCGGCGCTCTGGTCGGCTTCCTACGCGCTCGGCCCCGGATTCGCGCTCGGCACCGGGCACATGGTCCATCCGCTGGCCTCGGACCCGGCCCCGCTGCTGCCCCCGTTCCCGCTGCTCGCGGCCGTGCCCGACGCGGGCCCCGGCACCCCGCTGAACTGGGCCGTCGCCCTGGTGCCCCTGGCCGCCGGGATGACGGCCGGCTGGTTCGTGGCGGCGGCCGCGGTGCGCCGGGGGCGCCCCTGGCTGCACTGGTCGGCGGGGCGGAGCGTCGGCGTCCTGGCCCTGGCCGCCCTGCTCTGCGCGCTCACCCTCGCCCTCCTCGCGGAACTCTCCGGCGGCCCGCTGGGCACCTCGACCCTCTCCCGCTTCGGTCCCCTGGGCTTGCTGACCGGTCCGGCGGCCGGCCTGTGGCTCCTCCTGCCGGGCACCCCGGTGACCCTCACGGCGAGGGCCTGGCGCCTGCGCGGACTGCGCCGCAGCGGCGTTCTGCCGGCCCGCCGCGGCAGGAGGCGCACCTGGCCGACGGCAGCCAAGGCGCTCCGTACCGCGGAGGCGTCGCCGCCGCTCCCCGGCCCCGTCCCGGAGCCGAAGCAGGAGGAGCTCTACGACTTCCTGGAATCGGACGCCCCGGAACCGGCCCCCGCACCCCGGACCACGGACCGGACCGGACCCGAGGACCGCAGTGAACCCGCGGACCGGACAGACCCGGAGGGCCGGACCGGCCCCGAGGCTCCGGCAGCGCCCGGAACCCCGGCGTCACCCGAGTGTGAGGAGGCCCCGGGCCCGGTGGCGGCACCCCGCACCCCCGAGCCGGCCGAAGCCCTGCCCCGGGTACCGGAAGCCGAACCGGACCCGGCCGAGCCGAACCCCTCGGCCTGACGTGCCGTCGCTCAGGGGCCCACGGAGGAGCAGAGGCGGGGCCGCCGCGCCGGACCTCCACCGGGCCCGTCGCCCCGGCGCCCTGTGCGGGCCGCCGGGCCCCCGGGCCCGGTGGAGGTCCTTCCACGCCGGCCACCGGCGAAGACGCCGCGTGTGCGATCCGCGCCCCGGGGACCGTCGAGGGCGGGGCCGACTCCCAGGACCCCGCTCCCGAGCGGATTCCTAGGAGTCGGCCGACCCCAGCACCCCCCGCAGATGCTCGGGCAGGAGCTGATCGCACGACTGCTTCGACTCCTGGGTGAGCGCGTCGTTCACGCACGTGTAGTAGTCGCGGTACACGAGCTGGACGGTGAGGACCGCAGCGACCAGGACGAGGGCGAGACCGGCGGTGATCATGCCGGTGACGGCCGCGGTGACCTGGGGGCGGACGCCGGTCGGCCGGGGTTCGTCCGGAGAAGGGGTGCGGGGCTCGGCGCGCAGGGAGCTGCCGCCCCAGTAGAGGGCGAGGGCGCCGAGCAGGAGAGCGACGTAGGGCCAGCCGAGGAGGACGAAGAAGACCGCCCACATGCCGGACAGCAGGGCGTAGCGGGCGCGGCGCTGCACGGGGTCCGTCGGGTCCCACCGCTGCTTGCCCGTGCCACCGCCCTGGCCCTCCGGACCCGCGCCGGGACGCTCGCCGAAGCCGCCGGGGGCGCGGCCGGGCTGGCGGTCGCTCCACTGGCTGCCCCAGCGCGATTCTCCGGAACCGCCGTGGCCCTCGGGGTGGCGCGGGCGCCACGGCTGGTCGGGGCGGTCCTCGGGCGGGGGCGCGTACGGGTTGTCGTCCTTGCGGTCACCGCCCCGGCCGTCGTCGCCGCCGCTGGAGGGTGCCTGGGGCGGCGGGGCCGGCCGCTCCCGCAGCAGGACAACGCCACGCTCGCCCTCCTGGCCGGTCGGCGGCGGGAACGTGAGGAGTCGCGGGCTGCGATCGGGCATCAAAGGAGCGTCTTCCCCTAGGTGATTCGGAGTCCGGCATGAGCTGTCGTCCCGTGAACGCGCCGCACCACGGCCGCGTTCCCGAGCCGGCTCGTCCAGAACGCTACCTTCCGGCCACGCCCCCGTCCCGTGGGGGCCGTCCCGAGTGCCGGTATCGTTGCTGGCGGCCGGCCGCTTCGTAGACTTCCCCGTATGGCGGGACGTGAAGCATTCGTAGAAGCCTACAAACGCCGGCCGGACACACCGCCGTCCCGAGAAAGGGCTCATCGTGGCCGCCACCCCCGCCGGTCCAGCGGCCCGGCGACTCGTCGTGCTGGTCTCCGGTTCCGGCACCAACCTCCAGGCCCTGCTGGACGAGATCGAACGCGTCGGAGCCGAGACGTACGGCGCGCGGATCGTCGCCGTGGGGGCCGACCGCGACGGCATCGAGGGGCTGGCCCGCGCCGAGCGTGCCGGGCTGCCGACCTTCGTGTGCCGGGTGAAGGACCACCCGAGCCGGGAGGAGTGGGACGCGGCGCTCGCCGAGGCGGTCGCCGTCCATGAGCCCGACCTCGTGGTCTCCGCCGGCTTCATGAAGATCGTGGGCAAGGAGTTCCTGGCCCGGTTCGGCGGCCGGTTCGTCAACACCCACCCGGCGCTGCTGCCGAGCTTTCCGGGGGCCCACGGCGTACGCGACGCGCTCGCGTACGGCGCCAAGGTCACCGGCTGCACCGTCCACTTCGTCGACGACGGCGTCGACACCGGGCCGATCATCGCGCAGGGCGTGGTGGAGATCCGGGACGAGGACGACGAGAGCGCGCTGCACGAGCGCATCAAGGACGTCGAGCGAAGGCTGCTCGTCGAGGTCGTGGGGCGGCTCGCCCGCAACGGCCATCGCATAGAGGGACGAAAGGTAGTTATCCCGTGACCGCCACCGCCGAGAGCACCAAGCGGCCCATTCGCCGGGCGCTCGTCAGCGTCTACGACAAGACCGGCCTGGAAGACCTCGCGCGCGGCCTGCACGAGGCCGGGGTGGAGCTGGTCTCCACCGGGTCCACCGCGGCCCGTATCGCCGCCGCCGGCGTCCCCGTGACCAAGGTCGAGGAGCTGACCGGCTTCCCCGAGTGCCTGGACGGCCGGGTCAAGACCCTGCACCCCAAGGTACACGCCGGAATCCTCGCCGACCTGCGCCTGGACAGCCACCGCGAGCAGCTCGCCGAGCTGGGCGTCACGCCGTTCGACCTCGTCGTGGTCAACCTGTACCCGTTCCGGGAGACCGTCGCCTCCGGCGCCTCGCCCGACGAGTGCGTGGAGCAGATCGACATCGGCGGCCCCTCCATGGTCCGCGCGGCCGCCAAGAACCATCCCTCGGTCGCCGTCGTCACGAGCCCCGAGCGGTACGCCGACGTGGCAGCCGCGGCCCAGGAGGGCGGCTTCGACCTCGCCGCCCGCAAGCGGCTGGCCGCCGAGGCGTTCCGGCACACCGCCGCCTACGACGTGGCCGTGGCCGACTGGTTCGCCGGCGAGTACGCCCCGGTCGACGACTCCCCGTTCCCCGACTTCCTCGGCGGTACCTGGGACCGCGCACACACCCTGCGCTACGGCGAGAACCCGCACCAGCCGGCCGCGCTGTACGTGGAGCCGGGCGCCGAGGGGCTCGCGCAGGCCGAGCAGTTGCACGGCAAGGAGATGTCGTACAACAACTACACCGACACCGACGCCGCCCGCCGTGCCGCGTACGACCACGACGAGCCGTGCGTGGCGATCATCAAGCACGCGAACCCGTGCGGCATCGCCGTCGGCGCCGACGTGGCCGAGGCACACCGCAAGGCGCACGCCTGCGACCCGCTGTCGGCGTTCGGCGGGGTCATCGCGGTGAACCGGCCGGTCAGCAAGGAGATGGCCGAGCAGGTCGCGGAGATCTTCACCGAGGTCATCGTGGCGCCCGGCTACGAGGAGGGCGCGCTGGAGGCGCTCGCCCGGAAGAAGAACATCCGGGTGCTCAGGGCGCCGCAGGGTCCCGCCGCCACCGTCGAGATCAAGCCGGTCGACGGCGGGGTGCTGGTCCAGGAGGCCGACCGGCTCCAGGCCGACGGCGACGACCCTGCCAACTGGACGCTGGCCAGTGGTGACGCGCTCTCCCCGGCCGAGCTGGCCGAGCTGGCGTTCGCCTGGCGGGCGTGCCGTGCGGTGAAGTCCAACGCGATCCTGCTCGCCAAGGACGGCGCCTCGGTCGGCGTCGGCATGGGCCAGGTCAACCGAGTCGACTCCTGCAAGCTGGCCGTCGAGCGGGCGGGCGAGGAGCGGGCGCGGGGTGCCTTCGCGGCCTCCGACGCGTTCTTCCCCTTCCCGGATGGGCCGCAGATCCTGATCGACGCCGGGGTGCGCGCCATCGTGCAGCCGGGCGGCTCGATCCGCGACGAGCAGGTCGTCGAGGCCGCCAAGGAGGCGGGCGTGACCATGTACTTCACGGGCACGCGGCACTTCTTCCACT
Organism: Streptomyces sp. NPDC001781; assembly: GCF_053596035.1. Classification (NCBI taxonomy): domain Bacteria; kingdom Bacillati; phylum Actinomycetota; class Actinomycetes; order Kitasatosporales; family Streptomycetaceae; genus Streptomyces; species Streptomyces sp. NPDC001781. Next base: position 24,281 of record NZ_JBSFFI010000003.1, on the reverse strand, counting down.
GAGCACGCGGCAACACGAAGGCGGCCGCCCGCTCCCCCCGCGGAAGGGGAGCGGGCGGCCGCCCGTCGCAGCGCCTACTTGGTGCGGACGACGACCGAGCCGCAGACCTTGTCGGAGAAGGTCTGGCGCTTGGAGTCCCACGCCGGCCACAGGTAGCCCAGGTAGCAGGGCAGACCGTCGATGATGTGGGCGAGCTGGCGGACGAACGCCATGCCGCCGCCGAGCGGCCGGCCGGTCTCCTCCTTCAGCGTGCGGGTGCCGACGACCTTCTTGCCGACCGTCTGGCCGGTCCTGCCCTCCTGGATCACCTGCCAGACGAACAGACCGATCATGACCAGGTAGCCGAGGACCATCAGTATCGCGACGCCGTTCTTCGCGGCCACGATCACCAGGATGTACGGCACCAGGTACAGCAGCGAGTCGATGAGGCGGCTCAGGACTCGCTGGCCCCAGTTCGCGTACCGCGGCTGCTCGTAGCCGTAGCCCGGCTGCTGCGGGTAGCCGTAACCGGCCTGCTGCGGGACCGGGGGCGCCTGCGGGTAGCCGTAACCGGGCTGCGGGGGCATGCCCTGCGGCGGCACGCCCTGCGGCGCCTGCGGGTAACCGGGCTGCTGCGGCTGCCCGTACCCCTGCTGGGGGTCCTGCGGCTGACCGTACGGGTTCTGGGGCGAGCCGAAACTCATGGCTGGATTCCTCCGTTGGTACTGCGGGAACGACGCGGACAGCACGGAGGAACGTCAGGATCTGAGCGGTTTGCCCCCCACTGGACCGCGATGTATGCGCCGTTCATGGTTGTGGACCCGTCACGCGTTGTCCAGCCGCGTTCGCCAGGTGTTGTGCAAGTGCAACATCAACGATCAACGGCGGACATCCGGGACGCGGCGGTGGCGGAATCCACGGGGACCGGATTGGAACCGGGGGGCGGTCATCCGCGAGGATGTACGCATGACCGCCCAGATTCTCGATGGCAAGGCCACCGCAGCCGCGATCAAGTCCGATCTGACCGCCCGCGTGGCGGCGCTGAAGGAGAAGGGAATCACGCCCGGCCTCGGCACCGTCCTGGTCGGTGAGGACCCCGGCAGCCAGAAGTACGTCGCGGGCAAGCACCGCGACTGCGCCCAGGTCGGCATCGCCTCCATCCAGCGCGAGCTCCCCGCGACGGCCACGCAGGAGGAGATCGAGGCGGTGGTCCGCGAGCTGAACGAGGACCCCGACTGCACCGGCTACATCGTCCAGCTCCCGCTGCCCAAGGGCATCGACGAGAACCGCATCCTGGAGCTGATGGACCCGGAGAAGGACGCCGACGGCCTCCACCCGATGAACCTCGGCCGCCTGGTCCTCAACGAGCCCGCCCCGCTGCCCTGCACCCCCAACGGCGTGCTCACCCTGCTGCGTCAGTACGGCGTGGAGACCAAGGGCGCCGAGGTCGTCGTCGTCGGCCGCGGTGTGACCATCGGGCGCTCGATGCCGCTGCTGCTCACCCGGCGCAGCGAGAACGCCACCGTCACCCAGTGCCACACCGGCACCCGTGACCTCTCCTACCACCTGAAGCGGGCCGACATCGTCGTCTCGGCCGCCGGTGCCCCGCACCTGATCCGCGCCGAGGACATCAAGCCGGGCGCGGCCGTGCTGGACGTCGGTGTCTCCCGCAACGCCGAGGGCAAGATCGTCGGCGATGTCCACCCGGACGTCGCCGAGGTCGCCGGGTGGATCTCCCCGAACCCGGGCGGGGTCGGCCCGATGACCCGGGCCCAGCTCCTGGTCAACGTGGTGGAGGCGGCGGAGCGGCGTGCCGGCTGACGAAACCGGGGAGCCGCGGGTGCGGGACTCGATCAGCGCTCCCGACGCGCAGGGGCGGACCAGGCGCTTCACCCGCCGCTTCCCGCTGTTCACCAAGGACACCGCGCGCCCCGAGGGCGGCGGCCGGGCCGCGGGCAGCGACGCCCCGGCACCCGCCCGGCAGTGGCCGGTGCTGGTCGTGCTCTCCGTCGTGGCGCTCGGTCTGCTGCTGGTCGCCCTCGACGTGACCCGCGCGGGGCTCCTGCTGGTCGGCGCGGCCCTGCTGGCGGGTGCCGTGATGCGCTGGACGCTCCCCGGCGTCGGCATGCTCGCCGTCCGCTCCCGCTTCACGGACATCGCGACCTACGGGGTACTCGGCCTCGTCATCGTCCTGCTGGCCCTGATGGCCCAGCCCAACCCCCGGCTGCAGATCCCGTTCCTGAAGGACATCCTGCACTTCACCGTGTCCAACTAGCGCTGCGGGCAAGGCCGGCGGCTCGCCCCCACCCCCGATCAGGGGCGAGCCGCCGTGACTTCACCCTGACGGGCGGGGCGGGGGCCGGGCAACGTTCCGCCGTGCGCTGTGGCACGGAGGTGACCGTTCCGCCACGGTGTCCGCGCCCTGCCACACCTTCGCAATGGGCTTTCCGGTAAGGGAAGTCCGCCGGAAACGATCCGATGGACCCCCTCTCGCGGGCTACCGTGGAGCAGGGGTGGCGGTGTGACGCGGGGAGGCGTCGCGGGGTCCGCCGGGGGAGGGACGAGGGGGGAGCGGGTCATGGCTCGCTGGAAAGCGCTGCCGGACGAACTCGACCCGCAGATAGGGGAGTTCATCCTTCAGTCGCGGCGGCTGGTGGACCGGTGTGGCCTGGGCTTCGCCGCGCTGGCCGACCGTACCGGGTACAGCAGGACGTCCTGGGAGCGGTATCTGAACGGGCGGCTGCTCGCGCCCAGGAGCGCCGTCGCCGCTCTCGCCGAGGTCACCGGTACCAGCCCGGTCGACCTCACCGCGATGTGGGACCTGGCCGAACGCGCCTGGAGCCGGGCCGAGTCGCGGCACGAGCGCACGACGGAACGGAGCCGTGCCGCCCGGGCCCACGCGGAGCCGGGTGACTCCGGCGGGTGTACGGGGACGGCGACGGCCGACGCCCCGCCGGTGCCCCCGCCTGCTGCCGGGCCGCCCGCGGGCGGGCGTCGCGTCCTGCTCTTCCTCGCGGGCGCCGTGGGCGTACTCGTCGTCCTCGGCACCGTCTTCCTGTTCACCGGCCGGGGCGACGGCGCGGACGCAGCGCAAGCCGCCGGGTCCTCCCCCTCTGTGCCGGCCACGAGCGCCACCGGTCTGCCGCCGGGAGTCAAGTGCGTGGGGACCGGCTGCACCGGCAAGGACGCCGAGACGATGGGCTGCGGCGGAGACCTGGTGACCACCGCCCGGACGGCGACCGTCGGCGCCGCCACCCTCGAAGTCCGCTACAGCAGGACGTGCGGCGCCGCCTGGGGCCGGATCACGGGCACCGCGCCGGGCGACCGGGTGCGCGTCACGGCGGACGGCGAGAGCCGCCGGGGAGTCGCCGCGGCCGGGGAGACGTACACGTACACACCGATGGTCGCCGTCGGCCGCGCGGGCGAGGCCGAGGCGTGCGTGACCCTGACGTCGGGACGCACCGGGTGCACCGGATGGGCGGAGTTCTCGACCCCGCCCGCATAGGACGCCGGAACAGGGGCACCCGGACAAGTACCCCCCCACGGGAGTCCGGCGAGCCGGTACCCCCACCGGCGGCCGCCTTCGTCTCCTCTCCCGGACGGGCGGCCGCTGCCGTGTGCGGCGGCGGGCCCGCGGAGCCGGGCTGTGGGGCGGGCCACAGGGCCCCGGACATCCGGCGTGCCGGATGCGCGATAGCCTGACCGCTGATCTCTCTTGACGCCAAGAGATCGATCATCCGCACGGGGCAGGGACGCCCCACCGCCAGCCAAACGGAGAACGCCATGACCCGCACTCCCGTGAACGTCACCGTCACCGGCGCGGCCGGCCAGATCGGTTACGCCCTCCTCTTCCGCATCGCCTCCGGGCAGCTCCTCGGCGCGGACGTGCCGGTCAACCTCCGCCTCCTGGAGATCACCCCCGCGCTCAAGGCCGCCGAGGGCACGGCCATGGAGCTGGACGACTGCGCGTTCCCGCTGCTGAACGGCATCACCATCACCGACGACCCGAACGTCGCCTTCGACGGCACCAACGTCGCCCTGCTGGTCGGCGCCCGCCCGCGCACCAAGGGCATGGAGCGCGGTGACCTCCTGGAGGCCAACGGCGGCATCTTCAAGCCGCAGGGCAAGGCCATCAACGACAACGCCGCGGACGACATCAAGGTCCTGGTCGTCGGCAACCCGGCCAACACCAACGCGCTCATCGCGCAGGCCGCCGCCCCGGACGTACCGGCCGAGCGCTTCACCGCGATGACCCGCCTCGACCACAACCGCGCGCTGACCCAGCTCGCGAAGAAGACGGGCACCCCGGTCTCCGAGATCAAGCGCCTGACCATCTGGGGCAACCACTCCGCGACCCAGTACCCGGACATCTTCCACGCCACGGTCGCGGGCAAGAACGCCGCCGAGGTCGTGAACGACGAGCAGTGGCTTGCCGACGACTTCATCCCGACGGTCGCCAAGCGCGGTGCCGCGATCATCGAGGCCCGCGGTGCCTCGTCGGCCGCCTCCGCCGCCAACGCCGCCATCGACCACGTGTACACCTGGGTCAACGGCACCGCCGAGGGCGACTGGACCTCCATGGGTATCCCGTCGGACGGCTCCTACGGCGTCCCGGAGGGCCTGATCTCGTCCTTCCCCGTCACCACCAAGGACGGCAAGTACGAGATCGTCCAGGGCCTGGACATCAACGAGTTCTCCCGCGCCCGCATCGACGCCTCGGTGCAGGAGCTGGCGGAGGAGCGCGACGCGGTCCGCGGTCTCGGCCTCATCTGAGCCCCGCACGCACCGGGTGACGGGCCCCTCCGGTCTTCCGGACGGGGCCCGTTCCCGTGTCCCGGCTAGTCCAGGCCGCGCTTGCCGGGCGCCCAGAACGGCTTGGTCAGCACCGAGTGCCGGTCCCAGCCCGCGTCCCGCAGCACATGCCGTACCGCCTGCACGGTGCGGGCCTCGCCCGCGACGTACGCGATTCCGCCCGGCGCCGGTGCCAGGCGGCCCACCGCCTCCGGCAGCGGGACGGTGCCGCGCAGCACCCAGTCCAGCCGCCCGGCGTGGGCCAGCGGGAGCCGGTCGTCCGCCGTGGCGGTCTCCACGCAGCCCGAGACCCGCGTCCCGCCGGGCAGCGCGGCGAGCATCGCGCCGAAGGCGACGGACGCCGTCTCGTCCCCGACGAAGACGTGGTGCGCGGCGTCGGGGCGCAGCGTGAACGAACCCTCCGGCTTGCCGAGCCGCACCTCGTCGCCCGCCGCCGCCCCGCGCGCCCAGCGGGCACCGGGGCCGTCGCCCCCGTGGTCCAGCACGCACAACTCCACGCAGCCGGAGGGCTCGTACCGCCACACCGAGTAGGTGCGCCGGGTGAGCGCGGAGCCCACCAGCACCCGGACCTGCTGACCGGGGAGCACGTCGAGCCCGGCCAGCGCGTCGCCCTCGATCCGCAGGCGCCGCATCCGCGCGGTGAACCGCTCCACGGTGGTCACGGTGCCCCGGAGCATCAGCAGGTCGAGGACGGGATTCAGCAGCGCGGGCATGCACGGCTCCTAGAAGTGGACAACTCGGTCTGAAGAGAACGGAGTTGATTACCGGTGGGGGGAGGGCGATGCTACGCGCTCCCGGAGGAGTGGCAGACCGGAGGGTACGGTTCCGGCCGCCGTGCCCCGCGAGCACCGGAGCGGTCGCCACCGCCGAGTCCTCGGAGGCCGTGCGCGGCGCGGGACCTCGCCGCCGAGGAGCCCGGCGCGGGCGGGGAGAACGGTCCCGGATTCGGTTTCCTGACCACCCGTCACCCCTCTATGCTCAGCCGTCGTCGCCCGCCTTCTCGCGGGGGAGGGACTTCCATGCATCGGGGGATGGCATGAGCAGTGCTCACGTGCCGCCGCAGGCGGAGCGGACTCAGGCCGAGCGGGCACCGGCCCATCCGCCGCCCGTCGCGCCCCACACCAGCGAGGCCACCCGGCTGCTGTGTGCGGGTGCCTATCTGGACTCCGGCTACCGCGACCGCGTGATCGAGGAGCTCCACCTCAACGAGCAGCGGATCGTCGCCCCCTCGCTCGGCTTCGACGCGGCGCGGGTGCTCGCGCACGCGCTGCGGGCCCGGCGGCAGGAACTCGCCTGGGCCGGGGCCGTCACCGGGCTGTGGCTGGTGGGCATGCTGCTCAGCGGCGGGCTGCTCGCGCTGTTCCTGTGGCCCAGCGTCTGGCTCGCCCTCGCCCCCTGGCTGCGCGGCCGCGCGGCCGCCCCTCCGCTGTACCGGCTGGTCCTCGCCTTCCTGGCCCGGTGGTGGGGGCGGGCATGGTTCGCCGCGCTGTTCGTGCTGACCGTCGTCACCGCGTTCGGCGGCGGGCCTTCTCCCGAACCGTCCTACGATCCGTACGGATACGGGGAGTACGGCGGGTACGGCGGCTCCGAGGACCTCTCCGATTCGCTCACCCCGGCCGTGGAGGCCTGGCAGGCGTGGTCCACCCTCGTCGTGCTCGCGCTCATCGCGCTGTGCGTGCACGCCCAGCGCACCCGGTTCAGCCGGGCGCTGGCCGGCGAGCTGTCCCCGCAGCGCTTCCCGGACGCCGCCGCCGACCCCGCCGAGCAGGCGCCGAGCCCGCGTCTTGAGCGGCTCGGGCGGCGCATCCGGCTGGAGCAGCACGCCCCGCTGGTCATGTACCACCAGGCCCGGCCCTTCTGCGGGGCCGGAGACGCCTACGACACATGGGTGCTGGCCGTGGAGCTGAAGCCGGACGGGACGGCCGAGGAGCGGCAGCCGCTCAGCAACCGGGCGATCCTGGAGAAGATCCGTCCCCGCCTGGAGCAGCTCCGCGTCCCGGCCGAGTACGCGGGGCCCGGTGTCCGGGACCGGCTGCGCTGGCTGGAGATCGACGAGTGCGTGTTCCTCCCGGTGGAGGGGCTGAGGAAGCGGGAGCAGGCCCCGTACACCGCCGAGGCGTTCGAGCAGCACCGGGCGCGGGCGGTGGAGGAAGGGGCCGAGAAGCGGCGGCACTTCCTGCGGGTGCGGGTCGGCGGCTGGGAGGAGGAGCTGGTCGTCACCGTGTACGTCCGCCTCCACACCCAGGGCGGCATGCTGATGCTGGAGATCGCCCCGCACGTGCTGACGCCGGTCCGTGAGGACTTCAAGGACGCCGACCGCGCCGCCCACCGGTTCCGGCACAACAACTCCCTCGGCAAGGCCGCCACCGCGCTCGTCCTGGTGCCGGGCTCGGCCGGGCGGGCACTCGCCCAGCTCGGGCGGGGGCTGGTGCTCGGCTGGCGCCTGCTGACCGGGGGTTACGCGGGCGCGCTGCCCGACGGCCCCGCGCTCTCGGTGCGCGAGCTGGCGTCCACGCCCGCGGGTTCGCTCTTCCAGGAGATGGACGTGGTCCGGTATCTGCGCGGGGTGCAGGACAGGGTCGCCGACGGGGTGCGGTCCGCGCTCGCCGAATCCGGTTACCAGACCGGCGAGTTCGTCCAGAAGGTCGTCAACATCCGCAACGGTGACGTCCACATCGGCCGCGTCGAGGGCAGCACCTTCGCCGTCGGCAGCCACGCCAGAGCCACGGGCGCGCCCGCGCCCGGGAAGGGAACCGGGACATGACCGGTCAGGAGCCGAACGTCCGCATCGGAGACGTGTCGGGGAGCACCTTCGCCATCGGCAGCCACGCCCACGCCGAGAGCCACCAGCACGGTACGGGCACCCCCGCCGACCAGCAACTCCTTGAAGCGGTGCGTGAGTTGCGCGCCGACCTCGCGCGGGTACGGGCCACCGAGCAGACCGCCGCGCTGGGCGAGGCGCTCGCCGACACCGAGGCGGAACTCACCCGCACCGGCCAGGCGAGTCCCACCCGCCGCGAGCGCCTGCGTGAACTTCTGGCCGACTCCCAGGCCCTCCTGGGCGTCCTCGCCTCGGCAGGCACGGTCGCCGGCCTGCTCGGACTCTGACCGCGACACCACGAGGGGGCCGCGATGAGCGGGGGACAGCAGCACTGGAACGAGGACACCCAACGCTGGGAGGCGGGCCCCGGCACCGACACGCCCCCGACCCCGCCCCCACCGTCCGGCCCCGATCACGCCCCGACCGCGGCCTGGCCCCCGGCCGGTCCCAGGATGCCCGCCGCGCCACCGGCCCCGAAGTGGCCCCCGGCCGCCCCCGCGGAGGCCACCGGCGGCCCGGCCGCCCCATGGCCACCGGCGGACCGTCGCACGCCCCCCGCGCCGGCCGGCTCCCCGTCCTCCGCCGACCCGCCTCCCACCGAGCCCCCGGCCGAGTCCCCGGCCGAGCCGCCGGCGTCCACCGGCCCCTCCGCGCCCGCGGGGCCGCCGGCCGGTGCCCGGCCCCCGGCCGAGTCCCCGGCCTCCGCCGGCCCCTGTGCAGGTCCGCCGACCGGGACCGGCCCCTCGGCCCCCACCTGGCCGCCCGCGGGCCGGCGCACGCCTCCTCCCTCGTCCTGGCCCCCGGCCGAGACTTCCGCGCACGCCGAACCCCCGACCGTCTCGTGGCCCCCGGCCGAGCCGGCCGCCGTATGGCCGCCCGCCGAGTCCCCGGCCCCGACCGCCACCTGGCCCCCCACCGCCGCGACCGCGGCCTCTCCCGCCGCGGACCCCGCGCCGCCCCGCGGCGGTCCCAGCCGCCGTGTGCTCTGGTCCGTCCTCGTCGGGGCGGCGGCAGCCGGGATCGCGGTGAGCCTCGTGCTGGCCCTGGTCGTCCGTGAGAACGGCGACGACCGGAGCAGGCGGGGCCAGGCGCACACCTCCTCCGCTCCCGTCACCCGCGGCCCGAGCCCGGTATCCAGTTCCCCCGCGCCCAGCCCGTCCGCCGCAACGCCCCCCGCCGGATACGAGCTGCACGACGACGGTGAGGGGTTCCGGGTGGCGGTGCCCGAGGGGTGGGCGCGGGCCACCGTGCCGTCCGAGTACGGGATGGCCGTCGTGAACTACCGCAGCCCCGACCGGGAGCGGAGGCTCCAGGTGTACGAGGTGTCGGAGGCGAGCCCGCAGGCGTCCTTCGACCTGTACCTCTCGGACCGGACCGCCAAGCCGCGCGGGTTCGAGAAGCTGGCGCTGGCCGACCTGGACGAGGGGGACTTCACCGGGTCCCGGCTGGAGTACCTCGCGGACACCATCCGGGGCGAGCCCGAGGTCGGGACCTGGCACGTCTACGACGAGCGGTTCGTCGCCGCCGACGGCAGGATCTACGCGCTCGCCGCGTACGGCCCGGACGCCGACGGCCGGGACGACGAGCTGGAACTCCTCACCACCGCGCTCGCCTGGTTCTGCCCGCCCGGCATGGACTGCGACCCGGCCGGGAACGCGGCGCTGAACTGATCGAATCGGCCCGGTTCGCGGAGTGTGCACCAGGGCCGTGACCGATGCCACCCCAGTATGCCCCATTTATTGCCTTTTCTCCCGTAAACTTCGTGACCCGACGCACTTTCGGCCATCGAATGCGCATGCGCTTCACAGGCCGAGGGCATGCGGTCATGCGCCCCGATGTGGCGGCTCTGTCACGCAGGGCGCCTGAACAGGAAGGGAAGGCAAAACCGATCATGGCGGACAGAACGGAACGACCGGCCGAGGCCACCATTCACGCCGGAGGTGAGTGGCTGGAAGCAGACTCCGGGGAGACCCGGGAGATCCTCGACCCCGCGGACGGCAGGCCCTTCGCCGTCGTCGCGGAGGGTGGCACGAAGGACGTGGACCGCGCGGTGGCCGCCGCACGCCGCGCGTTCGACGAGGGCCCCTGGCCGCACACCCCGGTCGCCGAGCGTGCCGCCCTGCTGCGCCGCGTGGCGGACCTCCTGGTCCGCGACCGCGAGGAACTGGGCCTGCTGGAGAGCAGGGACGCGGGCAAGACCGTCGAGGAGGGCCGCGTCGACATCGACTGCGTCGCCGACGCCTTCCGCTACTTCGCGGACCTGGTCGCCGCCGAGGCGCCCGGCCGGGTGGTCGACGCGGGCTCACCCGACATCCACAGCGTCGTCGTGCACGAGCCGGTCGGTGTCTGCTCGCTGATCACCCCGTGGAACTATCCGCTGCTCCAGGCGAGCTGGAAGATCGCCCCGGCGCTCGCCGCGGGCAACACCTTCGTGATCAAGCCCAGCGAGATCACCCCGATGACCACCATCGCGCTCATCGGGCTGCTGGTGGAGGCCGGACTCCCCGAGGGCGTCGCCGGCCTGGTCACCGGCCCCGGCCACACCGTCGGCGCCCGCCTCTCGGAGCACCCCGACGTCGACCTCGTCTCCTTCACCGGCGGCCTGGTCAGCGGCGTCAAGGTCGCCCAGGCCGCCGCGCCGAGCGTGAAGAAGGTCGCCCTGGAACTCGGCGGGAAGAACCCCAACGTGGTCTTCGCCGACGCCTGCGCCACCGAGGAGGGCTTCGACACCGCCGTCGACCAGGCCCTCAACGCCGCGTTCATCCACAGCGGCCAGGTCTGCTCGGCCGGCGGGCGCCTCATCGTCGAGGAGTCCGTCCGGGACCGCTTCGTCGCCGAACTCGCCGTCCGCGCGCGGAAGATCAAGCTCGGCCGGGGCACCGCGTCCGGTGTCGAGTGCGGACCGCTCGTCTCCGAGCAGCAGCGCGCCAAGACCGAGGACTTCGTCGCCTCGGCGCTCGCCGAGGGCGCCACCCTGGTCTGCGGCGGCAAGCGCCCCGAGCCCACCGCCGACCGTCCCGAGTCCGGCTACTTCTACGAGCCGACCGTCCTCGACCACTGCCACCGCGAGATGCGCGTCGTGCGGGAGGAGGTCTTCGGACCCGTCCTCACCGTCGAGACCTTCCGCACCGAGGACGAGGCGGTCACCCTCGCCAACGACACCGAGTACGGTCTCGCGGGCGCCGTCTGGACCGCCGACGCCGGCCGCGCCCGGCGCGTGGCCGCCCGGCTGCGGCACGGCACCGTGTGGATCAACGACTTCCACCCCTACCTGCCGCAGGCGGAGTGGGGCGGTTTCGGCAAGAGCGGCACCGGCCGCGAGCTGGGCCCCGCCGGCCTCGCCGAGTACCGCGAGGCCAAGCACGTGTACCAGAACCTCGCCCCGAGCCCCGTGCGCTGGTTCGCCGGCTGAGCCCCCTTCCGACCTTCGCAGGACCTCCCCGTCCCCAGGAGTCACACCCCATGCCCGAACACACCCACGAGTACGACTACGTCGTCGTCGGCGGCGGCACGGCGGGCTCCGTCATCGCCTCCCGCCTGACCGAGAACCCGGACGTCACCGTCGCCGTCATCGAGGGCGGCCCGAGCGACGTCGACCGCGACGACGTGCTCACGCTGCGCCGCTGGATGGGCCTGCTCGGCGGCGACCTCGACTACGACTACCCGACCACCGAGCAGCCGCGCGGCAACTCCCACATCCGGCACAGCCGGGCCCGCGTGCTCGGCGGCTGCTCCTCGCACAACACCCTGATCTCGTTCAAGCCCCTGCCCTCCGACTGGGACGAGTGGGAGCAGGCCGGGGCGACCGGCTGGGGCGCCGTCCCGATGGAGGCGTACTTCGCCCGGCTGAAGAACAACATCGTCTCGGTGGACGAGAAGGACCGGAACGCCATCGCGCGGGACTTCGTGGACGCCGCGCAGTCCGCGCTCGGCGTGCCGCGTGTGGAGGGCTTCAACAGGAAGCCGTTCACCGACGGCGTCGGCTTCTTCGACCTCGCCTACCACCCCGAGAACAACAAGCGCTCCTCCGCCTCCGTCGCCTATCTGCACCCGGTGATGGACGAGCGCCCGAACCTTCACCTGTTCCTGGAGACCTGGGCGTACAAGCTGGAGCTGGACGGCACTCGTGCCGAGGGCGTCCACGTGCGCACCAAGGACGGGCAGGAGCTGCTGGTCAAGGCGCGCAACGAGGTGGTCCTCTGCGCGGGCGCCGTCGACACCCCGCGCCTGCTGATGCACTCGGGCATCGGCCCGCGCGCCGACCTGGAGGCCCTCGGCATCCCGGTCGTGCTGGACCTGCCCGGCGTCGGCGAGAACCTGCTCGACCACCCGGAGTCGGTCATCGTCTGGGAGACCCACGGACCCATCCCGGAGAACTCCGCGATGGACTCCGACGCGGGCCTGTTCGTCCGCCGCGACCCCGAACACGCGGGCCCGGACCTGATGTTCCACTTCTACCAGATCCCGTTCACGGACAATCCGGAGCGTCTCGGCTACGAGCGGCCCGAGTTCGGCGTCTCGATGACCCCGAACATCCCCAAGCCCAGGAGCCGCGGCCGGCTCTACCTGACCAGCGCCGATCCCGAGGTCAAGCCCGCGCTGGACTTCCGGTACTTCACCGACGAGGACGACTACGACGCCAGGACGCTGGTCGACGGCATCCGCATCGCCCGCGAGGTGGCCAAGTCGGAGCCGCTGGCCCACTGGCTCAAGCGCGAGGTCTGCCCCGGACCCGAGGTCCAGGGCGACGAGGAGCTGAGCGAGTACGCGCGCAAGGTCGCGCACACCGTGTACCACCCGGCCGGCACCTGCAGGATGGGCGCCGCCGATGACGAACTCGCCGTCGTGGACCCCGAACTGCGTGTCCGGGGTCTGGACGGCATCCGCATCGCCGACGCGTCCGTCTTCCCGACGATGACCGCGGTGAACCCGATGATCGGAGTGCTCATGGTCGGGGAGAAGGCCGTCGAACTGATAGGTGGTGACGCGCGATGACGCTCACCGTTCCCACCCGCAAGCCGCCCACCGAGGAGTCCCGCGCGCCGGTCTTCGCCGTCGACGGCCTGTGGAAGGTGTTCGGCCCCAAGCCCGAGCGCGTCCCCGCCGACCCGGAGCTGGCCGCGCTGAGCCCCGCCGAACTGCGCGCCGAGACCGGCTGCACGGCCGCCGTGCGGGACGTCTCCTTCGAGGTCCGCAAGGGCGAGGTCTTCGTCGTCATGGGCCTCTCCGGCTCCGGCAAGTCCACCCTGGTGCGCTGTCTGACCCGGCTGATCGAACCCACCGCCGGCACCATCGCCATCGACGGCGAGGACGTACGCGCCATGGACCGCGGCCGGCTGCGCGAACTGCGCCGGCACCGGGCCGCGATGGTCTTCCAGCACTTCGGCCTGCTGCCGCACCGCACGGTCCTCGACAACGTCGCCTACGGCCTGGAGATCCAGGGCATGGGCCGCGCCGAGCGCCGCGAGAAGGCCGCCGAGGTCGTCGCCAAGGTCGGGCTCGCGGGCATGGAGAAGCGCCGCCCGGGCCAGCTCTCCGGCGGTCAGCGCCAGCGCGTCGGGCTCGCCCGCGCCCTCGCCGTCGACCCCGAGGTGCTGCTCTTCGACGAGCCGTTCAGCGCGCTCGACCCGCTGATCCGGCGCGACATGCAGGACGAGGTCGCCCGCCTGCACAGCGAAGAGGGCCGCACCATGGTCTTCATCACCCACGACCTCACCGAGGCCCTCAAACTGGGCGACCGCATCGCCCTGATGCGCGACGGCCGCGTGGTCCAGCTCGGCACCCCCGAGGAGATCGTCAACTCCCCGGCCGACGACTACGTCCGCGAGTTCGTCCGCGACGTGCCGCGCGAGCAGGTCGTCACCTGCCGCTCCGCCATGCGCCCGGCCTCCCTGGAGGAGGCGGGAAGCGGCCCGGCCGTCAGCCCCGAGGCCCCGGTGGCCGAGGCCATCGAGGCCGTCGCCCGCGCGGGTGAACCGGCGCGCGTGATGGACGACGGCACCTGCATGGGCGTCGTCGACTCCGACGCGCTGCTCAACGTGGTGGCGGGCACCCGGGCCGCCGCCCCCGCCGAGCGGGAGGCCGAGGCCCCCCTCGTGTCCGCCGCCCCCGACCCCGAGGCGGCCCGATGACCACGCTCTCCGTGCCCGGCGCCCGGCGCGCCCTGCCCGGCCTGCTGAAGTCCCGCCCGGCGGCCAAGCTGATCACGCTCGCCGTCGCCGCCGTGATCCTCGTTCCCCTGATCGACAGCCGGTGGGGCAGCGGACACTGGCCCCACGCGCTGACCGTCAGCCTCACCGGCCCGCTCGGCGACGCCAGCGACTGGGTGATGAACAACCGGGACAGCCACCCGCTGTTCCTGTACTTCTTCGGCCACATCAGCAACGCGATCGTGCTCGGCGTGCGCGGTGTCTACCTGGCCCTGCTCGCCATGGGCTGGGCCGGCGTCACCGTGCTCGGCGCCTTGGTCGCCTGGCGGGTGGCCGGGGTGAAGCTGGCCACCGGGACGGCCGCGGCGTTCCTCGCCTGCGGTGCGCTCGGCATGTGGCTGCCCACCATGCAGACGCTCGCGCTCATGGTGGCCGCGGTGCTGGCGTCCGTCGCCGTCGGCGTCGTGCTCGGGCTCGCCGCCGGGCTCTCCGACCGGATGGACCGCGCGCTGCGCCCGGTGCTGGACACCATGCAGGTGCTCCCCGCCTTCGCCTACCTGCTGCCCGTGGTGCTGGTCTTCGGCATCGGCGTCCCCGCCGCCGTCCTCGCCACCGTGGTCTACGCGGCCCCGCCGATGGCGCGGCTCACCGCGCTCGGCCTGCGCGGCGCCGACCCCGAGGTGCTGGAAGCGGTGCACTCGCTCGGCGCCACCCCGCGCCAGCGGCTGCTGACCGCCCGTATCCCGCTGGCCCGCAAGGAGCTCCTGCTCGGCCTCAACCAGACGATCATGATGGCCCTGTCCATGGCCGTCATCGCCTCCGTCATCGGCGCCGGCGGCCTCGGTGACCGCGTCTACCAGGCGCTCGCCTCCGTCGACGTCGGCGCCGCCCTCGCCGCGGGCATCCCGATCGTGCTGCTCGCCATCGTGCTGGACCGGGTGACCGGCGCCGCCGGCCGCGCCGGCGACCACAGCGGCGAGTCCCGCCGCACGATGTGGCTCCTCGCGCTCGCCGCCACCGCCGTCGCGGCGGTCGCCGCCCGGCTGCTCGGCGGCACCGAGTGGCCCGCGGCCGCCACCCTGAACATCGCGGAGCCGGTCAACCACGCCGTCAACTGGATGACCGCGCACCTCTACTCCGGCGTCCCCGTGATCGGTGGTACCGCCGACTGGGCCGGGCACTTCACCACCTGGATGCTGGACCCGCTGCGCGACGGCCTGCGCGCACTGCCCTGGTGGTCGGTGCTGCTGCTCGTCGCCGCGCTGGCCTGGCTGATCGGGACCTGGCGCACCGCGCTGACCGCCACCCTCGCCATGGCCGCGATCGGCGTGCTCGGCGTCTGGGACTCCTCCCTCGACACGCTCTCCCAGGTCCTGGCCGCCGTCGCCGTCACCCTGGTCCTCGGCATCGCCACCGGCATCGCGGCCGCCCGCAGCGACCGGGTGGACCGGCTGCTGCGCCCGGTGCTGGACGTGTTCCAGACCATGCCGCAGTTCGTGTACCTGATCCCCGTCGTCGCCCTGTTCGGCGTCGGCCGCGCCCCGGCCGTCGTCGCCGCCGTGGTGTACGCCCTCCCGGCCGTCGTCCGGATCACCGCGCAGGGCCTGCGCCAGGTCGACCCGGCCGCGCTGGAGTCGGCCCGCTCGCTGGGCGCCACCGGCCGTCAGCAGCTCTGGCAGGTCCAGCTCCCGCTGGCCCGGCGCTCGCTGCTGCTGGCCGTGAACCAGGGCGTCGTCCTGGTCCTCGCCGTCGTCATCATCGGCGGTCTGGTCGGCGCGGGCGCCCTCGGCTACGACGTCGCCTTCGGCCTCGCCCAGGGCGACCTCGCCACCGGCCTGGTCGCCGGTGCCGCGATCGTCTGCCTCGGCCTGATGCTCGACCGGGTCACCCAGCCCACCGGCCGCCGCGCGAAGAAGGGAGCGTGACATGCGACTCCGTACGACCCTCTCGGTGAGCGTCGCCGCCGCGTCCGCGCTCGCCCTGCTCACCGGCTGCGGCGCGGCCGACATGACCAAGCAGGCCAGCCCGTTCGCCAACGCGGGCGGCGCCAAGAGCATGACCCTGTCCGTGCAGTCCTGGGTGGGCGCGCAGTCCAACGTGGCGGTCGCCAAGTACCTGCTCGAGCACAAGATGGGCTACCGCGTCGACACCGTCCAGGTCGACGAGATCCCCGCCTGGGACGCGCTCAGCCAGGGCCGCGTCGACGCGCTGCTGGAGGACTGGAGCCACCCCGAGCAGGAGAAGCGGTACGTCCAGGAGAAGAAGACCGTCTCCGCCGCGGGCGGGCTCGGTGTCACCGGGCACATCGGCTGGTTCGTGCCGACCTACTTCGCCAAGCAGCACCCCGACATCACGAACTGGAAGAACCTCGACAAGTACGCGGCCCAGTTCCGTACCGCCGAGTCCGGCGGCAAGGGCCAGCTCATGGACGGCTCCCCGGCCTACGTCACCCATGACAAGGCACTGGTGAAGAACCTGAAGCTGAACTACCAGGTCGTCTTCGCCGGGTCCGAGGCCGCGCAGATCACCCAGATCAAGCAGTTCGCCAAGGAGAAGAAGCCCTTCCTGACCTACTGGTACACCCCCCAGTGGCTGTTCAAGAAGGTGCCGATGACAGAGGTGCAGCTCCCGCCGTACAAGGAGGGCTGCGACACCGACGCCGCGAAGATCACCTGCGCGTACCCGAAGACCCCGCTGCGCAAGTTCCTCAACGCCGACTTCGCCCGCTCCGGCGGCAAGGGCGCGGAGTTCCTGAAGAAGTTCCAGTGGACGACGGAGGACCAGAACGAGGTCTCCCTCATGATCGCCGAGCAGAAGCTCAGCCCGGAGGAGGCCGCGAAGAGGTGGGTCGACGCCCACCCGGAGACGTGGAAGCGCTGGCTTCCGTGAGCCGGCACCGGACGGCGGACGGCGGCGCGTGCCCAATCGGCGGCGCCGCCGTCCGCGGTTGCGGGCACGGCTACTCGTACTGCCCCGGCGTGTAGTGCCCCGGCACCATCCGCGTCGTCACCGCGAACCGGTTCCAGGCGTTGATCACCGTGATCGCGGCGATCAGCTGCGCCAGCTCGGCCTCCTCGAACTGCCCGGCGGCCCGCTCGTACACCTCGTCCGGCACGAAGCCGTCGGTGAGGACGGTGACGGCCTCGGTCAGCTCCAGCGCCGCCAGCTCCTTCCCGGTGTAGAAGTGCCGTGACTCGTCCCACGCGCCGAGCTGCACGATCCGCTCCACGCTCTCCCCGGCCGCGAGCGCGTCCTTGGTGTGCATGTCCAGGCAGTACGCGCAGTGGTTGAGCTGCGAGGCGCGGATCTTCACCAGCTCCAGCAGCGTGGGGTCGACGCCCTTCCTGGCGGCCGCGTCCAGGCGGACCATCGCCCTGTAGACGTCGGGCACGTGCTCGGTCCAGGACAGGCGTGCGGGGCGCTCGGGGGCGTACCCGGTGGTGTTCTCCGTGGTCTCCATACGGGCCAGCCTAGGAGCGAAGCAGCCCAGGAGTATGGTCCATTCCCATGGCGGATTCATGGGCCAATCTGGGGATCGACCTCCACCTCGAACCGGCCGGCGGCAGCGGGCTGCGCCGGGGTCTCACCGACGCGCTGCGCGACGCCGTACGCACCGGCCGGCTCGCCCCCGGCACCCGGCTGCCCTCCTCCCGCACCCTGGCGGCGGATCTCGGGATCGCCCGCAACACCGTCGCCGAGGCGTACGCCGACCTGGTCGCCGAGGGCTGGCTCACCGCCCGCCAGGGCTCCGGCACCCGCGTCGCCGAGCGGGCCGTGCCCGTGGCCGGAGCGGCGGGCACGCCCGTGAGGCGCCGCACGCCCGGCCGCCCCGCGCACAGCCTGGTCCCCGGCACCCCCGACCTCGCCGCCTTCCCCCGCACCGAGTGGCTGAGGGCCGCCCGCCGCGCCCTGACCCGCGCCCCCAACGACGCGCTGGGCTACGGCGATCCGCGCGGCCGACCCGAACTGCGTACCGCCGTCGCCGGATACCTCGCCCGCGTCCGGGGTGTGCGCACCGACCCCGGCACCGTGCTGATCACCGCGGGCTTCTCCCACGCCCTGCGCCTCCTCGGCACCGTGCTGCACGGCCGGGGCGCCCGCACGGTCGCCGTCGAGTCCTACGGCCTCCACGTGCACCGCGACCTGCTCGCCGGAGCGGGCCTGACGACCACCGCGCTGCCGTACGACCGACTCGGCACCGACACCCGGCCCCTGGGCACCGAGGGCGCCGTACTCCTCACCCCGGCCCATCAGTTCCCCATGGGCACCCCGCTGCACCCCGACCGGCGCGCCGCCGTCGTCGACTGGGCCCGGCGGACCGGCGGGCTGATCCTGGAGGACGACTACGACGGCGAGTTCCGCTACGACCGCCAGCCCGTCGGCGCGCTCCAGGGCCTCGACCCCGGCCACGTGATCCACCTGGGCACCGCCAGCAAGTCCCTCGCCCCCGGACTCCGCCTGGGCTGGATGGTGGTCCCCCCGGCCCTCCTGGCGGAGCTGACGAAGGCCAAGGGCCACAGTGACACCGTCGGCGTGCTCGACCAGCTCACGCTGGCCGAGTTCATCGCCTCGGGCGCGTACGACCGCCACGTCCGCGCCGCCCGGCAGCGCTACCGGCGCCGCCGGGACCAACTGGCAGCCGCCGTCGCCGACCGGGCGCCGGAGGTCACGGTCACCGGGATCGCGGCCGGGCTGCACGCGGTGCTGCGGTTGCCGCCCGGCACCGAGCAGGCCGTCGTGCGGGCCGCCCACTGGCAGGGACTCGCGCTGCACGGCCTCGCCTTCTACCGGCACCGGCTGGCCCGCGCCGAACCGCAGGAGGCGCTCGTCGTCGGCTACGGCACCCCTCCCGACAGCACCTGGCCGACCGTCCTGGAAGCCCTGTGCCGGGCACTGCCGTGACCCCTTCGCGAGTGCGGTGCGGTATGCGGCCGGCGCCCCGCCCGGGTCAGCCCACGGACGCGGTGCCCGCGCCTTCCCGGGCAGCGGCCGGCCCGTCGTCCCCGGGCTCCGTCCCCGGCGCCTCCCCGAACCGCGCCAACGCCAGCGCCCCCGCCACCGCCACGGCGAACCCCAGCACCGCGAGCGGACCGAGCCCCGCCCGCGTGCGGTCGCCCAGCCAGAGCACGCCCACCGCAGCCGGGCCCAGGGTCTCGCCGAGGACCATCCCGGCCGTGGCCGTGGTGACCGAGCCGCGCTGCAGCGCCGAGGTCAGGAGCCAGAAGGCGGCACCGCCGCCGAGGAGCAGGGCGTAGAGGGACGGATCGGTCGACAGGGCGTACGGGTGGAGGGAGCCGACCAGGCGGACCGCCACCTCCACCACCCCGAAGCCGCACCCCGCGCCGAGCCCGAGGAGCAGCGCGCGCGGCCGTCCCGTGAGCCGCCCGCCCGCCGCGCCGAGCAGCAGCACCCCCGCCGCCGTCGCGAGCAGCGCGTACGGCAGCCAGGCCGGGCCTTGGCGGCCGCCCTCCGCGCCCGAGGCCAGCCCGAGCAGCGCGAGCCCCGCGCACACCACGCCGATCGCCGTCCACTCCCGCCCGCTCAGGCGCACCCGCAGCAGCCGCGCCGCCACCACCGCCGTCACCGCGAGGCTCGCGGCCAGCGCGGCGCCCACGGCGTAGATCGGCACCGAGCGCAGCGCGAGGATCTGGAACACGAAGCCGAGCCCGTCCAGCGCGAGGCCCACCGCGTACCGCCACTGCCGCACCGCCCTCAGCAGCAGCGCCGCCTCCCCGCCGCCCTGTCCGGTGGCCGCCCGCGCGGCCACCGCCTGAAACACCGTGGCCGTACCGAAGCAGACCGCCGCGCCGAGCGCGCACACCATTCCAAAAAACACAAAGCGACTGTAGGGGAACACGAATACGTGGGGGCGCCCTGCCGGAAACTCACACCGGTCTCTAGGCTGACTGCCGAACGCACCACCGACGGGGGAGAAGAGAACATGGCCGACACCCGCGCGCAACTGCGCTCCACCACGGTCGTCCTGGGAGGCATGGGGCTGCTCGCCGCCGCCCTCACCGCATGCTCCTCGTCCGACCCGGACAAGCGCTGCGTGGACCGCGACAGCTACAACGTGGCCAAGGGCTACCACGTCGTCTCCGACAAGAACTGCAAGTCGGGTTCCGGCGGCGGCGCCTACTACTACGGCGGCAAGAAGAAGGGCTCCTGGGTCCGCAGCGGCTCCTTCACCGCGCCCCGCAAGTCCGGCGGCGGCTCCGGCCGTTCGGGCGACAACGACGGCCACAGCGTGCACCGGGGCGGCTTCGGCAGCGGCCACGGCAGCTCCGGCGGCTGACCGGGCCGGGCCGCGCGCATGGAACGCCGTACGATCACGCCCCGCCCCGACTGGCAGCGCACCGTCGAGGAGCAGGGGATCGTCTACCCGCTCACCCGCCATCCCGACGGATCCCTGCGTCCCTACTGGGACGAGAGCGCCCACTACGTCTTCACGCTGCCCGAGGTGGAGGCGCTGGAGGAGACCGTCGAGGAACTGCACACCATGTGCCTGGCCGCCGCCGGGCACATGGTGGAGCACGGCCGACTCGCCGACCTCGGCATCACCGACCCGCGGGTCGCCGCCGCCGTCACCGAGTCCTGGCACCGGCGCGCCGAACTCCCCTCCCTCTACGGCAGGTTCGACCTGCACTACGACGGCACCGGCCCGGCGAGGATGCTGGAGTACAACGCGGACACCCCGACCTCGTTGGTGGAGGCCGCGTCCGCGCAGTGGTTCTGGATGGAGGAGCGCTTCCCCGGCGCCGACCAGTGGAACTCGCTGCACGAACGCCTGGTCGGCGCCTGGCGCAAGCAGGCGGGGCTCCTCCCGCCGGGCGTCCCGCTGCACTTCGCGCACTCCTCGGCCGACGAACTGGGCGAGGACCTGATGACGGTCGCCTACCTCAAGGAGACCGCCGAGCAGGCCGGGCTCGACACCGACTGGCTCTCCATGGAGGAGATCGGCTGGGACACCCTCTCCGGCCGCTTCGTGGACAACCGGCTGAAGTTCATCCGCGCGATCTTCAAGCTGTACCCGTGGGAATGGCTCACCACCGACGAGTTCGCCGGGCACGTGCTGGACACCCTGGACAACGGCGGCGGCACCGGCAGCACCCTGTGGATCGAGCCCGCCTGGAAGATGCTGCTCAGCAACAAGGCCCTGCTGGCGGTTCTCTGGGAGCTGTACCCCGGCCACCCCAATCTCCTGCCGGCCTACCTGGACGGCCCCCGCGAGCTGGCCGCCACCACCGGCTACGCCGCCAAGCCGCTGCTCGGCCGCGAGGGGGAGGGCGTCACCCTGCACCCGCCGGGCAGCCCGGCCCCGCCGGTGCCCGAGGAGACCTGCTGCTACCAGGCCCTCGCCCCGCTCCCCGTCTTCGACGGCAACCACGTCGTCCTGGGCGCGTGGGTCGTCGGCGACGAGGCGGCCGGACTCGGCATCCGCGAGTCCTCGGGGCTGATCACCGACTCCTACGCCCGCTTCCTGCCGCACGTGATCCTCTGAGGGGTGTCCCGCCGGCCGGGCCGGACACCCCCGGTCCCGTCCGCCCCTCGGACCGGCCCGCGCCCGTCTCCGCCGGCCGGTAGGCTGGTCGTGGGCCGTGACTGGCGCGCTGGGATGGGACGGACCATCGGGGAGCGGCCCGGGAGTCAGCGCCGTGCGCCTGGGCCGAACCGAACACGACGACACACCGACGCCCTGTCCGGAGGCCCCCTATGCCCGAGAACCCCACCGCCACCCCGTCCGGCTCCGCCGAGACCACCGCCTACCGCGCCGCGCTCGACGTCATCCGCGCGGTCGAGCCCCGCGTGGCCGACGCGATCGGCCAGGAGGTCCAGGACCAGCGCGAGATGCTCAAGCTGATCGCCTCCGAGAACTACGCCTCCCCGGCGACGCTGCTGGCGATGGGCAACTGGTTCAGCGACAAGTACGCCGAGGGCACCGTCGGCCGCCGCTTCTACGCCGGCTGCCGCAACGTCGACACCGTCGAGTCCCTGGCCGCCGAGCACGCCCGCGAGCTCTTCGGCGCCCGGCACGCCTACGTCCAGCCGCACTCCGGCATCGACGCCAACCTGGTCGCCTTCTGGGCCGTCCTCGCCGACCGCGTGGAGGTGCCGTTCCTGGAGAGGACCGGCGCCCGCCAGATCAACGAGCTGTCCGAGGCCGACTGGGCCGAGCTGCGCCAGGCCTTCGGCAACCAGCGCATGCTCGGCATGTCCCTGGACGCGGGCGGCCACCTCACCCACGGCTTCCGGCCCAACATCAGCGGCAAGATGTTCGACCAGCGCTCCTACGGCACCGACCCGGCCACCGGCCTGATCGACTACGAGGCCCTGCGCGCCCAGGCCCGCGAGTTCCGCCCGCTGATCCTGGTCGCCGGGTACTCCGCCTACCCGCGCCTGGTGAACTTCCGGATCATGCGGGAGATCGCGGACGAGGTCGGCGCGACCCTCATGGTGGACATGGCGCACTTCGCCGGTCTGGTCGCGGGCAAGGTGCTCACCGGCGACTTCGACCCCGTACCGCACGCCCAGATCGTCACCACCACCACCCACAAGTCGCTGCGCGGCCCGCGCGGCGGCATGGTCCTGTGCGACGACTCCCTCAAGGACCAGGTCGACCGGGGCTGCCCGATGGTGCTGGGCGGCCCGCTCCCGCACGTCATGGCCGCCAAGGCGGTCGCCCTGGCCGAGGCGCGCCGGCCCTCCTTCCGGGACTACGCCCAGCGCGTCGTCGACAACTCCCGCGCGCTCGCCGAGGGCCTGACGAAGCGCGGCGCCACCCTGGTCACCGGCGGCACCGACAACCACCTCAACCTGATCGACGTCGCCGCCTCCTACGGCCTCACCGGCCGCCAGGCCGAGGCCGCCCTGCTGGACTCCGGCGTCGTCACCAACCGCAACGCCATCCCCGCCGACCCCAACGGCGCCTGGTACACCTCCGGCATCCGCGTCGGCACCCCCGCCCTCACCACCCGCGGCCTCGGCACGGCCGAGATGGACGAGGTGGCCGGCCTGATCGACCGGGTCCTCACCGCCACGGAGCCCGGCACCACCAAGTCCGGCGCCCCGTCGAAGGCCCAGCACGTCCTGGACCGGAAGACGGCGGACGAGATCGCGCAGCGGGCGACGGACCTGGTGGCGGCCTTCCCGCTGTACCCGGAGATCGACCTGACCTGATCAGCAGGGCCGAGGCGCACCCGCCTCACGGGCGCGGGGAACCGCGCGACAGGCCACGACGTCGCCGCAGCCCCCGCGCCCCCGCGCCCACCCCCCAACTGAGGGCTGTCCCACGATCCCCAGCGGGCTCGCGGATTGCGGGACGGCCCTCAGGCACAGGACTCACCGCCACCTCTGCGAGAATGGGCACCATGGCCCCCGCTGAAAAGAAGCCTCGCGTCCTCTCCGGAATCCAGCCCACCGCAGGCTCGTTCCACCTCGGCAACTACCTCGGTGCCGTCCGCCAGTGGGTGGCCCTCCAGGAGACGCACGACGCGTTCTACATGGTCGTCGACCTGCACGCGATCACGCTCCCGCAGGACCCGAAGGACCTCCGCGCCAACACCCGCCTCGCCGCGGCCCAGCTCCTCGCGGCCGGTCTGGACCCCGACCGCTGCACCCTCTTCGTGCAGAGCCACGTCCCCGAGCACGCCCAGCTCGCCTGGGTCATGAACTGCCTCACCGGCTTCGGCGAGGCGTCCCGCATGACCCAGTTCAAGGACAAGGCCGCCAAGCAGGGCGCCGACCGGGCCAGCGTCGGCCTCTTCACGTACCCGATCCTCCAGGTCGCGGACATCCTGCTGTACCACGCCGACGAGGTGCCGGTCGGGGAGGACCAGCGCCAGCACGTCGAGCTGACCCGCGACCTCGCCGACCGCTTCAACGGCCGCTTCGGCGAGACCTTCGTGAGCCCCAAGCCGTACATCCTCAAGGAGACGGCGAAGATCTACGACCTCCAGGACCCGGCGGTCAAGATGAGCAAGTCGGCGGCCTCGCCCAAGGGCGTCGTCAGCCTGCTGGACGACCCGAAGGCGACCGCGAAGAAGGTGAAGAGCGCGGTCACCGACACCGACACGGTGATCCGCTTCGACCGGGAGAACAAGCCCGGCGTGAGCAACCTCCTCACCATCCACTCCACCCTCACCGGCACGCCGGTCGCGGACCTGGAGCGGCAGTACGAGGGCAAGATGTACGGCGCCCTCAAGACCGACCTCGCCGAGATCATGGTCGCCTTCGTCACCCCCTTCCGGGAGCGCACGCAGCAGTACCTGGAGGACACCGAGACGCTGGACGCGATCCTCGCCAAGGGCGCCGAGAAGGCCCGCGCGGTGGCCGCCGAGACCCTGGCGCTGGCGTACGACCGGGTCGGCTTCCTGCCGGCGAAGCACTGACCGCGGGCGTGCGGGGGGGGCCCGCCCCCCCCCCCCGCCCCCCCCCCCCCCGGGCCCCGGGGGGGCGAGCGCCGCCCCACACATACCGTTGGCCAGCCCCGCGGGCACCCCGGGGCGGGAAGGGGAAAGCCG